>MHDO01000001.1:0-13109 GCA_001805005.1 Nitrospinae bacterium RIFCSPLOWO2_12_39_16
GGTTCTTTATTGTCAGGATTAACCTCCACTTTTCGTTTAAAAAATGATGGCATTCTAATAAAGGGGAGAAAGATTAGAAATAGTAAAAAAATAAATGGGGCAATTACGCTATAAGGAAGAAGGTGTTTATAGGGACCTTTAAGATACCAGAACGGCTGCCATAATAGGAGAAAATACCATTCCGGACCGGGTATATACTGACCATCATCAGAAAATGGTACAATCTCCGGGGCTTTATCAGGAACCTGATATTTTATCGCTAATACGATTACAACTATAAATATTAAAATCATAAGAGACCCTGCCTTTAACACATGATGGGGCCACCAGGTTTTTTGTTTGTCTTCTTTCATTTTCGTATCTCCCTCCTAAATAATTAAAAACGAACAAAAACTTAATGAAACCACAGATGAACACAGATCAACACAGATGACAGCAATGCTGTCATTCTGAGGGCGAAGCCCAAAGCTTGTCCTGAGCGTAGCGAAGGAACTAATAAGACCCTTCACTTCGTTCAGGGTGACACACCGTGTCAGATTCCTCGCTTCGCTCAGAATGACATTTCTTTTAAATCTGTGAAATCTATGGTTAAATTTTATAATTTCCTTAATTTTGAATTTTCTTTATAATGGTTCAGCTATACCTAACTTCCTTACCATTCTTAAATGAAAAATTAGGAGAAATAATACAATGGCAGGGAGTATCCATACATGGATGATAAAACTCCTCCCTATCGCAAATGTTGATAGAATAGGTATTATTAGACGCTCACCAATTATAGGTAATGCACCAAACCAGTCTGCCCATACAATCAACTCCCAGTAACTCCTCCAATCCCATGGAAGTATAATCCCTGTCACCATAAAAAGAAACATCAGCAAGAAAAGCAATATACCTGACCACCAGTTCAGTTCCCTCGGGCTTTTATATGCCCGTCTTGTAATAACATTTACTGTATGAACAAATAGAAATGCAACTATCAGGGTTGCACTCCAGCGGTGAAAATTTCTTATAAGCCCGCCATAAGGAATATTATTGCAAAGATATTTTATACTTGCCTGTGCATTTTCTGCGATTGGAATATAAAAAAACATCATGAATGCACCTGTTAAAACCTGAAGAACGATTAGGAAAAATGCAAATCCACCAAAACAGAACCAGAAGTTGACATGGGAGGGTATCGGATAGGTAAGCTGTCCCCTGATTTTATCTATAATGCCTGTCCTCACATTTAACCAATTAATCATCACATCCTCCTCTTAATGTTATGACTATTAAAATAGATTCTTCGCTTCGCTCAGAATGACACTTCTGCTGCTGGTTGTCATTCTGAGGGCGAAGCCCGAAGAATCTCGGATTGGAATTCCTAAACATAAATTTATATTTTTTATCCTTCTTTTTTAAAAGAATCCTCATTTTTTGTCTCGGCAGTAAAGTCTATTTTCCACCTTTTTTCCTTCTCATCAAGAATTAGATTGGTCTGACTCTTTGATGTAAATGGAGTCCCAAAGGCAGAGGGGACACTATATTCAACTGTTACCCTTGCAATTATATTTCCCTTAGCATCTTTTTTGTTTGATATTGAGCTATCCATGATTTTTATCTTTGTGTCAGGGTCATACTGCTCTGTCCATCTCATAAATGTATCTTCTTCAATGGTACCAAATTTTGTGCTTATCAACTTACGAGCCTCTGCGGCTGGAGCCTTACCTTTTTGGGACAACAAAAAATAGAATCTTTTAACCACCTCTTCCGGGGGTTCTTTCGGTAAATCAGCCTGAGACCAATTGCACCCTATTAAACCCGAAATTAAAACTGTCAGCACTACTAAAAGAATTTTTTTCATAAGTGCAAAACTTTTATTTAGCTGCGAATGAACACCTAAATGATACATCCGCCAGATACAATATATATGATTTGCATCATATAATATTGATTTATGTTAATTCTCAGCCAAACAAATGCAAGTAATTTAGTAGAATATTATCATCTATGCAAAAAATGTCAACGATATTTTTTACATAATAAAAGGGGTTAGGATTTGACTCCTAACCCCTTCCATTTAAACTGTCTGAAGCTTTTAAATCTGTAAATTATATCGCAGGCTCATTACCCTCTTTAAGGGTATTCAACAGCCTATTTCCACCTGTAATGAAATCTCTCTCTGCAGGTTCGTCAACCTGATATTCAAGCTTTGACATCTCGTCATAATCACCGACAGAAAGTGATGCCTGTCCGCCAGGTGGGTCAACAAAGAGTGTCCCCCTCATCTCAAGATGAAGTGGTCCGCAGAACTGCTGGCAGTAGAACTCAAATTCGCCAGCCATATCGGCAACAAATTCTCCTACCGCTGACATGCCCCTTACTCCGTCTAACCTCGTTTTCTGACCATAATATCCCGCTGGTAAGAATCCCATAGTAACATCAGGGTTCTTTGTAAGACCTGCCGCCTTATCAATGTTTGTAAGGATTATTCTTACCTTTGCACCCTTTGGAACATGGATAAACCTTGGGATATAACCATAGCTGAATGCCTTTATCCTTACTACATAGACATCCCCTTCCTTGGTTACACCTGGCTTTCCATCATCCCTCGGTATAAAATATCTCTTTGCACCGGCAAGGTGAATCGGGGCTAATGATGGTCTTAATTTTGAGCTTTTACCAGGGTCATTAAAATTGACCTTTACATCCCCCAGCTCATAACCCTTGGTAAACAACTCCTCACCTTTACCTGTATTCCATCTCTGGATAGTGGTAGAGAATATCTGTCTTCCTTCATGAGGCTCACCATTTATAGGAACAATCTTAACACTCTTACCATAGGTTGGGCTCAACTCATCAATGTCCTGAAGCTCAAAGTTAATCGCGTAGACTATACCGGTTGGGTTGAACAGACCTGTGGAGTACTTGTTCTGGGAAACATAGTAGTGATTGTCAGGTGCGATGGAGTTGTGTCCCACCCTGTAATGGATTGGGAACTCATCCACCATCTGCATCCTTCCAAGGTCAACCTTTATAGTAGAGTCGGAAACAAAGGAGGAGATATAGTTATACTTTCCAAAGTTATCAGGCTGGTTATGCAGTGGACCTGCACCAACAGGAATAACCTTATGCACCTTTAACTGTCGGACATCTATAATAGACTGAGTTGCAGAAAGCTTATCACAGACAACAACCCATCTATTCCTCGGCTCCACATTGTGCCCATGTGGATTCTTACCAACAGGAATCTCCTTTATAAATTTAAAAGGGTCCTGACTGAAGACCATTGTTGCACTGTGGTAGTAGTTACCTGCAAATAAATATTTACCATCCTTGCTTGTATCAGGATAGTCAGGTGCACTTGGCGCCGGCGGGACATCTATAACAGTTGTTGCACCGTCAGATACCCTCATCTTTGCCACCTTTCCAGATAGCTCACCTGTTAGAAATATATATTTTCCATTCGGGCTCATGGCTGCTGAGTGGTGAATACCAAATGGCTTTGGATTTGCGAGAATTCTCTCTGCAAAACCTGTCTGCAAGTTTAATTCTATAACAGCATCTGCACCCTTATCAGATACCCAGAGATACTTTCCATCAGGTGTTCCGTTGTTGTTACCAGCATTGGAACCGCTGAATGGGAAGTTATGCATATCAACACCCATCTGAATATATCTATATGGCTTCATACTGGGGATACCTATGACACCAATCATACCATCGTGTCCGCCAGCCTCGTAAAGCATTGCATAATCCCTCAGAGGTGCATCACTGTCCTGAGGAGCTATTACTTGCCAATCTCTCTCGTCAGCAGGTGTTAGCTCTGTCTTACGAGCCTCTGCTATGCCCACTACAAAAAATACTGCTACAATTAAGGCTAAAATGCCCTTCTTATTCATTTATTTTCACCTCCATTCCCTTTTAAAATCATGGCTCATGGCCAAAAAATATACCTGCCCTAGCATCGTCACCTAACCTCTTTACCAAGTAATCATCTGGATTCAGGATGCTGATCTTCCTTGCCAACCACTTTCCATCCTTGGGCCAGCCGTAAACAACAGCAAGCGTTCCCTCTTTCAACTCAACAAATTTCTTGAATGCACCGCGCTCTGAAGGATCCTTCGTTGTCATTACCTGAATTTGACATTCATCCTGCATATTGAGCTTCCATGTCTTTGGGGTTTTCTCAAATGTTGTTGTAAGCTCAATTACCCTTGCACCCCTGTCAATCTTTGTGATTTTCCCTATATATGCTGTATCGTCTGCAAGAGAACCATCATAAGAAAATGCCACACCGCTGGAGAGAATAAACAATGAAGCAACTATAATTGATAGATATTTTTTCAAATTTTTCACCTCCTTTCATTATTAAAATTAGTGATTAACGGATATATAACTCAGCAAGATGTATGCCACTGTCAAAAAAAAGTTAAAACTATATAACTATTTGATATTTATAGCTATTCATTTAGGCATCTCAAATTAAAATAGTAGGAATATCACATAAATGTTACACATTAAAATAAAAATATTTGAAACCTATTGAATTCATAGAATAATGTTATTCTCAAACAAATACAGATTTGTCACTTTAATGTTACAATCCTATTAAACATATTCATTTTATCGGTTTTAAGGGATGAAATATATCCGAAATAGTTACATCAATATCAAAAGCGTCCTTCAACAATTCACCTGCTATTATCTCATGTGGCTCGCCAGATGCTATTAACCTACCATCTTTAACTATATAAACACAATCAAACTGAAATGCCATGTTTATATCATGTAAAGCCATAACAACAGATATATTCTTAATATCTCTAAGGTTCCTGAGCAATCTTATCAACTCTATCTGATACTTAATATCAAGGTTTGCGAGAGGTTCATCAAGAAGTAAAATCCCTGCCCCCTGAAGTAGTGTCATAGCTATAAAGACCCTCCTCCTCTCGCCGCCGCTTAATTCAGTTATGGAAGAGTTTTTCTTTTCAGTAAGTCCAACCATTTCTATAGCCTCTTCAGGGGATAGCTGAGGGAGGATGTCATATGGATAAAGCCCCATACTGACAAGCTCTATTACCCTGAAAGGGGCATTTATATCAAGCATCTGCGGAAGGTAGCTTATAAGCTTTGCCCTGTCCTTTCCTTTATAATGATGGAGCGGTTTATTCCACAAGTTTATCTCTCCCATTTGAGGACTAAGAATCCCCGCCGATAGCTTTAGTAATGTGGACTTCCCAGAGCCATTTGCCCCTAACAGGCCAATGAACTCCCCGCCATTAAGGGATATTGACAGGTCTTTTATAAATTCTTCCCTATTATATGAAAATGAAATTTTCTTTAAATCAAGAATTCCCACCCTACACCCCCATTATCTCCTTTCTTCTCAGAAGATAGAGAAAGTATGGTGCACCAATTATAGCAGTTATAATCCCTGCTGGTATCTCTGTTGGAGACATAATTGTCCTGCCAATTGTATCTGCCATACAGAGCAAAATCCCGCCTGCCAATGCAGATGAGGGTAATAAGAATCTGCAATCTGAGCCGACAAAATACCTTACTATATGCGGTATTAAAAGCCCTATAAAACCTACTATTCCACCGAGTGATACGGATGAGGCTGTCATAAGCCCTACTGAAATAAACAAAATCAATCTTTCTTTAAATGGAGAAAAACCAAGACTGTAGGCAATCTCGTCTCCCAGTATCAGTGCATTTAAACCCTTTACCCTCCAGATGGAAAGTAGAAAACCTGCAAAGATAAAAATTAATCCATATGGATCATCCGCAGAGATGCTCATAAGAAGCATAAGGATTGAAGAAAAGAGAAAACCTATTCCAATACCTGCAAGTAGTAATCTCTCAGGGAGAAGCCCTCCCCCTTTATATCCCATAATACCAACTGCAATGCCGGTAGAAATTGCACCAATAAAGGCAAGCAATGGAATTGTAAAGAGTCCAAATATAATTTTTCCAAATATAAGACCTGCGGCAGCCATCAGTGTTGCACCGCTTGATATGCCGAGTATATAGGGGTCTGCAAGTGGATTTCTAAGAAGCCCTTGAAGTATAGCCCCTGATACACCAAGGGCTGACCCCATAAGAATTGAAACAATAACACGCGGAAGCCTTATTGAGAAAATGATTTGACTGCCTGTGTCATCCAGATTGAATGGGTTAATAAACTTTGGCAATATAAAGACAGAAACAAACAATATGCAGATAGAGACAATAATCAATAATATAATCTTTCTCATTCTCTTTATTACTTCTGGCTTCTGACTTCTGGCTTCTGACTTCTATTTAAATACCCTTTCAACTCTTCAATCCCCTCTACTATCCTCGGTCCAAGCCTGTAAAGTGCATCACCCGTATAATAAACCCTCCCATTCTTTACAGCCTCAAGCATGCCAAGTTTTTCTAAAAGCCCTTTTGAGAGTTCCTTTGTATCAGCACCCATACTCTTTCCTATTAAAATGGCATCAGGTGAACGATGCATGACCTCCTCAATTGAATATTTAGGATACCCTCCAATAGCATCAGATGCAATATTTCCCCAGCCAAGTAATTGCAGGGCATCATCAATTGTTGTGCCATGTCCTGCTACAAGCAGAGGCTCTGGCCAGACAATAAAGAGAGCCTTCCCCCTGACTGGTGACTGGCGAATAGTGACTGGTGACTGGTGGAGTGCTGTTTCTATCTCCTCTGCAAGTTTATTCGCCCTTTCTCCTACACCGAGGGTAATACCTAACTCCCTTATTCCTTCTGACAATTCGGAAAGCCGTCTTGCCCTGAATACATAAGTCTGTATTCCAAGCTGTTTCAACCTCTCTTCAAACCCCTTTGGATTTCCATCCGTAGTCATTACAACAATATCTGGCTTCATAGAGACAACAGCCTCAAGGGATGGATTAGACATGCCCCCGATTTTAGGCTTCTCTTTTGCCTTAGGCGGATAATCGCAGAAATTGGTTACCGCTACAATCTTATCTTCAAGCTCAATGGCATAGAGAATCTCAGTAATGTTAGGTGCAAGTGATACAATTCTCTCAATGGGTGAGGAGAAAGCTGTGCTTGATAAAAATATAAATATAATCAACCACAGAGAACCCAAAGAGAGAAAATAAAAAAATCTGCTTCCTATTCGATTTAATATCTTTATTTTTCTCTGTGTCCTCTGTGGTAAATACATAAATTAAAATTGCGCCGATAACCCCACAAGAAAGTTAATCTCAGTGGAAGGATAATATGCCTTTTGAGCCGGGAAGCCGCCTATTACTCCATATTCTGAATATTCTTTATTAGTTATATTATTGATGTCCAAGAATGCTTCTGTCTTTTTCCATCGGTATTTCAGCTTTGTATTGAGCACAATATACTGCTCCTGAGAGCTGAAACTGTTTGAAAAGTCGCTTATAAAAGGCCGTTCTCCTACATATATCCCACCCACATTAAGAGTTAAACCTCTTGCCGGAGTAAAAGAAGCATCTGCTGCTGCTTTATGCCTCGGAACATCGGGTATATCCTTTCCTGCAAAGCTGCCGTCTTTTGTCTTCGCTTCCATATAGGTATAGCTTCCTCTAAGAACCATCCAGTCAAATTCATTACTGCAAGAGATTTCCATTCCCTCCCGCCTTGTTAAACCATCCATATTCATATTGGCATAACTTAGAGCGTTATAGAAAATCTCATTCTTTGTGTCAACCCTGAAAAAACTCACATTACCATAGCGCTTACTGCTAAAAGGAATCTTTACTCCAAGCTCAAAATCATCAGAGTTCTGATTGAGAAGACCTGTGTTTACAGTATTTGTAAAGAAGCTGTACAACTCATCTAATACAGGGTATCTAAAGCTTCTGGTAAAGCTGATGTATGGGAAATATTTCCCGTTGAGATTATAATTAACTCCTACAGTATAAGATGATTCGCTCCATGTCTTTTTTGTGGGAGTGCCGGGCTCAAAGGAATAATCTGCACTGTCGCTTCGATATCCCCCTGATACTCTGAGACCCTGTAAAGGCTCAAGCTCATCAAACAGGTAATAACCATAGTTGGTTTTACCGAGCTTATACTTTCCCAAAGAACTTATTCCAAAATATAATGAATCATTTGTAATATCCTCGCCTGAGCTATAATAATCAAGACCAATGGTCAGCTTATTATTTAAATTTGCAACATCATTATTTAAAAAAAGCTGTGGCAGAAGCGCAAATGTTCCGATTGTTGTATCCCCTTTAAAATTTCCACCCGTAAATGACGAGTACGATAAAGAGTCTCTTTTCCGAAAAGATGTATCCACTTTAAAGGAGCTGTCATTATTAAAATATATCTCCGGCACCATGTGAATATAGTAATCTTTGACATCAGCAAAGTCATCTGGATTTAGCGATGATGTCCTTGATACTCCTGATGCAAGGTCACTTTCTTTAAGTGCCCCCGGAAGACCGGTTTTATCTTCATGATACCCGCCGCTTATATTAACGGCAAGGTTATTAAAATGATACTCCATATTTATTCCGCTGTCCTTTGCATTTGTATAGCTGTTTCTCCTATAGCCATTGGAATTGAGAAGACTCCCTGAGATGAATAGAGAGGCATTATCTGAACTGCTGCTGACATATGCTTCGCCTCTGGACGTCCCAAAACTTCCTCCATCTATCTCTCCACCTGATTTCAATTCCTCTCCCTTTTTCGTAATTATATTGATGACCCCGCCAGCGGCATTATCACCATAGAGCACAGATCCCCTTCCTCCCCTGATAACCTCAATCCTCTTTACTCTGTCAAGAGGAATCTGCGTCCAGTCTGTCCCGCTCAAATCCACATGGTTAACTTTCCTGCCGTCTATCAGTACCAGTGTATTCAATCCGCCTGTTTCTCCAAAACCTCGTATATCTACATTATAACTTCTTTTGTTGCCGGCTATATCACTTACCTTTATATCAGCCTGCGTCCTTAAAAGGTCGGGTATAAACTGTGCTGTGCTGCTTTCAATATCTTCTTCGGTTATAAAGGTTACATTCAATGGGACAAAATTATACTCCTCCTTGTATCGTGTGGCTGTTACTACAATTTCAGGTAAGGTTTCTACTGTTTCTTGAGCAAAGGCAATGGTTGAAAGGCATGTAATTGATGAAGTGAAACCAAAGAAAATAAAGCAGATAAAAAGAATGAACTCTCTCATTTTTCCCTCCCTCGAGAAAATTTAGTTTGTTTTGTCAGAGTCTCTTGTTCGTGTTTTTAACTCATAACTCCGAACTCCAAACTCTGAACTTGTTTTAGCTTGGATAGGTCTTCCGGCTTAAGGGCTACCTACTTACCTACCTTCCCACTATGGTATTACCCATAACAGTGGTCTGAATTCAGTCATTAGCTACTGGTCATTTGTCATTGATCATTTGTTGTAATGACTGATGACTATTGACTATTGACTGTTTTTTTAGGTTTTCGTTCCCTTTTACGGCTGCGGGGCAGCGGAGGATTTTCACCTCTCTTCCCTGGCATCCAGCCACCAATAATCGTTTTTACTACTTACTGTTTAAGTTATCACCCCCTTTATAGTGTTAGTGTCAGTGATTAGTGTCAGTAACTAATACTACCCACTAACACCGATTCACTGTTTTAATATTTAAACAGTTTTTTTATTTTTATGTCAAGTTTTTTTATCGCTTTGTTTTCTCTAAACAGTACAACCTTAACCTGTCTTTCTCTTAAATCGCTAACCATTATGCAAGCACATAGTAAATTGCCTGGGCCTCATAGCTTCCGTTAGCAATTTGTTCTGAGTTATATTCTTAACTCACAATTGTGATTCCATACCGCGTTTAAAAACATCTTCAAAGAGATTTTCTTTTATCAATTCTTTCACACTTTGATTTCCTTCAATCTTTTTATAGAAATTCAAATCATTTTCGTACATATCAGCCATTACATCATCAAATAATCTTTTAAATAAGAGTTTTAGATTTGATTTTGTATTCGTCTTCATGCTTTCTTTGAAATGATTATCGCCGTATATCTTATCAGCCAGCCTCGTAAATTTCACTTTATCATCTTCAGTGAGTTGAGTTCCCCCAATTTCGTTTATTTTTGCAATGATGGCAGATAATCTATCGTATTCTGAAACAGGGGGCTGCTTTTCTATGGCTGTCAGCGGGGCAATCTGACCTTCTTTTTTCTCTAATGTTATCCCGCCCTTATATGTTGCTTTAATACGGTATCTGTCCATATCAATGTTTTCAACAATCTCACGGGGGAGGCTCTTTTTATCAGGAGGAAGTTTTTTAAGAAGGAAACGGCTGTATAAATAAAGTTTCTCCATAGATGCATCCTTAAAAGTAACAATCTGAGTTATAAATGCGTATGTTTTGACATATCTCCGCAAATTGTCTTTGAAGGTGAACTTTTCTTCTTTGGATAATTCCTCATATCGTTTCACCGCAGACGATAAAACCTGATGCAGTTTTGACTGGTCTTCTGTTGAATACCAGAGTTCAGTGAAACGGTCAATCTCAGATTGAGCAATAATATCAAATTTCAATATACCTCTTTCAATTTCATACAGAAGATTCGGGTCCGTTCCTTCAGAAAGCATAGTAGTCTCATAATAAGGCTGGAAAGACTTTCTAATATCATCTATCTCATTTATAAAATCAAGCACATAAACCTCATCCTTACCCGGCGGTATACGGTTAAGCCTGCTCAATGTCTGAACCGCATTAACCTTCTGGACTTTCTTGTCAACATACATTGTCTGTAAAAAAGGCTGGTCAAAGCCTGTCTGAAATTTATGGGCAACAATCATGATGCGGTATTCATCTGTATCAAATCTCTTAACAGTCTGAGATTCAGGAAACCCATTCATATTTGATTCAGTAAATTCATGCCCTTCATCTTTTACTGTTCCTGTAAAGGCAACTAAAGCCTTTACATCGCCGTCTCTTTCCTTTAACTGTCTGTCAAACTCTAATTTATATCTGACTGCATGAAGCCTTGACCTCGTTACCACCATTGCCTTTGCCCTTCCATTCATTTTACCTTTTGCATTTTTACAAAAGTGGTCAAGCATAATCTCTGTTTTTTTCTTTATCGCATGTTCGTGCAAGTCAACATACCTTTTAAGCACTGTAGTTGCTCTTCGTTTTTCATATTCAGGGTCATCTTCAATCATTTTCATAAGTTTAAAATAGGTCTTGTATGTCATGTAATTTTCAAGCACATCAAGGATAAACCCCTCCTCAATTGCCTGTCTCATGGAATAAAGGGAAAATGCCTGATAGCTTCCATCCGGCTGTTTCTCGCCAAAGAGTTCAAGGGTCTGCTGTTTTGGCGTTGCAGTAAATGCAAAAAAACTGCCATTAGCCATCCTGCCTCTTGCCTGTATGTCTTCTAATATCTTTTCTTCAATATCCTTTTCTTCAGGGTCTTCTTCCTCGGCATTTTCCAGAGATGTATAACTCAAGGTCTTTTTAACGGTTGTCATGCTTTCACCGCCCTGACTGGAGTGAGCCTCGTCAATAATGACAGCAAAATTTCTGCCGTTTAACCTGCTTATTTCATCAACCACAAAGGAAAATTTTTGTATAGTGGTAACAATAATGTTTTTGCCTGTTTCCAATGCCTCTCTTAATATGGATGACTTCTCAGCCCATACAACAACCCCCAATGTTTTTTCAAACTGTTTCACTGCTTCTTTCAGTTGTCTGTCTATGACCTTTCTGTCAGAGATGATTATTACATTGTCAAAAACCCTTGTGTCCTGTTGGTTATGTATCTGTGATAATTGATGGGCAAGCCATGAAATCGTAAAGGTCTTGCCGCTGCCTGCGCTGTGCTGGATAAGATAGTTTTTCCCTGTTCCCAGTTTCCTTGCAGAATTAACAATCTTTTTAACTGCTGTCAATTGATGAAAGCGGGGGAAGATCATCTTTTTGTCTGCAATTTGTATGTAATGAGATATAATTTCAAGCATACTGTCAGGATGCCATATATCATGGTATAGGTAGGCTGTTTTAAACCCTCTTTTATCCTTAGGGTTTTCTATGTCTTTATTGAATGGAAGAAATTGAGTAAATTCGCCTTCTAATTGAGTAGTGAAAAATGCCTTGTCATTATCCACTGCAAAATGCACAAGGCATCGCTTAAGAAAAGGCTCTTTGGGGTCTCTCGTGTATTTATACTGTTTGATTGCGTCTGTGTAGTCCTGACCTGTGAAATGGTTTTTTAGTTCAGAAGTGATTATTGGAATCCCATTAAGAAAGATGGAAATATCAAGGGTCTTCTGGTATTTCTGGCTAAAAGGAAACTGGCGGATTACACTGAATTTATTTTGTTTATAGAGTCTCTCATGTTCAGGGTTTAGACCGCTTACAGGCTTAAAGTATGCAAGCTCAAATTTTGCCCCTCTGTCTTTAACTCCATTGCGTAAAACATCAAGCGTGCCTCGTTTTCCGACTTCACCTGCTACACGCTTTAAAAATATATCTTCTGTGTTTTCTGGATACTGCTCCTGTAATTTCTCCCATTCCTCAGGCTGAGTGGTTTTAATAAAATTTATTAGTATTTCTGCATCAAGAAATAGTTCCTGATTATAATTATCAGGAAGCCGTTCAATGTAGCCATTGTCAACCAATGTTTTGACAACATGCTCAACTTCAAAATTGTTTTCAGTGAGTTTTGTTCTTTTCATTAACTGACTTTATGCTGCTGCTGTATGTTCAGGCAGTGCAAATTCTATTTTTTTACCCATAAGCTCGGATGCATCTATGACCTCTATACCAATTAATTTCCCATCTTTATCAAAATCAGCATGGACTCCGGGTTTTATTGTTACAGTCTCTGCTGATTTTCTTTCTGGCTCTGCAAAATATATATAGAGAAGGTCTCTTTCAGGATCGTATTCAATCTTCATTTTACTGTCCTCCTTTCTTAAAGCTTTTACCATATCTTGCTTTAGTAGTTAACAGAATTATCTTTTCCTCTTTCATTTTATAATAAACAGTAACCTCTTTCTCCTCATAAAACTTGTCCTCCCAATAATTATTATAAGGGAATACGAATGTCTTTCCAATAGTTCCTTCTTTTGTATCCCCAGCAGTCCATCCTTTATTAATGGTAATTTCAAT
>MHDO01000001.1:13127-14623 GCA_001805005.1 Nitrospinae bacterium RIFCSPLOWO2_12_39_16
CCTCTGGAGCATTCTGGCTCTTAAATGGTGATGTATATCAGCGTCTTTAACTTTCATCAACCCTCACCTTCCCCGTCACAACATTGCTGATAAGAGCCTGACGGTATTCTTTGAGCTTTTCAATTTGGGGTTGAATTTTTTGGATAATCTCATCCATGGATGAGGATTTTTTATCAAGATAAGTAACAATTTGTTCTTGTTCGTTTTTGGGTGGACAAACAATTTTAATCTCTTTCAGCTTTTCTCTCGTAAGATGACCAATGCTGACCCTGTTGACTATTGATTCGAAATAGCCCCATTTACCATACGTTTTAAGTAAATTCAATAAATACCTGTTGTTTGCCAGCTTTTTGTCTACAGTAACTTTATGGACAGAATTTTGGATATAGCATTCTTCAAGTTCGCCATTCCATAAAGCAGTTCGTCCAACCTCACCGCCTTCACTGATAAGCAGATCTCCTTTTTGTACCCTGTATTTTTTTATTTCATAATCTGAAAACCACATTTCTTTTACATCAGTTATATCAACTATTTCCCATTGGATATTTTGAGCACGCATATAAGGTTTAAGCTCGTCTTTTCCCGAATCTTCATTTTGAAGCATTTTCCCCAATACAATTTCTGCAACATACTTTAACTTTTTTACCCCCCACCCCTCCCGTATCTCCCCCAGCCACTCAATCCCTGAGTCCTTCATCTTGGCATTTGGGTCAAGCCCTTTTGTAACAGCATGAGAGATAATCGCCTGCCGCTTTTCTTTCAGAAGTTCAATCAGCCCTTCATTCTTCTTTATCAGTTCATCAATCTTGGCGGTTTTGTGGTCAAGGAAGGTGGCAATGGCTGTTTGTTCAGGTTCTGGAGGGATAAGAAGAAAAATGTTTGAAACAAAATCAGAAGGTAAACCTGCTTGAGCAGCACCCCGTGAAAACAGATTTATTAAATCTTGTGTGAAGTCAGAAACTAAATTATAGTACAATAGACCATCTTTGAAATTGTTATTTGTTCTAAGAATAAAAACATGTTCATTTATTGCAGCGTTTATTTCATTTTTTACAAAAGCAGTTTTACCAATTGTTGCACCATCTTTCACTAAAAGCACATCTCCTGTTTTAATTTTACCTTTCTTTAATCTTAAAAAATACTTCTTTGAAACGAATTTATTATCTGTAAATTCGATGTTACCACTCCACGATATATGTTCTCCACCAATACTTGGGATTTTATCAACATCATTAAATTCTTGTTCCTGAGATTCTCGCGAGCCTGACTCTACAGATTTCAACAAGTATTTCAACCTCTTTACCCCCCACCCCTCCGGTATCTCCCCTATCCACTCAATCCCGGAATCTTTATATGCTGAATATCGCTTCATTTATTTTCGTCCCTGTCTTTCTGACCAAGTAGATAATATTCATGCAATTTTTTCTGGAGTATTTTCTTGGGAATAAGTTTTGTTTTATATTCCGCAACCAGCGAGGGGGAAAGGTTGCGGCTGA
>MHDO01000001.1:14633-16579 GCA_001805005.1 Nitrospinae bacterium RIFCSPLOWO2_12_39_16
CGAGGGGGAAAGGTTGCGGCTGAGCGCGTATTCCACCACTTCATCATCTTTTGATTTACATAGTATTATGCCGACGCTGGGGTTCTCGTCCGGCTTTCGCACATCCCTGTCAATCGCTTCAAGATAGAAATTTAGTTTGCCGAGATATTCGGGCTTAAAATCATCAATTTTGAGTTCCACCATCACCAAACATTTTAGACCGCGGTGGAAAAACAGAAGGTCAATAAAGTAATCATTCTTGCCTACCTGAATGCGGTACTCCTGCCCGATAAACGCAAAGTCTTTGCCAAATTCAAGAATAAAGTCGCGCAAATTTGCAACGATGCTTTTCTGTAACTCCTTTTCGCTGTAAGTCTTGGGAAGATTCAAAAAGTCCAGAACATAGGTATCTTTGAATACATTCGTTATGTCGCCGTGCAATTGTGTCACCGCTGGTGACACTTTTTTCTTTGAAAGCATTGCCCGCTCATAGTACCCGCTGTCTATCTGACGTTCCAAC
Organism: Nitrospinae bacterium RIFCSPLOWO2_12_39_16; assembly: GCA_001805005.1. Classification (GTDB taxonomy): domain Bacteria; phylum Nitrospinota; class Nitrospinia; order UBA9942; family UBA9942; genus UBA9942. The sequence goes on from MHDO01000001.1 coordinate 15,133, forward strand.
TCCCGAGAAGTGTATTTCTCTTTGATGGAAAGATGCAAGTAGAACTGCCGTTCTTTGTCCGACTTTGTCTTGGAAAGAATAAGCAAATGATTTGACCAGTTAATTTGTGTCAGCAGTGCTGACACAAACTGATTGTTGCAATATGTTTCATAAAGCTGGAGCATTCGGTACAACCCTCGGCGAGTAAACCCTTTAAACTCCGGATGTTTCGTTTGTATATAGTCGGCAAGATGGTTAACTACCGCATCTCCCCACTCGGCAGAAGAAAGTTTCTTGCTAATATATTCACCGATGTTCCAATATAGTTTCACCAGTTCGGCATTAACGCTTTTAATAGCGTTATACCGTGCCTGATGAATCATCTTTACTACTTCGCTAAATTGTGCAGTAAAACCCTTTGCAAGTTTCATTTCAATACTTCCTCCATCAACCTTCTGGTCTCTCCTTCCAGTATCTTAATATCCCCTGTTATTTCATCCAGCGGTCTTAGAGGTTTATATTTGTAAAAGTATTTTGTAAAACTGATTTCATAGCCGACCTTTGTTTTCTTCTCATCAATCCATGCATCGGGGAGATGAGGCTTTACCTCTCTTTTAAAATATTCGTATATGTCTTCCTTGAGCAGGACGTTTTCATAATCCCTCAAGTCAGGGTCTGGTTCAGGATTGCCGTTTTTATCCCTGATAATATCTGCTGTATCATCATGTTCTGAAAGGGCTTTGAGTATCGCCTTTTTCATAGATTTATCCACATCAATATCATGTTTTTTAAGGGCGATGTCCAGCACAGCCTCAAATGTATCCGGATTTTTATATAACGCGTCCCCGAGGGATTTAAGGGCTTTGATAATTTTTCCCTGCTTCTCTTTGCCTTCCCCCTTATCAAAGGGGGTTAGGGGGTTGTTCTTCCTTTTGCTCACTTCAAGATTCTGAAAGGCTTTTTCTTCTTTAAGAAGCTCTATCCGTTCATCACTTGCCTGAAAGTTAAGCTGTAATGGTCTTTCAACAGTAATCTTGTAATAACCGAAATCCTCATTTAAAAATATTTTGCTTCTTTCTGATTCCCTGAAGGATTTATAAATATCTATAATTTCTTCAATCTGTTTCTCTGTTATGTAATGACGCTTGTTGCCGAGGCTCTTACGCATGTCCTCATAATATTCTCTTGTATCAATCAACTGAACTTTTCCTTTTCTTTCCTTTGACTTATTGTTTGTGACAATCCAGATATATGTATAAATCCCTGTGTTATAAAAAAGCTGGTCAGGCAGTCCGACTATTGCCTCAAGCCAGTCATTTTCAATGATCCATTTCCTTATCCCGCTTTCACCGCTTCCTGCGTCTCCTGTAAACAAAGGCGAACCGTTAAAGACAATGGCTATCCTGCAGCCGCCTTCTCTTACAGGTTTCATTTTGGAAATCATATGCTGAATAAATAATAAAGAGCC
>MHDO01000002.1 GCA_001805005.1 Nitrospinae bacterium RIFCSPLOWO2_12_39_16
TGACTTGTTTTGAGGATTAAAAAGACGCTATACCTTTTCTGAAATCCTCAAAAAATACGAAAACTGAGGTCTTCTCAGAGGCAATGTCTATTTTTGAGTGATATAGTTTGCTTGAAACCAGCAGCTAAATGTAATATAATAGGCTATAACTTTGAGGAGATTTTAAATGAAGGGTATAAAGATTGATTACATACCGAGATATACTTATAACGATTATGTGCAATGGGAGGGGAGATGGGAATTAATTGAGGGGATACCTTATGCAATGACTCCGTTGCCAATATTAGAACATCAGGTTATTAGCGGCAATATTTTTATTCAACTCTCTGAATTGTTAAAAGGCTGCGGGAAATGCAAGGCTTTGCTCCCTGTTGACTGGAAAATTGATGATGACACTGTTCTTGAGCCTGATGTCTTAGTGGTCTGCGAAGAGGTTGGCGGTAAGTATATAACAAACCCTCCTATAATGATATTTGAGATATTATCATCAGCAACAGTTTTTAAAGATAGGAATATCAAATATAAGATTTACGAATCTCAAGGTGTCAAATACTATATAATGGCGGATATTGATGCGAAGGTCGCAGAAGTTTTTGAACTTATCAACGGAAGTTATAAAAAGCTTAAAGATGCCCAGAGAGATGTCATAGCCTTTGATTTGGACAATTGCAAAATAGATTTTGATTTTGAAAAAATCTGGGAATGAATTATTTAGCCACCGACAGACCTGAGAGGAGAAAAGAGAGGAGTTGTTTAAACTAATACTTTTGATAGGGTAGATTCATTATCTCTTATCCACTTATAAGTATCTTCCAAAATCTTTTTTGCTGAGTGAGTGGGTGTCCAGCCTGTTTCTGAAGCGACCTTCTTATTATCACCAATATATATGGCCATATCGGCAGGTCTTGTCCCTGATTCTTTAGCAATTGAAATTCTATTCCCTAAAACTTTACAGTTTCAGAACCAATTAGTCCAGTTGAGCCAGTTACAATTACTATAGACATATTTTATCCTTCCTATAACGCCTCACCACGGATGATAAGAATCTTAAAGATGTTAACAGAAATATGTTAAGCCTTTTTTGAATTTGATATGCTTTCAGTATTAGATTTTATTACAAAGTTTGGAGGATAAACCCCTTTTTTTACTGTATTATTCGGGTAAACCCATGTATTTTTACCAATAATGACACATGGAGATGTAACAGTATTGCATCCGATTTCCACATAATCACCGAGAACTGCACCAAACTTTTTTACACCTGTATCTGTAGGCTTACCCTCTATTTGTATTTTAATTGTATTAATCTTACCGCTCTTTTTTTCTTCAGGCGTCCTAAACTGGAGATTTGCAAGTTTTGTCCCTGCTCCCAGATTTACATAACTGCCAACAATGCTGTCGCCGATATAGGCAAAGTGTCCTGCCTCAGAGTGATTCATAAATATTGAGTTTTTTATCTCTGTTGTATGCCCTATTACAGACTTATCACCAACTATCACATTCCCCCTGAAATATGAACCCTGTCTTACCTCGCAGTCATTGCCAATAATTGCCGGTGCCTTTATGACCGCAGTTGGCTCCAGCACAGTTCCGCTTCCTACAAAGATTCCCATCTCTTTTAAAAAAAGGTCTGCCCAGATTTTAACCTCCCTCCCCACATACAATACCTTATCTATTAAATTATCTTTCTCGTCTCTTACCTCCTGAAGGGTTATCCCCTCAATTATCATCTTAGGCTGAACAGTCTTTTCTATTTCCTTAAACCAGTCCTTTATATATTTGTTAATTCTTCCTGTTACATCCCAGTAATGGTTTATGCCTTCAAATATAGCCTTATGTTTGAACTCCGGAAGATGCTCAAATAGCTCTTCAATTTTTAACATGCCCACCCCCTTATCTTTTCATTTCAGGTATAAGATAATTCTTTACCTTCTCACCTATATAGATAAGTTTATCAGTATCATTTATTGAACCTCTCACATTTATTCCTGTCTTATCCTCTGTCCCCGAATTTCTTACAAAGATGCATCCCCTTAAAATACTTTTATCATATATTGCTAAATAGAGCATATCAGGTTCATCGCCTCTTTCTTTCATGGATAATTCTACACTATTTTCAAACTGCTCCATACAAATATTTTTTATAAAGCCCTCTAATTTTTTCCATAAATCAGTCCCCTTTGAAAGCCGGGATTTATCAGTTTCATAAATATAAAATGCCTTTTTAAAGCCACGTTCAAATGGGCTGTGCAGTTTTTGAAAATAACTTTTTGCATCTGATTTGGTGAGAATAGATTCTGAGGCAGCAAATGTATTCACAGCACTCTTTAAGCCATTTCCAGCAAAGAGAGATATAGTCCTGCCATCTTTAATTTTTAAATATCCTTTTGTAATATTGTGTCCGCTCTCTTCACTGCCTATTGCAAACTTATCTGCTAATTGCATTGCCTCTCTAAGAAGCCATTTGTCCCCAACCCCAGTAACAACAGCCTTAAACCCTAATCTTTCTGCGGCTATCACAGTATTAATATCACTTTCAACTGTATTAACATATAGAGAGCCTTTGTATTTTTCCGGATACATTTCCATGAGATACATCCCCTGCAAAAATGCAGTCTCATCCCCCGAAAGGACAATTATAGTGTCATTAAAGGGGTCGTAATCAACCCTGTAAAACCTGTCTCCATCTGCATCAAATATAGCCCCTGATACCTTTACCTCCCCATTCTTTATTTCTCCTCTTTTTTCCCTTCCAACCTCAAAAATTTTATTTATAGCTTTGTTCTTTTCAAATCTTTCTCCTCCTCTAATCATATCAGGAGAAATGGAGGATATGCCTTCAAGGGTAACAACACCGCAGTTCAGATTTACATCACCATTGAGGTAGTAGCTAACCTCAATTATTTCTTTAAATCCCAATCTTTTGAAAATATCAGCCGCAATCCCTGAAAAAGAGCCGTTTGCGGGGTCAACAATCAGAATATTTTTTGAAAAAATGCCAGCTTCCCTGACCCATGAATTTCTTGAATCTAAGGAGAACTCTGTAAATACCCTGACTGCGTCATCATGTGCATATTCAATATTACCTGTTAAGCTGAGCTTCTTAATAGTATCATACCCTGTTTCTCTAAATTTCTTTGTAAGCCTTATATCATCTTCCGGGAAAAACTTTAATCCTGTTGACTTGAATATCTTGATGCCGTTCTGTCCCTTTGGATTATGGGATGCAGTAATCATAAATCCGCTCTTTGCACCCTTGTAGAGCATATATATAGGAATTACAGGTGTAGGTGTTATACCTAAAACTACTGCCTTCCCACCTGCCTTTCTGATTCCGCTTACTGCCGCGGATGTAAATTTGCCTTCAGGGTCTCGCGGATCCCACCCAATGATTATATTTCCACCAATTTTCATTTCGCCGCTTTCTATCAAATCTGTCACATGGCAAAATGTATAAAGTTCCATGAACTCTTCAGTAATAAAACCTTTTTCAACAAATGCCTCGAGCGGCGTCATCCCTTTTATATCGGGGGCAGCCGACAACCTAACATCCCTTCTTACTCCATCAGTTCCTTGAAGCCTGTTAATCATAGGTGGAAATTTATTTTTTTAAACTTTTGTGCTTATCAGAATTGGAAGCATTAGGAAGTATCATAGTATCAGAGTTTTAATCTTTGACACCCTGACACCACAACATTTAAAGGTATCAGTTATGTTTTATGAAGGCTCTTCTTCCCTTAACAGAAATCCTTCCTTCTGCAAATAGTTTTATTGCCTCTGGATAAATTCTGTGTTCCTCTTTTAGTATCCTTTCAGATAAGGTCTCGGATGTATCTATATCCAACACCGGGACAACAGACTGAATGATTATTGGTCCGGAATCTACACCGTCATCCACAAAATGGACAGTGGCACCTGTGAATTTTACTCCATAATCCAGTGCCTTTTTTTGCACTTCAAGACCGGGGAATGCAGGGAGAAGTGATGGGTGAATATTCATTATCCTTCCTCTGTATTTATTTACAAAGTATGGGGTTAATATTCGCATGAAACCGGCAAGACAGACGAGCTCAATATTTTTATCTTCAAGTATTTTTATTATTGCCCTGTCATAGTCCTCTTTAGATTTGTAGGATAATGGTTCAATAAATACACCTTCAATATTATGCTTCCGTGCCCTCTCAAGGGCATAGGCATCATTTTTATTACTGATGACAACTTCAATCTTCCCATTAATATTGCCAGATTCAATTGCATCTATTATTGCCTGCAGATTTGAACCTCTGCCCGATACAAGGACTGCGATTTTTAGCATATATATTTATCCACTTTCGCAGATTACCGCAGATTAAAACAAATTATTTTTTTAAAAATCTGTGAAAATCTGCGTAATCTGCGGATTAATCATGTTTTTGTTCTTTTATTTTCTTCAGCAATGCGATATTTTCAGTATGTCCTGTCATTCTTGCGGTTATCCGCCCTTTTATCTGTTTCCCGAGAAGATAAAAGTCCCCGATTATATCAAGAATCTTGTGCCTGACAAATTCATTATCAAATCTTAATTGTGTATTTATTACCTTTTCATTATCCACCAAGATTACATTACTCAATTTGCCACCGCTTCCCAGCCCCATCTCCTCTAATTTCTCATAGTCTTTTATGAATGCAAATGTCCTTGCCGGGGCAATCTCATTTTTAAAAGATTTTTCACTATCTGCTGCAAATGTAAATTCCAATTTTCCTATTGGAGGCGGATAATCCATTGAATAATTGACAACGAACTTTTCAGAAGGCTCTATGTAGATATACCTACCCGTTAAAATATCACCAATCATGTATTTTTTGTCTATGGGCAGTTCATCTGCTATTTCATCCTGCTCTTCTATGCCTCCATCTTCAATCAACTGACAAAAATCAGCGGCAGAGCCGTCCATTATCGGCACCTCATCCCCTATTTTTATAAGGAGATTAGTAATGCCATACATATGCAGGGCTGCCATGATATGTTCTACAGTCTTTACAGAGGCCATTCCATTTTTAAGTGTGGTGGCGTAATCTGTTGATTGAACATATTCTAAATTGGCAGGGATTGTTTCACCAGATGATATATCACCAAATATTATCCCATTGTTTGGCGGCAAAGGCGATAGGATTAGACCTGTTTTTAAACCCGAATGTAACCCATGACCGCACAATACCACACTCTGTTTAAGCGTCTTTTGGAGAATTGTCTTTCTATAATTATCAGTACTCTTTTGCAGGCCGTCTTTTTCACCCGCTGCTATATTGAGTCTTTTTAATTTTCTTGTCAGGCTGAGCCTGTCTGTGTTTAAAGCTGTTGCTGTTTTTGATATATCAAAATTATATTTTTCAAGATGATGGATGATAAATTCCTTCTCCCAAGCCTTCTCAGCCTCTTCCATGGAGCTATAGCCGTCAAACCAGACCGACCTACTCCTCATTGATATAACAGGGATTGCAGTAGATACATCTTTTACTGATATAACATTCCCCTGTGCAGTCATTACTATGTGTTCAATGACATTCTTTAATTCTTTTACATTTCCCTGCCAGTTGAAGTTTGTAAATACTTCCATTGCATCATCATCAACATTTTCAATTTTCTTATTATATTCGTTACTATAGCATTTGATGAAGTAACTTATGAGTTCAGGTATATCCTCTCTCCTCTCTTTCAGAGAGGGAAGATTTATTGTTATTTCATTGAGGAGGTTTAAAAGACCATCTTTAAACTTACCCTTCTTGACCTCCTCTTTCAGGTCTTGATTTGAGGATGCAATGACCCTTGCATGGAAGTGGATAAGACCCCTCCCTCCCCTTCTTTTATATTCTCTCTCTCTTAATACTTTGATTAATTTATTCTGTAGTTTTAAGCTGAGCCCTTCTATATCGTCAAGAAAAATGGTCCCTTCTTCTGCCTGTTCAAATTTACCTTTCTTGATAAAGGCATCTTTTTTATTTCCGACTTTAATACCAAAGAGAAACTCTTCGGCATTATCCTCCTTCAGGGCAGAACAATTTACCTTTATAAACGGCATGTCTTTTTTAATGTCCTGGATATGTATCAGCCGTGCAATGAATTCTTTTCCTGCCCCCCTCTCACCATTTATAACAATGTTTTTGTGGTTGTTGGCTGATGCCTTGACAAGTCTTTTTACCTCTACAATAACATCACTATTGCCTACAATTTCTTCTATTTCAGCATTTGATGTGATTATGGCTTCTTTGACAGGTTTTTTATGTTCAAATGCTGCCCTGACTGTTGAGATTACATTGTCCAGTGACAGAGGTTTTTCTATAAAGTCATATGCCCCAAGTTTTGTTGCCTTTACAGCGGTTTCTATAGTGCCGTGTCCTGACATCATGATTACATTCAAATCCGACCTCAGCATCTTTATCGTCTTAAGGGTCTGGATGCCATCAAGTCCTGGTATCCATATATCAAGGAGGACAAGGTCAGGGGATTTAGACTTGATTATCTTCAATGCCTCTGAACCGTCCCTTGCTTTTGAAACAGAGAAGCCCTCATCTGTCAATATGCCCTCCAGAGAGGAGAGTATATTCTCTTCATCATCTACGATTAAAATATTACCTTTGTCCATAAATTAGTGATCAGTGGTGAGTGACCAGTGTTCAAAAATCGGTTTATTATTTACCGATACTAACCACTAATCACTGACCACTGCTTCTATGCCGGCAGTTCAATTATAAATTTTGCCCCTCTTGGCTGATTATCCTCAATTCTTATGATTCCATCATGGTCTACCACTATCCTGTTTGCAATGGCAAGCCCAAGCCCTGACCCTTTTTTCTTTGTGGAAAAATATGGGAGGAACAGCTTGTCCTTATTCTCATCCGGTATCCCTATCCCATTATCCTTTACTTCAATCCTTACTGTTTTGCTATTCTTTGTCAGAGATGTATTAATTTCTATTATTCCATTGCCGTTTACAGCATCTATAGAATTTTCTATGAGATTTATGAATACTCGTTTGAGCTGTTCATGGTCTGCCTTTATTATATCTATTTTTGGATCATAGCTGGTTAAGAATTTTATCCCCTTCCTTATATCTTTGTAAAGGGCAAGTGTATCATCTATGATACGGTGTAATTTATACGGCTTTGGGTTAGGCTCAGGCATACGAGCAAATTTGGAAAATTCATCAACCAGTGTTTTAAGCCCCTCCACCTCCTGAATAATTACATTTGTGCTTTCATCAAATACCTCTGTAAAATCCGAAGAACCCTCCTTAAATTTCTTTTTCAATCTCTGTGTGTTAAGCTGGATTGGTGTAAGTGGGTTTTTTATCTCATGGGCAATGCCCCTTGCAACCTCCCTCCACGCAGCAGTCTTCTGGGCTTTTATGAGTTCTGTCAGGTCATCAAATACTATTACCATGCCGAGGTATTTTCCCTCTGTATTTTTCAAGGCAGCTGCATTTACGAGGAGTGTAATCAATCTCCCTGATACCATAATCTGAATCTGTCCGCTTTCACTCTCCTTTCCCGCCTCATTCATTCCTTTTATCATTGCCCTCACAGGGTCTAAATATGATGCATCAAAAGCCTTTTTATATGACTTTCCCTTGACCTTTTTTGCCTGAATGTTTAATATCTTTGATGCAGCCTCATTTATGGTAGATACCCTCCCGTGGTTGTCAACAGAGATTACACCGGTAGCGATATTTTCCAATACAGTCTCCATATAGCTCTTCCTCTGCTCCAGCTCAATGTTGGTCTCCTTCAATTCCTCATTTGCCTTTTCTATTGCAAGCTTTCCATCTTTTAAGTCAGAGGTCATCTGGTTAAACGATTCAACAAGCATTCCTATTTCATCATTTGCCTTGACAGTAATTTTAAAATCCAGATTTCCCTCTGCTACCGACTTTGTTGCCTCTGCCAATTCCTTTATCGGAACCGTTATGCCCTTAGCCAGATGAAACCCAAACCATATAGCCGAAAAGAAAATTAAGAGCGTGATAAGGAGAAGCGTTATTTCATAGCTCAGTTTTATTGGATATTTTAAGAGTTTTAGCTGTTTGTATTCTTCAAAGGCGTTAACAATATTCTCAATTTTGCTGACCATGTCCTTTGAGATGAACCATGAGACAACAGTTATCCCTCCTACCCCTTGGCCGTATTTTATGGGCGACGCCCCGACCACGAGATTCTTTTTGTCTATTAGTATAATCTCTGTTACATCTTCCCCGCTCAATGCCTTTTCAAGCAATTGGTTTAATTTGTCATTTAGCATCTTTTCTTTAAGGGCAGATTCTATGGATTCGGCAATAAGATTCAGACTGCTGTCAAAGACAAGTATTCCATCAACCTTGTAATCAACCCTCTTTTTAAGGACAGTATTTTTAAGATACTGGAGATTTTCTTTGCTCAGCATATTTTTCTCTAAAAAAAACTCATTCAGCATGTTTGCATATAGAAGTATATTTTTCCCCGAGCCTCCATAATAACCCTCCGCAACATCTAAAGAACCTTTCAGCGAGTTTTCTATCTGCTGATTGAACCAGTTATTTATGCTGTTTGTAAGGAGTCCGCTGGCTACCAGAAAGAGGAGAAGAGACGGGACGAATGTCAGGACTGCAAACGATAAGACTAATTTTGTCCTGAATCTGGCACCAATAATTCTCCATTTTCTATCAAGGTATAATTTAACTAAATTTTTAGCTACTATCAGCACCAATACAGACAGAAGGATTATGTTTATATTGACAAGGAGCAGAACTGCAATATTGCTGGCAATCGGTGTTGATATATGAGACTGCTGGATATAGACCTCAACCGCAGTCAAGACAATCAATAGCAAAAAGAGACCAAATACTATCCAGCGTGTTCTCTTTTTCTTTTTTCTGATGTATTCGTCAGAAAGGTAGTAATTAGGTAAATCTGAGCTATCTTGAAGAGGCATTTTCAATCAGCAGTAAATGGGGATGAGACTTCCCAATCGGTCGTAACATCCCAGAGTGATACGAAGAAGAGGATATAATTAAATGGGAACCAGAGTTTAATGGTTTTTAAATCTGCCTTTATATTTATGTAATATTTGCTGCCAGGGTTTGTCTGTTTTAAAGGGATAATCTTAATTGATTCTAAATTGGCGAGCCATTTTTTTAATTCATCAAGATCCTTTGTAACCTTTTCATTAACTAAAGTGGGCGAGGATTCAATGGTTCCAGGGTTCAATATTTTACTTTCACCTGTCCCTTCCCTCCCCTGATCCCTTAAATTCTTTTCACCATTCTTCTTATTGTCAGGAGATGGTATGGGTTCTTCTATCTCTTCACTTAATTTATACTCCTTCTTTAATACATCATATTTAACAGTTCTTTTAATTGTCTTTGAGTATTCAGTGCTGTCGGTCCACCCCGAACGATAACGCATCAGCTTAATATAATATGTAAAGGTGGCAGGGGCGCCACTGTGAATAATCTCCTCAATCTCTGGTGTAAAACCACCCTTTAGCTTTGCAGAGACAAACAATTCGGGCGATGATTTAGCTACAGATATATCTGCTATAAACGGATTTGAGGCATACGAATAGCTTGCAGAAAATAAAAGGCAACAAACAAATATTAAACACCCGAATAAAATTTCCCTTAATATCTTCATATAGTTACACTAATCGTATCACAAATGAGCCTGATTTGTAATACTTATTGATTTCTCAAAAATAGACATTGCCTCTGAGAAGACCTCAGTTTTCGTATTTTTTGAGGATTTCAGAAAAGGTATAGCGTCTTTTTAATCCTCAAAACAAG
>MHDO01000003.1:0-9901 GCA_001805005.1 Nitrospinae bacterium RIFCSPLOWO2_12_39_16
TGGAATTCAGTGATTCAATTTCTCCTACTCTTATAGCTTGTTCAGCTTCTACTCTTTTAGCTTGTTCAGAATTATTCCTCTTCCAATCATCATAACGTTGTTGATCTTTGATAACGACATCTCTACCTCGTCCACATACTTGGCAAACATCAAGTAATTGCAAATTTCCATTGCCACACAAGCAAGGCCATAACATGTTATCCTCCTTTTAAGTAAAAGTTAATCAGTTTATCACGCTAATTCATCCTTTCTATTCACCGCTATCCAATAGTTTACCTTATTCAGATGTTTTATATATACTTACATAAACCAAGACATTTCCTTTAGTTTTATATTAATTCTTATCAGGTGTTTAAATACAATGGACATTTTTCCTACAGGTTTTTATGTGGTCGTCTCTAATTTAGGTAATTCTTTACCACAATATTTACATACCGTTGCTTCTGTTTTAATCCATTCGGCACAGAATGGGCATTTTTTCTCAGATACCTCTGAGTGCAATGGTGATAACGCAATCAATACCAGCAAACAAAGAGGAGTAAGCAGCAGGGTTAATAATACCCAACCACCTATTGAACGATTCTTTTTCTTTGCTATAATACCAGCAATCACCGCACAGATAGTCCATATAGTTAAAACCGTCATCATTTTAATCACCTCCTTTCCCCCTAAAATTCTCAATTAAAGATTTATCCCTCTATTTCCCCTTCCCCGCGTTTCCCTGAACATCATAATTAAAACATCATAATTAAAACTTGATTTCCTTATCTCCCTCCTGTTATCATTTCATTAAGATTGGAGGAATATAATATGCCAAAAACCATAGAAGCCGTATATGAAGATGGAGTTTTAAAACCAATAGACCATCTTCCGCTAAAAAACCATCAACAGGTTCATATAATAATTGAACCCTGTGAAAAAGATACCACTATACAAAACATACCAGAAACCATAGAAGAACTTTTAAAATTACCCGGTGGTGTTTTATCTCAATACGCAATAGATAATCATATGGGCATTGGGGATTTTAACGATGCGGACATTGATTGATACCCGTATCCTTATCCTTTCCTTCAAATTCCCCTATCTGTCCATTGAGCACAAAGATTATCCCATTGCCCTACAGACAAAGTCATGGATCCCCATTTTAATCATCCCTCCCTTTCCTCTATTGCAAAGATAGAAAATCCCATTAGGGTTATATAAATTTTCTTGAAAACGGAAGGAGGGGATATAGCAGGGAATCTCTGATGAAGATAGCCAATGCACTTGGTATTTCAATATCACAGTTGTTTGAGGAAGGTAAGGAGAAGGGGAAAATTAAGATGGCAGCAGAATCTTCTCCTGTATATGGAAAACGACGCTCTATTTATGATGAGATAGTTTCTCTATTGAATAAGCTTCCTGATGCTGCAGTAGACCACTACAAAATGCTTCTCAAAGCCGAAGTTGCCATAAGGGGCAAACAAAAGAAATAATCAGAACGATAATTGGTTTATCCCGTTAGAAAGGTGAAGACTTTCTAACGGGGTTTACTTAAAATAGAAGATATATCAAGCAAATCCTTCTTTAATTCTTTAATGGTCTCCATGACCCTTTCGCTGTTATCCGATATCTTATATCTTTTAAAAAGCCTCTTTTTTGCACCTTCAATTGAAAATCTCTCCTCATAAAGGAGCTTTTTTATTTCAAGAATGGTATCAATATCTTTCTTTCTGTAAACTCGCTGTCCAGCCTCGCTCTTATTCGGTTTTATTAAACCAAATTCAGACTCCCAGTATCGCAGGACATGAGGCTCTACCTTTGTAATCTCTGCCACCTCACCTATCTTAAAGAATAATTTATCAGGTATTTCCTTTGCCACCATTTACAAACTCCTTCATATTTTTACTCGGTTTAAATGTAAGCACTCGCCGGGCTGTAATCTTAAACTCCTGGCCTGTCTTTGGATTTCGCCCCGCCCTCTCTTTCTTATCCCTCAAACAGAATTTCCCAAAACCAACTATATTTACATCCTCACCTGCCGTCAATCTCTCTTTTATTGTCTCAAATATAAGTTCTACAGCGGCAACAGCCTCATTATGCGTAAATCCTACCTTTTTATAAACAATATCAATTATATCTTCCTTAACCATCTTTTCTCTCCTCTATAATAGCTGAAAAACCATTTGCTTTCAGTTTATCAACAAACAATAATACATCTTTCTTATTATTGTAATCTCCCACATATACCTTATGAAGATTTGCAACCTTCCCCTTTATGTAGCCATGGGCTGTCTCCTGATAGGATAAAAAACCTTTTCCTTTTAAATCTCTTTGCACAACATCCGCACTCTCTTTAAGCACACATGTTGCCACCCTTATAATATATACTCCATGACGAGCCTCTTTTTCCTCTTTTTTTACTGCCGTGGACGTGATGAGATGTGGGTCCTCTTCAACTTTTGGAGAAGGAACGGCAGGAGTATTGATAACAGCTCCGCTTTTTATTACTTCTTCCTTACTTTTTATCATATCCTCATTATCAACCGGCGGAGGACTTTTCTTAGGATTATCTTTAACATCTTCTGAATGTGGTGTAGTTATCTCTCCTGTCAGGGGCATAAAAGCAGCTTCATCATTTTTAACCTCATCTACAGCAGGAATAGAGGGAGATGGAGGAGGACCAAACTCCAATACAGAATACAGCTCGTATAAAACAAATCCTGCAACCGCAATTAGAAAAACCACATAAATATTATTTTTATTAAATTTCCTTTCAGGCCGATAATTCAACCCCATCAGCCTCGCCCTCATACCGTGAACTTCTTTGAGAAGATTAAACTGTTTCATTAGTGGTGATGTTTTATCTCTTCCTTCCTCGCCTTTGCCTCACTGATAATCTTTTCCGACAGGTGTCCCGGCACTTCTTCGTAATGGAAGAACTCCATTGTGAATACCCCTCTTCCCCCTGTCATAGAGCGTAAATCCATTGCATATTTCAAGACCTCTGCCATAGGAACATGAGCCTTTATAGCTTGGCTCTTACTCTGAGGGACAACACCTGTTACCTTACCCCTCCTTGAATTGAGGTCGCCAATCACATCCCCCATATTCTCTTCAGGAATAATTATCTCCATATTCATTATAGGCTCAAGGAGTATTGGCTTGCTCTCCTGCATCCCCTTTTTAAATGCCATTGAACCTGCAATCTTGAATGCCATTTCAGAAGAATCTACATCGTGATACGAGCCATCATATAAGGTTACTTTCACATCTGTAACAGGATAACCTGCAACTATCCCCTCCTCCATCGCCTCAACTATCCCTTTTTCAATAGCAGGTATATAATTCTTTGGAATAGCCCCACCTACTATCTTGTCAACAAAGACAAATCCATTCCCCCTTGTGAGAGGCTCCATTTCAAGCCAGCAGTCTCCATACTGCCCTCTGCCACCAGACTGTCTTTTATATTTGCCCTGCACTTTTGAGCTCCCCTTAATTGTCTCTTTATATGGAACTCTTGGGGTTTTCATCACAACATCAACTCCAAATTTTCTCTTTAGCCTCCCGATAACCACTTCAAGATGCACCTGCCCCATTCCTGTTATTAATAATTCCTTTGTCTGAGGGTCTCTGCTTATTTTTAATGTCGGGTCTTCTTCTGATAGACGGTTTAACGCAATACTAACCTTCTCATCATCCGCCTTCGTCTTTGGTTCAATAGCCAGAGATATAACAGAATTTGGAAACTCAATGGGCTTTAATATTATAGGGTCTTTCTCACTGCACAGTGTATCACCTGTGAAAGTACTTTTCAGCTTTGCCACACCTGCTATATCACCGGCTGATACCTTTGCCACTGCTTTCTGCTTTTTCCCCATTATCAGGAATATATGCCCTACCTTCTCTTTTACTTCCCTGTTTGGATTTAATACTACTGAGTCAGAATTGAGTGTGCCTGAATAGACCCTGAATAAGGTCAGTTTACCTGCATAGGGGTCAACAATTGTCTTAAATGCAAGTGCAGAAAGGGGGGCACTTTCAGATGCCTCTCTCATAATCTCCTCATCTTTCCCCTGTCTTTTCCCTTTAATCTGCGGGATATCCTTTGGAGAAGGGAGAAATTCAGTTATTGCATCCATAAGAGGCTGAACTGAAATATTTTTAACTGCCGAGCCGCAGATAACTGGAACTATAATCCCGTTCAGAACAGCCTTTCTCAAACCCTTTTTGATTTCCTCATCAGAAAGACTCCCCTCATTGAGATATTTTTCAATTAGCTTATCGTCACTCTCTGCCACTGCCTCTATTAACTCTACTCTGTGCTCTTCCGATTTCTTTTTTAAATCCTCAGGTATATTCTCTATTCTATATTCGCCGTTAGCATTGGCAGAGAATTTAAGCGCCTTCATGCTCAAGAGATCAATAACTCCCATAAAAGACGCCTCTTCACCGATAGGCAGATTTAACTTCACAGGCCTATGTTTGAATATTTTCTTAATATCATCAAATGCCCTTACATAGCTTGCCCTCTCCTGGTCCATCTTATTCACAAATACAATCCGTGGGATACCAAACTCATCAGCCCAGCCCCATACCTTCTCTGTCTCAAGCTTCACACCCGATATTGCACTTACTATTACCACAACCCCATCCATCACCCTCATACACCCCTGTGTATCGGCAATAAAGTTCTGATAGCCGGGGGTATCAATTATATTGAGCTTATTATTCTTCCACTCACAGAAGGCTATGGATGAACTCAATGTTATCTTCCTTTCAATTTCATCAGGCTCATAGTCCGTCACTGTGGAACCATCCAATACCTTCCCAAGCTTATTAATTGTCTTTGAATTAAAGAGGATTGCCTCTGAAAGGGATGTCTTGCCTGCACCTCCATGTGCAACAATGCCAATGTTTCTTATGTTCTCAATTTTATATTCCTTCATATCCCCTCCTGTCTAAAAATTAGCCGCAGAGGACACAGAGTTCACAGAGAAAAACCTTTTTATGCTTTTCTATGGTTTATTTCCCCCCATAATATATATTATAGAAAATGATATTTCAATACTGAAACTCAAAAACTCCTCATTCCTTTTTATCTCCCCTCCCTCTCCCTGAAAAATAATCTCAATGGTGTCCCTTCAAAATTAAAATTCTCCCTTAATTTATGGTGAATATATCTCTCATATGAAACTCCCACACCTTCAGGATGGTTAACAATAATCTTGAATGAAGGGGGCTTGGCAGTTACCTGAGTAATATAATAGAATTTTATAAATTTGCCTTTAAAGGATGGAGGTGGTCTATCCTTCACTATATCCTGAAATATTTTATTTAGTTTTGGGGTCGGCAATTTTTTTGAATACTCTGAAAATACATTTTCTATCGCAGGTAAAATATTATTTATCCTCTGCCCTGTCTTTGCTGATATAAAAATAATCGGGGCATAGGATAAAAATTTGAATCTCTCCCTTATAAAATTTACATATAAGCCTGTTGTTGTATTATCCTTGTTTATGCTGTCCCATTTATTGATAGCAATGATACATCCCTTCCCTGCCTCATTAGCATAGCTTGCTATCTTTGCATCCTGCTCTGTAATGCCGTCATTTGCATCAAGTAATATGACTGCGATATCACATCTTTCAATGCTTTTTAGTGCCATTATTACACTGTATTTCTCAAGTTTCTGGCTTACCCTGTGTTTCTTTCTTATCCCTGCCGTATCAATAAAGAGATATTTCTTGCCATCAACTTCCAGAGCGGTATCAATGGAATCCCTTGTAGTGCCGGGTATTTCACTGACAAGAAGCCTCTTTCTGCCAAGAAGTTTATTTATGAGAGAAGACTTTCCTACATTTGGCCTTCCGATAACAGCAACTCTGATAATATCAGCGGGCATTTCTTCTGCCTCAAATTGCGGAAGATAATTAGATATTGTATCCAATAAATTCCCTATTCCAATATTATGCTCTGCTGAAACAGGAACAATATCCTTAAACCCCAACTCATGAAACTCCAGTATTCTCTCCTCATGCTTTTTATCATCTATCTTATTCACCGCAAGTATTATATTCTTTGACGACTTTCTTAAAAAATCCGCCATCTCTTTATCAGATTGGGTTAAGCCTTCAGCACCATCTGTTAAAAAAATAATTACATCTGCCTCCTCAATTGCCAGTTGTGCCTGCTCCCTGATCTGGCTCATAAGTCCATCTTCTTTTACAGGCTCAAATCCTCCTGTATCTATAAGAGAGAAAGTTTTATCTCCCAATGTAACATCAGAATAGTTTCTATCCCTCGTAACACCAGGTGTATCATCCACAATAGCTATCCTCTTTTTAACTATTCGGTTGAACATGGTTGACTTTCCCACATTCGGTCTTCCAACAATCGCTACAACTGGTTTTCTCATATTAGGTATAGCGTTTTAATTGCTTCCGCATTTAATAATAAGACTTGTTCTGCGTATTCTTTGATTAAATTAGTATGGCATTTCTTTTTTAAAATACTTTTTTAGTTTTTCATGCAGCCGTTGTTCAGCCTGCCTTACTGCTTCGCGTGTAACTTTGAATTTATCTCCTATTTCCTGCAAAGTGACAGGTTCTTCAGAAAGAATTCTGTTTCTCAATATCTCCTTTTCATATTCATTTAAACCATCCTCAAATTCTAACATCTTCTTATAGAACAAATCTCTGAACTCACTTTCTTCAACCTTTTCTTCATGAGATTGCACTTTTGACTCAATAGTATCGCCGATTTTTTCCCTTGAGTTTTCATTAATTGGTGCATCCAGAGAAATATCCTGTGAAGAGATAGCCTCACCAATATCTATTATATCTTCTTCTGTCGTACCGAAATGTTCTGCAAGTAACTTTGTGTTGGGATTGTAACCCTCTCTCTCCAATCTCTCTATTTCGCTTCTAAGCTTAAAGAGTAGCTTTCGGCGGACATTTGTTGTCCCCATCTTTACCATCTTCAAATTATCAACAATGTATTTCAATATAAATGCCCTTATCCACCATGTAGCATAAGTGGATAATCTTGTCCCTTTGAATGGGTCAAACCTCTTAACAGCCTCAAGTAACCCTATATTCCCCTCCTGTATCAATTCAAAGATGTTACTGTACATCCTACCGAACTTCATCGCAAGTTTTACAACAAGTATTAGATGAGAGGTAACCAGCCTGTATGCAGCCTCTCTGTCCCCATCTGTCCTGTATTTTACTGCAAGTTCATATTCCTCTTCTGCTGTAAGGAATGGATACTTCTTTATCCTTGCTATGTAGCTTGTCAAGGGGTCGTAAAGGAGTGACTTTTCTTCTTTTGCTTTATTATCTGTTAATTTTTTTAGATCATCCATTTTATTTTCTATGTATAAGAAATTATAAAAGCAATCATATATAAAAGCAACTACATATAACTGAAGATAAACACAAATAAAACAAATGGGTATAAGAAATATATTATCACTCAAAAAGTAAGTAATATGTTTTTGTTTAACTCTTTGAAATATTAATGGAAATCTGAGACAGAATGCATTTTGGGGTTGATTAGTAAAAGAAAATATTTCATTTAGATAGAGAACGGATATGAGTAATAATACCCTTTATCTCTTCATCCTTTAATTCCTTCCCATAGGCAGGCATCTTGTTCATCCCTTTGGATATAATAGAAATAAGTTCTTCATCTGATTTATCCAGAGTTGCTTTGTCCAGCAGATCAAGAAGTGATGCATCTACTTTAAGCATCTTTACCATTGCTGAATTCCCTTTCCCGTCTTTTCCGTGGCACGAGGCACATTTTTTGTCATAAATCTTTTTCCCATTCTCTGCATAGGCTAATGAAAAGGAAAGGATAAATATCATTAAACACAAAATAATCAATTTTGGTTTTTCTCTTTTCATAAATATCCTCCTATATCCTGATACACCCCTTTCCCCTCCCCAGAAGGGAGGGGAGGTTGGGAATTAAAACATAAATTGCATCTCTAATGTTATGTCTCTGTTTATGGTCTTTTTAATTGAAGAATCATTAGTTGTGTAGTTAGATGCTTCAAGTACAAACCTTCCATGGTCAAATGGTTTCCAATGGATTCCGAGTACAGGTCCTGATTTCTCACTACTGTCAGACCTATCTGTATCAGGGTCAAAGAATTCCCATCTGAAGTATGGTGAAAGGGAACTATCCATGAAGTAGCCCTGGATCTCTGCGTAATAGCTCTGTGATTTATATGTAACATTTGATGTCCCGCCTGTAGGTGTGTATTCATCCGAACCGCTGAAATATGCGCCAATCAGGGCACCCTGTTTTATCACACATTGACCCATGACACCAGTTTGATTAAACTTATCCGCATTCTCTCCACCCTTTGTCTTTAAGAGGTGCAGGGGGAACTGACCATTGTAGTAGTAAACTCCAACCATACTGCCATTATCGCCTATAGAGTAGTCAAGAGAGGCATAGATGTCCTTATAGGTATCGGTTCCAATCTCAACAGTATTTTCATATTTTCCTGTCCCATTGACTACACCTGCCTCAAAGAATGCCTCTTTAAAGCCAACACCTACCCCTGCACCAAACTGTCTTGAGAAAGGGCGATAAGGGTTGCTTCCAACTGTTTCAGTCAAAGGTAACGGCCTTGAATATTCCAATCTTGCACCGCCGCCATGCAGGTGTATCAGCCACGGCATTATACGGCCTGCCCTTGCAGTAAAATATAAATCATCCCTTTCATTTCCGTATTGAAGATATGCTTCAGCCAATTTTGACCTTGCCCAGTCACCCATATCTGACTCTGTTGATTCAGTATTCTCTCCTGGATTTTTGCGCTCATTTTCATGCAGATACATCTCTGTAAAATACGAAAAACCGCTGTCAAGCGGACCACCTGAATATATGCTTAACGCATGTGCCTCAAAGGAGTTTCGTGTTTCAATTGCATCTGCCAGTCCTGACTGCTGGACAGTCTTATTTTTATCCCAGTAGCGGATCTTCATAGTTAATGAGAAATAGTCGGACATGTTTGCCTCTTTTGATTCAGCCCCAGGCATCTGGTGACCATGCCTTAAAAATTGCTGCCCTGCGTATGTTAGTTTATAACCTGCAATATGGCAGACATTACATCCTACCCCATACTTCCTCTCCCATGCAGATATAGCCTGACTTTCTTTAGTTATAATCACTATAAATAAAACTGTAAAAATGACAACAATTATTGCCTTAATTTTCATATAAGCCCTCCTTCTATTAAAAATTAAGATTTAAAATGTGTAATTAAATATATATCCCAAAATAAATCTGTCAATACCCCTTTTGATTTATATTATCATGAGAGTTAAAAGCACACCGATAATAATTACCCCGATTGCTATATACAGCCTGAATACATTTAATGAAACCTTTTCAAATAATTTCTTCCCGGCAAATGTTCCTGCAAAGGCGGCTGCGATTGTTATAAATAAGAGGGTTGCATTACCGGCAAGGATGCCTCTGCCTTTGAATATGTAGAGAGGTATTCTTGTAATATCCACTACGGATGCGATGATAGTAGCCGTGGCTATAAAAGTCTCCTTCGGGATATTGTAATTAAGGAGATATACGCTGCGGATCGCCCCCTGATTTCCTACAAGCCCCCCTAAGAGTCCTGATAGAAAACCGCCTATAAAATCAATTTGTTTGGGAAGTCTCACCCTCTCACCAAGACCTGATGCCTCTTTTAAACCAAGGAATATTAGGGATATGCCCAATAAGACCTTCACTGCGCCGGAATTCATCATGCCCTGCAAGAAGGCACCGATAAAAGCCCCGGTTATAGTTAATATGCCGAACCGCTTGAGAATTTCCGTGTTGATATGCCTGCTGAACAGAGAAAACTTCAAGAGATTATTCAAGAGATGGACAACAGCGACAATCA
>MHDO01000003.1:9911-10485 GCA_001805005.1 Nitrospinae bacterium RIFCSPLOWO2_12_39_16
AGATGGACAACAGCGACAATCAAAATAGCGATTTTAACATCATAAAATAAAAGGAATACCGGCGTAAGAATTGTTCCGAGCCCGAAGCCTGTCATTAGGGTTAAGGCTGCTGCAAGAAATGCCGTGACAACAGGGATTATGATATTCATTTCTGTCATATCATTACCTCTTCTACAAGTTCATGTATTTTATCTTTAACTTTTGATAATGTTTTCACTCCTTTTGAAGTTGTTTTGTAATACTTTCTTATTTTTCCGCCTATATTTTTAGAATAGGACTTTAGTAATTTCTCCTCTTCAAGCCTGTGAAGAATTGGGTATAGTGTCCCGGGGCTGAGCTTATATCCATGATGTCCAAGCTCTTCAATAAGCCACAAGCCATATACCGGCTCTTTTGAGGCATGATGCAAAATATGTATCCTTATAAAACCCAAGAAAAAATCTCTAATCATATTGAAATTTCTAAGCATGCCATGGTGTCAGGATAATATCATGAAACGATAACGAAATACAATAATACAAATATTTTCAAATATATTTATTAAGAATAGCTTTTGCCTTGATTCTGTATAATA
>MHDO01000004.1 GCA_001805005.1 Nitrospinae bacterium RIFCSPLOWO2_12_39_16
ATATAGCAGAGTGTTTTTCAAAACCCACCGCTACTTTTATGATACTTGGAGATGTCTGCACAAGGAGGTGCGGGTTTTGTTCGGTGGAAAAGGGGTATCCCGTGTCGCCTATGGATGATGAGCCTGTAAAGATTGCTGAGGTATCAGCAAAACTGTCTTTGAGGCATGTAGTTATTACATCTGTCACGAGGGATGACCTGCCGGATAAGGGTGCGAGACAGTTTGCAAGGACTATTGATGAGGTCAGAAGGCTTAATAAAGGTATTACGGTTGAGGTATTGACACCTGATTTTTCTGGCTCTGTAGAATCAATCAGGAGGGTTGCCGAAAAAAAACCTGAGATTTATAATCATAACATTGAGACAGTTCCGAGACTTTATAAAAAAGTGAGACCTCAGGCTGATTATAAAAGGTCTTTAGAACTCCTCAAGTTAGTTAAAGAGTTTTATCCTGCTATTATTACAAAGTCAGGTATGATGGTGGGACTCGGTGAAGAGAAGGGTGAGGTGATTGGTGTTATGAAGGAACTGAGAAATGTCGGATGTGATGTATTGACAATCGGGCAGTATTTAATGCCAACAAAAAATAATCTGCCTGTGATAGAATATGTTGAACCAGAGGTTTTTGAGTTTTATAAACAGGAAGGTGAGAAGATAGGCTTTAAGTCTGTGGAATCTGGTCCATTTGTCAGAAGTTCATATAATGCAAGGATGATTAATAATAAATTCTAAATTCTAATATCAAAATCCTAAACAAATTCTAATTTCAAAATTTGAAACTTCTGGATTTTATTTAGGATTTAGGATTTTGGATTTAGAATTTGCCCTAAATTTATGCACAAATTTCAAAGAATAGAAAGATTACCGCCGTATATACTCAGTGTCGTTACTGACCTTAAAATGAAGGCGAGGCAGAGGGGGGATGATATTATTGACTTTGGAATGGGGAATCCTGACCAGCCTACGCCTCCACATATAGTAGAAAAGCTGATAGAGGCTTCTTATAAGCCCCAGAATCACAGATATTCTGCATCAAGGGGTATAAAAAAACTGAGGCTCGCAATCACTGACTGGTATAAAAGAAATTATAATGTAGATTTAGACTATGAGACCGAGGCGATTGTTACCATAGGTTCAAAGGAGGGGCTTTCCCACCTTGCACTTGCTATTTCAGGTCCCGGGGATACTGTATTGGTCCCTTCACCAACCTATGCAATCCATACATATGCATTTATCATTGCAGGTGCCGATGTGGTTACTGTTCCCTTAAAAAAGAATAATGATTTTTTTGAGGAACTGACAAATACATTTAAAAGGCTCTGGCCCAAACCGAAGGCAATTGTCATAAGTTTTCCACATAATCCTACGACTGCCTGTGTTGAACTGCCATTTTTTGAAAAGGTTGTTGCCTTTGCAAAGGAGCATGATGTTATAGTAATTCATGACCTTGCCTATGCGGATATTGTCTTTGACGGATACAAGGCACCGAGTATGATGCAGGTTCCAGGTGCAAAGGATGTTGGTGTAGAGTTTTTCACACTTTCAAAGAGTTACAATATGCCGGGATGGCGGGTTGGTTTTTGTGTGGGGAATACTGAAATAATCAAAGCCCTGCAAAAGCTGAAGGGTTATCTGGATTATGGGATGTTCCAGCCAATTCAGATTGCTGCTATTATTGCATTGAATGGACCACAGGACTGTGTTAAAGAAATCGCTAATATCTACAAATCTCGGAGGGATGTCCTTGTGGATGGTCTTGATAGAATTGGCTGGAAGATTGAGAAGCCAAATGCAACCATGTTTGTATGGGCAGAAATCCCTGAGCAGTATAAAAAGATTGGCTCCATTGAATTTGCAAAACTTTTATTGGATAAGGCAAAGGTTGCCGTCTCTGCTGGAATTGGATTTGGCGAAGGGGGAGATGAATTTGTCAGATTTGCACTCGTTGAGAATGAGCAGAGGACAAGGCAGGCAATAAGAGGTATAAAGGGAATATTGTAATGGTGTGATAAATATGATTTCAGTGGAGAGAATTATAACGCCTTCTTTTATAGACTATCCCTTTTCTTTTTAATTAGTTCATCAATACTGAAGTTTCCTCCACCGGCCGCCGCCAGAAATAAAAAGATAAAAGAGTATAATGCAGCTAACTCTCCACGGTTCAGGAGTGGCCAGAATCCCATGGGGATATGTGCCATAAAGTAAGCAACTGCCATTTGTCCTGATAGAATAAAGGCGACTGGTCTGGTGAAGACCCCAAATAATATCGCGAAACCACCGAAAAACTCTAATATACCAGCGAGCCCCATTAATGAAAATAGAGGTGCTGTTGCACCTGGCTTGCCGCCAAATCCGCCGAATAAACCGAATAATTTCTGCGCCCCGTGCGGCATAAATAGAAAACCACTCACAATGCGTAATAAGTTTAATGTAATACTTTGGAAGTTACTCTGTATAATGTTGAACATAATAATTCTCCCAAACTAATCCCTCTTAGAAACGAATAGGCAAAAAACTTTCTATATACCATGAAGTATAAAACTCGTAAGAACTAATGTCAAGGGAGAAAAATGGGATAATAATGATTATTTGATTTTTTGTTTTGAAATACAGGATTTGTTTGTTACTATATTCCTGATTTTTGTAACATTTTACGGAGGAATGAATATGGGTGACTGTATCTTTTGTAAGATAATCAAAGGTGAGATACCGTCAAAAAAAGTTTATGAGGATAAAGATATTTTTGCCTTTGAGGACATAAATCCACAAGCACCAGTTCATATACTAATAGTTCCGAAGAAGCATATTGATAAGTCCCTTGATGCTACTGATCAGGATAAAGAGCTGATAGGGTCTATTTTCATGGTGGCTAATAAATTGGCTAAAGAAAAGGGGATTGCAGAATCTGGATTCAGATTGGTTGTCAATTGTAACAGGGATTCGGGACAGGATGTATTTCATATACATTTTCATCTCCTTGGCGGAAGAAAGATGAAATGGCCACCGGGTTAAAAAAAATAAATTTAACCACTGAGACACAGAGACACAGAGGGGGCAGAGAAAGACAAAAAACGAAGACACTGAAAGACACAGATAAATTGTGAGTGGCACAGAAAAAATCATAACTAATCAGTGTCCATCTGTGTCAAAAAATTTAGTTTTTCCCTCCATGTCTCCGTGCCTCTGTGGTTAGTTTTTTTAGGAGAATGATTTTATGATAAAGATTGCACCTTCAATTTTGTCAGCAGATTTCAGCAGATTGGGAGAAGAATTAAAAACAGTAGAAGAGGCAGGGGCGGACTGGATTCATGTTGATGTCATGGACGGGCACTTTGTCCCGAATATTACCATTGGACCAATGGTTGTAGAAGCAGTAAGAAAATCAACAAAACTCCCCCTTGATGTCCACTTGATGATTGAAGACCCTGATTTCTATATACCATATTTTATAAAAGCAGGGGCTGATATAATTACAGTTCATGCTGAGGTCTGCAAACACCTTCAGAGAACCATCAGAGCAATAAAAGAGCAGAAAAAAACTGCCGGTGTAGTCTTAAACCCTGCCACATCTTTAAGTGCCATTGATAATATTTTGGATGAGGTGGATTTAGTATTGCTCATGTCTGTCAATCCCGGCTTTGGCGGACAGGAATTTATTCCATCAACTGTAAAAAAAGTAGAAAAACTGAAGCGGATGATAAATGATGCAAAGTTAAAAACTGATATAGAGGTTGATGGTGGTGTTAAACCGGAAAATGCTGGAGATTTAATTAAAGCAGGGGCAAATATCCTTGTTGCAGGCTCATCCGTTTTTAAGGGTAAGGATTATAAGAAAATGATAAATCTATTGAGGGGAAAATAGAAGATATCAGGTAACCTTAAATCTCTTCAACCTCAATGAATTTGTAACTACTGAGACTGAGCTAAAAGCCATAGCGGCGGCGGCGAAGATAGGTTTTAATAATATTCCATAGAATGGATATAAAATTCCAGCAGCAATGGGTATCCCCAATATATTATAGATAAATGCCCAGAAGAGGTTCTGTTTTATAGTCTTCATAGTCTGTCTGCTTAAACGAATGGCAGTAGAAACTCCCCTCATATCATTTCTTATCAGTGTTATATCTGATGATTCTATTGCTATGTCAGTCCCTGCACCTATTGCAATCCCCACATCCGCCTGTGCGAGCGAAGGTGCATCGTTTATTCCGTCCCCCACCATTGCAACAACCTTACCCTCTTTCTGAAGCCTCTTTACCTCCTCTGCCTTATCCTGTGGAAGCACCTCCGCCAGCACTCTCTTTATACCTGCCTCTTTTGCAATTGCCTCAGCAGTCCTTTTGTTATCGCCTGTTATCATTATTATCTCAAGCCCCATATCATAAAGCTCTCTGATTGCCTCAATAGAATCTTTTTTTAGTGTATCGGCAACAGCAATTATTCCTGCCATCTCACTATTTATTGATACATACATCGGAGTCTTTCCGTGACTTGATAGCTCATTCGCTTTTTCTTTAAACCCGTTGAGATTAATCCTCTCTTCAGTTATCTTTTTTTCATTTCCAAGGAGAATTGTCATACCTTTTATTTTTGCCTTTATGCCATGTCCCGGAAATACCTTGAACTCTTCTATATCATAAGGTTTTATTTCCTTTTCCTGTGCCTTTGTGACTATTGCTATGCCATAAGGATGTTCAGAGCCGGCTTCAGCAGATGCTGCGAGTTTCAAGAGTTCATCTGTTTCAATCTTTCCATTCGTAATTATATCTGTTACAGACGGTTTTCCTGCTGTCAGTGTCCCTGTTTTATCAAATACAATTGTATCTATCCTGTGTGCCGTCTCAAGGCTCTCACCGCCTTTTATTAAGATTCCATTCTCAGCACCTTTTCCTGTCCCGACAATTATTGCAGTTGGAGTTGCAAGTCCCAATGCACATGGGCAGGCAATAATGAGGACTCCGACAAAGGCAAGCATTGCCATTGTAAACGGCTGTCCTGATAGATACCATATAAAAAATGTAACAACTGCTATTACGATAACAGCAGGGACAAAAATACCCGCCACCTTATCTGCAAGCCTCTGAATTGGTGCCTTTGAGCCTTGTGCCTCCTCAACTGTCTTTATTATCTGGGAGAGGACAGTATCTTTTCCTATTCGGGTAGTCTTAAATTTTATGAAGCCATCCCTGTTGATTGTTGCACCTATTATAGTGTCTCCAATTTTCTTATCTACAGGCATACTTTCACCTGTAAGCATTGACTCATCAATTGCCCCTGACCCTTCAATAATCTCACCATCTACAGGTATCTTTTCGCCGGGTCTGACAACAACAATATCACCGACTATCAGGGCTTCTATGGGGACTTCAATCTCCTCGCCGTTTCTTATGACCTTTGCACTCTTTGCCTGAAGCCCCATCAATTTCTTTATTGCCTCTGAAGTCCGCCCCTTCGCCCTCTGCTCCAAATATCTCCCAAGGAGTATAAGTGTAATTATTACAGCAGCGGTATCATAATAGACTTCCGATTCAGCCCCTGGAAAAACTGTTGGGAAGAAGGTTACAAATGCGCTATATAGATAGGCAGTTGTTGTTCCAACAGCCACAAGGACATTCATATCTGTTCCGAGGTGTTTTAATGCCGCCCACGCTCCGACATAAAACCGCGAGCCGCATTTGAACTGGACAAATGTAGTTAAGATAAAGAGGATTGAATTTATCGTTGAGTGCGGTATAGATGGAAAGTGGGGGATAAACATCTGCATACTCCCTATCACAATAAAGATAGAGAGGGAGGCACTTTCAATAAGCTCATTCTTTAGTATCCTTAGTTCTTTTTTCCTCATCTCCCTGTCAATATCAAGGAGATTTTTTTCTTCTACTTCAATAACAATATAACCAGTATCAAATATTGTTTTCTTTATAGTTGGGAGGTCAACAAGAGATGGGATATATTCAACAGATGCCTTTTCAGTCCCGAAATTTACAGCGGCATCTGTAACACCGTTTAATTTTTTCAAATTCCTTTCAATCCGCGCAGCACACGAGGCACATGACATGCCACCGATGGGAAGTATAACTGTTGCCCTATTATTGGAAGAGTTTAAAGTGGCAGGAGTTTTCTTTTCCATATAAAGCCCTCCTTATGAAAAGGTTATCATGATTAATGGTGAATCTTCAATATTTTTATGGTAGATTTATCATCATGATACCAATACGAAATGCAAAGATTGTATGCACTATTGGGCCTGCGAGCAGTTCTCCAAAAGTGATTGAGAGGCTTATAAAAGCAGGCATGGATGTAGCAAGGCTTAATTTTTCTCACGGGACACATAATGAGTATAAAAAGGTTATAAAGTCCATAAGGGATACTTCAAGAAAATTGAAAAAGGCAGTGGCAATCCTTCAGGACCTTCAGGGGCCGAAGATAAGGACAGGGTTGCTGAAAGATGGGAAGATAATACTTAAATCTGGCAATAAATTTGTTCTTACCGGAAGAAAGATATTGGGGACATCTGAGATGGTTTCAACTACATATTCATCAATGTATAGGGATGTTAAAAAAGGAGACAGGATACTCCTTGATGACGGACTTATAAGTCTTAAGGTGAACAATGTCAAGGGAACGGAGATAGCCTGTGAGGTGATAAATGGAGGCGTCCTGACAGACCATAAAGGAATAAATCTGCCGGGGATTAAGGTGGGACTTTCTTCAATAACCGAGAAGGATATTGAAGACCTTTATTTTGGCATTAAGCAGGGTGTTGATTATGTGGCTATCTCATTTGTCAGGACTGATAAAGATGTAAAGTCTGTAAAAGATATAATAAAAAAGAAGGGCTCATTTATACCTGTCATTGCAAAGCTTGAGAAGCCAGAGGCAATTGATAATCTTGAGAAGATTGTAGATGAGGCTGATGGTCTAATGGTTGCAAGGGGTGATTTGGGTGTAGAGATGTCACCTGAGGCTGTTCCAGTTATTCAGAAGAATATAATAAACATGGCAAATAAAAAAGAGAAGCCTGTTATTACTGCAACACAGATGCTTGAATCCATGATAAATAATCCCCGCCCTACAAGGGCGGAGGCTTCAGATGTTGCCAATGCAATATTTGATGGGACAGATGCAGTCATGCTCTCAGGTGAAACAGCCTCTGGAAAATATCCGGTGGAATCTGTGGAGATAATGGCGAGGATAATTTCTGCCGCTGAGAGCGGCTCGTTATACAGGCATGTCAGTGACAGGAGGCGGGGTAGAATCTCTACATATCCTAATGCAGTTAGCAGTGCGGCAGTCCATGCATCCCATCAGATAGAGGCAAAACTGATAGTAGTTTTTACCCAGTCAGGCTCTACAGCTCTCCTCGTATCAAAACAGCGACCCTCTATGCCAATAATTGCCTATACGCCTTCCGAAAATATAATGCGAAGATTAAATCTCTACTGGGGTGTAATACCAAAGACAATGGGGCTGATTGAGGATACTGATGACCTGATAAGGGAGATGGACAGAGGTTTGGTGTCAAATAAGATGGTAAGAAAAGGCGACTCGGTAGTTATACTTATGGGAATGCCAATATCCCAAAAGGGCGTAACAAACATGATGAAACTGCATAGGGTAGGGGAGGATTAAGAATATTTACCGCAGAGAAAAACATTTATTCTGCCACTGATTCTCACTGACACTGATTATAAGTCTGTGTGAGTCTGTGGCTATAGAATTTATGGAAATGAATTGTGTAGATACTCAAATGGAATTGTTTGTTGAGCCTCAAAAAGAAAAGCGAATAGTATATTTTGACCTTGAGACACAGAAAAGTGCGGATGAGGTAGGAGGGTGGGATAATAAGCATCTTATGAAGATAGCTGTTGCTGTTGTTTATGACAGCCTTGATAAAAAATTTTATACATATCTTGAGAGCGATGCTGGGGGATTGGTGGAGAAACTGCTCTCAGCAGATTTGGTAGTTGGTTTTAATATACTAAATTTTGATTTTGCAGTATTGCAGCCTTATACGACAGTAGAATTAAAAAGCAGGGTCAGGTCTTTTGATATCCTTAAAGATGTCTGGGACAGGCTTGGCTATAGGGTCAGCTTGAATCAGATTGCAAAAAAGACCCTCCATGTAGAGAAGGGCGGCAATGGACTTTTGTCCCTTCAGTGGTTCAAGGAGGGGAAGATGGCTCAGATTATAGAATATTGCATAAAGGATGTGGAGATTACAAGGGATGTATTTTTATATGGCTTAAAAAACGGGTATCTTGATTTTGAAAAAAATGGTCAATCTGTAAGACTGCCGATTAAATGGGATTTGAAGGAGATGATAGGAAAATGGACGGGGCAATTGTTTTAATCTTTTTAATAGGCGGCATAGTATTAGCCACATATTTAACCAAGCTTGTGAATTATTATACCTTTGGGCATAGAATGAAGGAGAAAGAGAAAAACAGAAATAAAACCCCTGCCCTGAAAGAATAAAACTGCATTGGAAAAATCTTCTTGACAAAATATTTTATCCTGCGTATATTATATGAAATTTATGAGGGCTTACCTATGCCAAAGCTTAATTTTGAATCTGCCGAAGAGTCAATCGGCACGAGCATTGCAAAGTC
>MHDO01000005.1 GCA_001805005.1 Nitrospinae bacterium RIFCSPLOWO2_12_39_16
GCCATGCAAGATGAGAATATTTTGTATCCGTACTTACAGAAACAACTTCACACCCTGCCGATTTTAATTCCTTATGCTTATCTGCAAGGTCTTTAAGCTCAGTCGGGCAAATAAATGTAAAATCTGCCGGATAGAAAAATAGAATCAACCACTGCTTTTTTCCCTTTACCTCATCAAAACTTATCTTGCCAAAATCCCTCTTAATAGGGTCATAGACATCCATTTCAAAATTCTGAATAACCTGTCCAATCTTATATGTATCCATAGTAAAATCCTCCTTTCTCATTTGAGTAATGTTAATATTTCAGTTTTTTATTATTAATCCCCCCTTTCCTTCTGACATTCCTTGCAAATACCATAAAAATCTATGTGGTTTCTAATAGTTTTAAATTCTTTCAATATCTCATTTGGAAGCATCAATGAATCAGAATAATCTTTAAATACATCACTTATCTTGTTGCATTCTGTGCATATAATATGGTGATGCGGCGCGATATTGGGGTCGTAATGCCTCTTCTCATAGTCAATTGTAACTTCAAGAATCTCTCCCTTCTCCTTTAATGCCTGAAGTGTATTATAAACAGTAGCAAAGGATACTGTCGGATAAGCCTTTTTGATATTGGTAAATATATCATCAGCAGTTGGATGGCTTGTATTTCCGTCCAGATACTTCAAGATTGCCAGCCTCTGAGGCGTGAGCTTGAAATCTCTTTTTCTGTATTTTGCGATTATCTTTTTCATATCTAATTTAGAATTATTCTTATTTGATAATTAATATAATCTATATGAAAATAATTGTCAAGCATTATTTTATATTTTAAATACACCAATAATTCTATCTGAGGCAGCAAGACAAAAGGAATTAAAACAAAAAAGCAAATAAGCAGGATTACTTGGAAGGTTTTAAGACTTAATCACTATATATTCATTTAACTATAATTATCTTTGTAAAATCAGCAAGTTCACCATATAATTTTGATATATTGCTTAAGAGATTTAATCTATTTTCTCGTAAAGATTTATCTTCAACCATGACCATAACCTTATCAAAAAATTTATCTACCGAGCCTCTTATCTCGGCAATTTTTTTCATGGCATCAAGATACATTTTTTCCTCAACCAGCTTTTCTACATCGCTTTTTATACTATTAAAACTATCATACAATTCTTTCTCTGCATCCTCTTTTAACAAGGCAGGGTCAGGGCTGCCATATTTATTTTCTTTTATGATATTTGCTGCCCTTTTAAATGCAATTGCCAATGGCGAAAAATATTCCAATGTCTTAAGCTCCGATAAAGCCTTTACCTTATTAACCGCATCAAGTATGTCATTAAATCTTGCAGAGAAGACTGCATCCACAACATCGTAGGAAAAACCGTCTGATACTAATTGATTTTTGAGTCTTGATTTAAAGAAATCTATAACCTCATTTTTTACCTCTCCCCTGCCCCTTTCTATTTTCTGCCCAGCTATATCCATAGCCCTATCTATTAAATCTGATACAGAAATCTGATAGCTTTTCCCTAAAATTATGTTAGCAATAGCAAGGGTTTGTCTTCTTAATGCGTAAGGGTCTTCTGAACCGGTAGGAATGAGTCCAACACCAAAACAGCCAATAATTGTATCTATCTTGTCGGCAATACTGACTATATCGCCTGCACGGCTATCCGGTAGTTTATCACCTGCAAATCTCGGAAGATAGTGTTCATAAATTGCATCTGCCACTTCTTGTTTTTCCCCTGAAAGCCTTGCATACTCCCTCCCCATTATCCCCTGCAAATCAGGAAACTCATAAACCATTTGGGTAACTAAATCCGCCTTGCATAAAAATGCCCCCCTCTCAGAAATCTCTTTTGAGTCAGGAGCTATTTTATCAGCAATATAACAGGCAAGCTTGACAATACGCTCAACCTTTTCATAATATGTCCCAAGCTTTTCCTGAAAGACTACAGATTTTAATTTTTCTATATATTCCTTAAGGGGTTTCTTTTTATCTTCCTCATAAAAAAATCTTGCATCAGAAAATCGCGCCTTAAGCACCCTTTCATAACCGGCTTTCATAACTGCTGGATTCTTAACCTTATTGTTGCTAATTGCAATAAAATTTGGCAGGAGACTGCCATTTGAATTTACAATCGAAAAATATCTCTGATGCTTTTTCATGACAGAGATTAGAACCTCTTTGGGGAGTTCAAGATACTCCTTTCCGAACTCTCCAAGTATAGGACAGGGGTATTCAACAAGATGTGTAACAGCTTCTAACAGATTGGCATCTTCATAAAGACTTCCGCCAGCCTTTTTTGCCAGTTTATTTGCCTCTTTTAATATTGTCTCTCTTCTATCTTCTTGATTAAAAATGATGTAATTTTCCTTTGTCTTTTTCCCATAAGAAGCAAAGTCCTTAACAGTGAAAGTCTTTGGACTCAAGAATCTATGGCCAAAAGATTTATTTCCGCTCTTGACACTATCAAATTCAAACTTGACTACATCGCCATTGTAAAGGCATAAAATCCAATGGACAGGTCTTACAAATTTTACATTCCCATCCCCCCACCTCATGTGCTTTGGAAATGGTATGGAAAATATCAGTTTAGGCAGAATATCAGGAAGGATTTTCTTTGTCGCCTCCCCTTTCTCTTCCTTCACTGCACAGAGATATTCACCCTTCTCTGTTTTCTCAACATTCAAATCCTCTACACGAATCCCCTGATTTTTTGCAAAACCAACAGCGGCTTGAGTGGGCAGTCCCTTCTCATTAAAGGATACCCGTTTAGGAGGACCAATTACCTTTGAAGTAATACTCTCCTGCCTATCCGAAAGATTTTCAACGAATAAAATAAGCCTCCTCGGCGAACCGAAGACCTTTATTTGCCCATGTGAGACCCTATTTTCAGCAAATAACTTCTTTGTCAGCTCTTCAATCTTACCAATTGCAGGATTCAGATATACAGAAGGAATCTCCTCTGTCCCTATTTCTAAAAGCAACTCTTTTAACATAATTTGCATTGTTATATATCACATATTTATGAGATGTGTCAAATTTGAATCTGTCCGAATTTTTTCACATTACAAATATAAACTTTGATATAATAGTTCAGACATACTTTTAAAACTCTATTGCCTGAAAAGGAGATATTATAATGGGAATGACTATTACTGAGAAAATTCTTGCCGCACACACAGGGAAAAAAGGGGTATCAGCAGGAGACCTAATAATGTCAAAGGTTGATATAGCCCTCGGAAATGATATTACAGCCCCCCTCTCCATTGAAGAATTTAAAAAGGTTAAAGCAAAGAAAGTCTTTGATAAAGAAAAGATAGTTCTTGTTCCCGACCATTTTGCCCCGAATAAGGATATAAAATCAGCCCAGCAGGTGCGTATCTTAAAAAATTTTGCTAAACAATATAAAATCACAAACTATTTTGAGATGGGGCGGATGGGCATTGAACATGCCCTCTTGCCTGAAGAAGGGCTTGTCCTGCCGGGGGATGTAATTATTGGTGCAGACTCCCATACATGCACATACGGTGCATTGGGGGCGTTCTCCACAGGTGTTGGCAGTACAGATTTAGCTGCCACAATGGTAACAGGTGAAATATGGTTTAAAGTCCCCGAGTCAATGAAGTTTATATTCTATGGAAAACTGAAAAGATGGGTTACAGGAAAAGACCTTATCCTTTATACAATTGGCAAGATAGGGGTTGATGGTGCATTGTATAAGGCAATGGAATTTACAGGCGAGATAATTGATAACCTGCCAATGGATGGAAGATTTACAATGGCTAATATGGCAATAGAGGCAGGGGCAAAGAGCGGAATTATTAATCCTGATGACATAACAATGGAATATGTAGAAGGAAGGGCAAAGAGGAAATTTAAGATATACACGAGTGATAAAGATGCTCAATATAGTGATGTGTTTGAATTTAACGCAAAGGATATTGAGCCTCAGGTCGCATTCCCTCATCTGCCGTCAAATACAAAGCCCATAAGCAAGGCGGGCAATGTAAAGATTGACCAGGTAGTAATCGGCTCATGCACAAATGGAAGAATATCTGACTTGAGAGAGGCTGCCTCTGTCTTAAAAGGAAAGAAGGTTCACAAGGATGTAAGGATGATAGTCATCCCTGCCACTCAGAGGATTTATAAGATGGCAATAGATGAAGGGTTGATTGGTATATTCATTGATGCCGAGGCTGTTGTCAGCACACCTACCTGCGGTCCCTGTCTTGGCGGGCACATGGGTGTCCTTTCAGAAGGCGAGAGGGCTATATCCACTACAAATAGAAACTTTGTCGGCAGGATGGGGCATCCGAAGAGTGAGGTCTATCTCTCAAACCCTGCAATCGCTGCTGCCTCTGGAATCTTGGGAAAAATTTGCAGTCCGGATGAGATAAAATAAAATTACATAGCGCTTATGTTTTTCTCCCTCAGCAAAAAGATAGAAATCCTTCCCATAATCCACGGAAGCGGGGATTTTGCAAGGGTTGCAAGGCAAAAGGTTTTAAGCTCTCATTTTGACTGCCTTGCAGTATCCATCCATCCCTCTTTTAAAAATTCAGTAGAGACTGGCATAAGACTCCTTCCATCAATAACCATTGCCTCGCTTGAGGAAGAGACAGATGGAGAAATGGATGTGTTCAGTTTTGTCCCTATAGACCCATGTCCGGGAGCAGACAAAGGCACTCCTTGGTGAAGACCTTGCAAGGACAGAGAAGTTTACAACATCGGTCAAGGATGGGATTGATATAAGGGATACATTGAGGCATTGGTATACAGGCAATATATATGTAAAGGAAATTCCCCCATCCAGAGGGAGTGTAGATGCTGTAGTCTTTATCTTTGAAGCAAACCCTGACATATCCAAATATAGCTGGAGACAGACATGGTATGCAGAGCATGGGGAGGAATCCACACTCTGTTTCTATGCAACACCATATAGTGAAGATATGATTGGACCCGGCATTGCCCGTTCAACCTATGGAGGATGCTTTATGCTATTCCCCCCAAGACATATACCTGATATATGGCAGGATATAAGGTTTAAAAATTCAGAATCCCTTGATGAGAGGCTTATCTCAGCCTCACTCTTTTACTCAAGGGAGAGGCATGTGGCTCTTGTTGCCCCAAAACCGCCGTCACTAAAATGGAGGCGTCTTGCAAGACAGCACAAAAAAAACCTCGTCTATATCCCCTTAAAGAGATTTTCACTCCAAACCGTAGATAAAGTAAGGAGATTCCATGTTTTGAACGGCAAAGAAATCAGGAGCTATGCGGCGAGGTTTATACAGGAGTTTTGAAAGAAATTATAAACCATACTTGAAATCGCTTATTCACCCTTCCCTTTTACCACATCATTAATTGTCCTGCTTAACTCATCAATATTATATGGTTTTACGATAGCCGCAGAAAAGCCATAATCCTTATATCCAGACATTATAGGGTCGTTTGAATAACCGCTGCATACAATTGCCCTTATATCCGGGTCAATCTTAATAAGCTCCTCAATTGCCTCTTTGCCTCCCATGCCAGCCGGTATTGTAAGGTCCATCAAGACTGCATTAAATGGCTCTCCTGAATCCTTTGCCTTTTTATAAAGCTTAATTGCCTCTTTGCCGTCTCTGGCAAAATCAGCACTGTATCCAAGTTCACCCAATATCATACCTGCGGCAGTCCTTAAAATCTCCTCATCGTCCATAACAAGAATCTTCCCCTCCCCATAAACAAGCCCTTCTTCATGCTCTTTTATAACAGCAGCCTCACTCTGAGACTTTGGAAGATAGATATAAAAGGTTGTCCCCTTCCCCACTTTTGATTCAACCGAGATATATCCGTCATGATTCTTGATTATGGAATAAGCACTTGCAAGCCCAAGACCGCTTCCTGCCTTTTTAGTTGTAAAATAAGGGTCAAATATCTTATTAAGATTCTCTTCAGATATTCCAGACCCTGTATCGCTAATTGCTATCTTCACATACTTGCCCTCTTTAACAAAGTATCTGTTATCAGCATAAGCATTAATATTTTCTGCTGATAATTCAACTGTCCCCCCTTCAGACATGGCGTGCCCCGCATTTATGACTATATTGTAGATGACCTGATTAATCTGCCCCTCATCAATATTTACAGGCCATAAATCATCAGGGATATTAAGACTGCATTTTACATTAGAGCCCCTGCACGCAAACTCTACATCATCCCTGAGTAATTTTATAATAGATATTGTCTTCCTGGCAGGTGTGCCGCCCTTAGCAAAGGTTAATAACTGATAAGTGAGGCTCTTTGCACCCTGAGAAGCCTTCTCACTATCAGACAATAATTTATAAATAATATCATCGGGCTTGCATTTCTTCTTTGCAAGCGAGATATTTCCAAGTATCCCTGTCAAAAAGTTATTAAAATCGTGTGCTATACCTCCTGCAAGGATGCCTAAAGACTCCAATTTTTCGAGTTTTACAAACTCATCCACTCTTCTCTTACGTTCGGAGATATCACGCAATAGACCTATGACAGCAGGCTGTCCATGCCAGAAAGTTCTTGAGCATGTTGCCTCTGCCAGTAAACTATTACGGTTTTTTTTGACGATAGCAATCTCAGAATGACCAATTGGAACAGTTCCATCAATTCTCTCTCCAAAGCGTTCCTTTGCTGCCTCACAAAAATTAGGATGTATAAGGTCAAAGATATTCATCTTAAGCAGCTCTTCAACGCTATAACCTGTCATATCCAATAATCGTCTATTCACATAGGCAAATTTGCCTTTATCTGTAACTATCATAATGCTGTCATTTGCATTATCTGCAAGTGACCTGAAATTTCCTTCAGATGCCTGTAATTCCTCTGTCCTCTCCCTTACCTTTCCCTCAAGCTGCTCATTAATCAACTGCAGTTCCCTCTGCATCATTATCAAATCATGGTTTTGCTGGACAGCATTCTCATAGGTAGAAAGTAAAAATGTTAAAATCTGTCTTCTATTGGAGGTTATGTTATAGCGCTCACCTGCGAATGTTACATCTAACTCTGTCAGCTCTTTCCCTCTGTCTTCATGTTTCAAGCTTGAAATGAGCAATTTAATCTTTTCCTGAAGATATTGCTCGTCATAAGGCTTTGTAAAAAAGCCGTCTGCAATTACAGATGCCTTGCGGACAATATCCTTCTTATCTTGTAATGACGTTATTAATATTATTGGCGTCTTTTTTAATGATTCATCCCTCCGTATCTCAGAAGCCATCTCATAACCGTCCATTACAGGCATGAGAATATCAGCTATTATGAGTGTAGGTTTTATCCTCCTCGCTGCCTCAAGCCCCTCCCTGCCGTTTCCAGCAGTTACAACACTATAACCCTGTTCCTCAAGCATATATCTCAACTGTTCAGCCTGTGTCGGACTATCCTCAACAACAAGGATATTGAGTTTCTTATTTATTATATCCTCTCGCTTCTTTATATTCAGGATTGTGCTGATACGGGTTAAAAGGAGTTCCTCGTTATATGGTTTTGAAATAAAGTCATCCGCACCACTCTCAAGCCCCTTAATAACCTCTCTTGGGTCAGAAAGCTGGGTTAACAGGACAACAGGTATATCCCTTAATCTATCATCACCCTTAATCATCTTGCACAACTGATAGCCGTCCATCTCGGGCATAAGGATATCGGCAATAACAAGGACAGGCTTCTGCCTTTTCAAAAAATCAAGGGCATCCTTTGCAGTATAGGCAATAGAGATGCCATAACCGATTGGCTTAAGGATAGACTCAAGCTGTCTTGCCTGAGTCTCGCTGTCTTCAACAATCAGAATGTAACTTTGTAAATTCATATAATTAGTGGTCAAGTGGTCAAGGGTTCAAATGATTGACTGGAAACCTTTTTGTTAACCTATATATTTCTAAACATAGCTGATAAGACTTCTGCCAGACTTTCAATTCTTTGTAATTTTTTAACATTCACTTGACCCCTTGACCCCTCGAACCCTTGACCCCTTTCTTTTCACTCCCTCCCTGCCAGATTTTCCAGTGTTGATGCGATTTCTTCTGGCGAGAGGACAAATGTCGCGCCATTAAGCCTTACAGCCTCTCCCGGCATTCCGTAGACAACAGAGCTTTCCTCATCCTGTGCGATTGTTACAGCGCCATTCTCCTTCATCATCTTAAGCTCCATTGCACCATCCTTCCCCATGCCTGTAAGCAGAACTCCTACAGCCTCTCCATCAAATGTATTTAAGATAGAGCGAAACAGATATGATACAGAGGGTCTTATCCCATTTTCAAGCTTAGCCTTGCTCATCCTTATTCTCTCCTCACTGTCAACACCGAGGTGATAATCATCCTGTGCAAAGTATATATGTCCGGGGAGGAGATGCTCGCCATCAACTGCTATATGGACAGGAAGCGATGTAGCCTGTCTTATCCAATCTACAAACCCTTCAAGAAATCCTTTTGATATATGCTGGACGACCAGTATGGGTGCTGGATAACCCTCTTTAAGCCTTGAGAGGATTAACTGGAGGACAGGTGGACCCCCTGTAGATGCACCCATAGCAATAACCTTAATCCTCCTTATCCTCTTGTGATGAAGAGCGGTTTTGGTTTTTTCTCTATACTGA
>MHDO01000006.1 GCA_001805005.1 Nitrospinae bacterium RIFCSPLOWO2_12_39_16
AAGGAGTTCGAGACAGATGCCCTTTGGGCACTGCTCAACTGCCGCATTATAAATCTGAACAAAGAGGATTTCCAGGGACATGATACTTAATTTAGGACATCCCGCCGATCGTTGACACCAGCCCGACAAGCTGGTATATTGTAAACATGACGGATTTATTAACAGAAAGGGAGTGAAAATCCATGACAAGTGCAACTCAAACAATTCTTAAAGAAGCCCTTCGCCTTAACCCGGTGGAGCGGGCTGAACTAATAGACGAACTTTTTCACAGCTTTGATAAAAGCCATGACGACAGGATTGACGCTCTTTGGGCCGCTGAATCGGAATCGAGAATAGATGCATTCGATGCTGGCCAGCTTGAGGCAGATTCTGCTGAGGCCGTATTCGAGCGGATAAACAAACAATGAGTATCCGTGTTATCTCCTGCGCTGAGCAAGAATTCGCAGAAGCTGTAGACTA
The DNA here is from genome assembly GCA_001805005.1 of Nitrospinae bacterium RIFCSPLOWO2_12_39_16. Classification (GTDB taxonomy): domain Bacteria; phylum Nitrospinota; class Nitrospinia; order UBA9942; family UBA9942; genus UBA9942. The sequence goes on from MHDO01000006.1 coordinate 460, forward strand.
CTATAACGAGCAGTGTCCCGGCCTTGGCTACGAATTTGCGGCAGAGATTAATAACACATTTGACCGTATTAAATCCTTTCCCGACGCATGGCCCCTTATATCCAGCCGTTCAAGACGATGCATTACCAATAGATTCCCTTACGGAGTTTTGTATCAAGTTAGGCAAAACTTTATCCTTGTTACTGCAATAATGCACTTAAAGCGAGACCCGAAAAAGTGGCAGGAAAGAATAAAGAAAACCACCAGCTAACAAGCCGCTCCACATTGACCCTTTTCTGTCATGTGCCTTGCAAAGGGCCGCAAGGCGCACGCCAGAAGCGCAAGTGAGCTTGTCGTTAAAACTCAAAATTCCCGCCAGGAAGCGAAAGAACTAAATCATAGTTTCCTTTAACATCCCTGCAAATGTCTTAACTGTTAAATTCCTTCATTATCCGGATATATCCTATTTAACCAGTTAAGTCTTTTACAGGGATTTATGACAATAAATATATAACTATGTTTTAGTTCTGCGACTGGCGGGAATTTTGATGGCTTTTTGGATATTTTGATATTCTTGAAAATTTTCCTTGACAAAACTTTCTTTATTGTTTATCATTTGTATAACAAGTTAAACTAATGGAGAACAAATGGCAAAAGACGAATTTATAGGCATTAGAGTAAGCAAGGAATTTAAGAAATTCCTACAGCGAGAATCAAAGAGAAAGGGCATGTCTCTTTCTGAATATATCGAATCACATTCAGAGGATAATTTTAAGAACACAAAGAAACATATACAAAACCTTGTAGAGAGAGCGAAAGAAGAACGCCCTGATTTTTGGAAAGAAGCTGAAAAATCTAAGATAACTAAAGAGTTTGAACAATTTATTCCTGAGATCGTCTCGGATATTCTCCATCCGTTAAATAATAATCCCAAAGTTCATCCGGTTCTTTTACTTGGTTCAATTCCTCATATTTTGCAGAGGACAATTATTAATCTTGATTCTGTAGATGATGAAGTAAAAATGATGGCTATTGGACATTTTCTTTCAACAGGCGAGAAACTGGCAGAAAATCTCAACAAGCTTAAGAGCAGTAATAAAGAAGAACAGGCGCATATCATGTCTGAGATCAAGAAGATAATAGAATCGTTTGTTTTTTACTTTACTTCAATGGCATTTGCAAAGGATTCTTTTGTAGCTATAAAGAAAGAACTGGACAAAACAGAAAAAACACTTCTTAACGATATAGGCAAAGGGACAAGATGATAACAGTAGAGTCAAATAAAAATATTTATACAATTCTAACTGATGGCAGGTGTGGTAATTGCCGTGCACCAGTAGTTTCTATAGAGGACGGTAACATATTAATTAAAACGAGAATAGAGAGAATTGATCCAAATACTGGAAAGGTACAGTATAAATGCCGTGAGTGTAAGCAGTGGTTAATATCGCCGTTTTATAAAATAGATTTTAATAAGAAGGCTTGCGCATCATAGGGCAGTAAGATTTAGCAGTTAAAGGCAGAGAAGTCTACTTAGACAGAGAAGCCGAGATTCTACGAATTTATTTCGTGGATTCTCGGCTTTTTTATTATAGTGTATTTTTAAAAAAATTGAGGTTACATTACATGTTAAAAATGAGTAATCATATAATTACCTGGAGGGGAAAAAGGCGAAGCGTTACGGATAGCGAAGCCTTTTTTCCCCTCTCCTTTCCATGTTATCCCTTAGGACTTGATACTAATAAACAAATGAACAGATTTTAAAGGTAAATAATGCAAACTCAACAAATAACAAGTAAAAACAATGACATATGTATAACCGATAAAAAGACAGTTGGTGCAATATTTTGCGATTCTTAATAAAGGCTTCCCCGGTGATTTCTCACTCGATATGAATAAGGAAAACAAATATTACCAAGTGCCTGTTAGTGAAATGCCCTGCTTGAATGATAGCAAGACAGAGGAGCCTTTTTAAGCATGAAACTACTTAGTGTCAAGGAAATAGCCTCAATGCTTAATGTAAAGCCCTCCACAGTCTATCAATGGGCAGAGTTAGGACAAATACCATGTATAAAGCTGAATGGCGCTCTTAGATTTGATCTTGAGGATATTATCATCTGGATTAAGTCTTGTAAAAAAAAGGCTGAATTATGCTATAATCCTTTCATCCAGACCAGAGGCCCCGGAAGGGAGGGAGGATAAATGGGGCTATACCTCAGAGGTAAAATTTTCTGGTTTAGCATAAAGCATCAGGGTAAGAGGATTCAACAGTCTTTTAAAACACCCAACAGGAAACTGGCAGAGAAACTTTATGCAAAGGTTCTGACTGAGATAATTGAAGGCAGATATTTTGAGACAGTCAAGGCAAGGCAGATTACGGTTAAGGAAATGGTCGAAAAGTACATGAACAAGTACGAGAAGTTGAGAGATGGGCAAACAATCAAAAAATTATTGCCTGCATTCGGACATTTAACACTTGCTGAAGTTACTACTGAGATTGTTTCTGACTACATGGATGAACGACTCAAAACTGTGAAACCTTCAACTGTTTATCAAGAGTTATCACTCTTTAGGCGGATGTTTAATATTGCACGCAGAGAATGGAAATGGGTTAGGGATAATCCTGTGGCTGATCTGTCATTCTCTGTCGGAAATAAGAATGCACGCGAAAGATGGTTGACTCCTGAAGAAGAAATAAGGCTTTTGCAGAAAGCTACAAATCCGTTGTGGCTTAGGCCATTGCTTCTATTCGCTCTGCATACCGGAATGAGAAGGGGTGAGATTTTAAGCCTGAAATGGGCTGATGTCGATTTTACGAGAAAGACTGTAACGGTAGTGAAGTCAAAGAATGGTGAGAAAAGAACAACGCCGATGTCAAAAACTCTTTATGCCATGCTTAAGGATCAGAAGGTAAGGGATATCTCTGGCAGGGTATTTCCTATCTCGGTAAGAAGTTTAAGAGAAGCTTACGGAAAGGCTGTAGAAAGGGCAGAGTTAGAGAATTTCACTTTTCATGACCTGAGGCACACTTTTGCTACAAAACTTGTTCAAAACGGTGTTGACCTTTATAAGGTTAAAGAACTTCTCGGACATAAGAGCATAATCATGACAATGAGATACTCTCATCATTACCCTGAAAGCCTTAGATCAAGCATTGAAATCCTCGATTCGTGCTACAATTTTGCTACATTAGAGGCAGTCAATGTTTAACTAATCTCAAAAAATCCTTTAAAATCAATAAGCGAGAGTGGCGGAACTGGCAGACGCGCTGGACTTAGGATCCAGTGGGTAACACCGTGGGGGTTCAACTCCCCCCTCTCGCACCAAAATAATATTATTTAGCCATGAAAGATAAAATTCATTTTTCTATATGGTATCTCGTTGCTGCCTTCTTTATTATGTGGGCTATAAATGTATTTTTCTTCGCCCCTCCTGCACCGAAACAGATTCCCTACAGTGAATTTAAAAATCTCCTAAGGGGAGATAAGATTGAAGAGGTAGCATTAGGAGATAAGATTATAAGAGGTCTTTTAAAGAAGGAGGATGAGAAGTTAAAGCAAGGGGTGGAGATAACTACAGTGAGGGTGGATGACCCTAAATTGGTGGAGGAGCTTGAGGCGCATAATGTGAAGTTTTCCGGAAAGTTTGATGAGTCATGGCTGAGGGATTTTCTTCTCGCATGGGTTCTCCCCATGGGAATCATCATTTTTATATGGATGATAGCATTGAAGAGGATGAGCCCTGAGTCAGGGATAATGGCTATCGGAAAGAGCAAGGCGAAGATATATATAGACAAAGATACAGGTGTTACATTTAACGATGTAGCAGGGTGTGATGAGGCAAAGGAGGAGTTAAAGGAGGTAATAGATTTTCTAAATACCCCCCAGAAATATCTGGAATTAGGCGGGAAGATTCCAAAAGGGATTTTACTTGTAGGTCCTCCTGGAACAGGCAAAACGCTTCTTGCAAAGGCAGTAGCAGGGGAGGCGAAGGTTCCATTTTTTGCAATTAGCGGCTCTGCGTTTGTAGAGATGTTTGTAGGTGTAGGTGCATCCCGTGTCAGAGACCTCTTTACACAGGCACAGGAAAAGGCACCATGTATTATCTTTATAGATGAGCTTGATGCCCTTGGTAAGGCAAGGATAGCGGCACCCATCGGCGGCGGTCATGAAGAGAGAGAGAATACGCTGAATCAGCTATTGGCAGAGATGGATGGTTTTGATACACAGAAGGGTGTAATCATCATGGCAGCGACCAATAGGCCTGAGATACTTGATATAGCTCTTTTGAGACCGGGGAGATTTGACAGACAGATATTAGTAGATAGGCCTGATATAAACGGGAGAGAGGATATACTGAAGGTTCATACAAAAGGGGTAAAACTATCAGAGGGGATAGATTTAAGGATTCTTGCAGCGAGGACGCCGGGGTTTGCAGGGGCTGACCTTGCCAATGTAGTGAATGAGGCAGCACTCCTTGCAGCACGCAGGAATAAGAAATCTGTTGAGATGAATGATTTTGAAGAGGCGATAAATAGGTCTATAGCTGGATTGGAAAAGAAGAGGAAGGTGATGAGCAAGAAGGAGCAGGAGATAATTGCGTATCATGAATCAGGGCATGCACTGGTTGCGGAATCAGTCCCCCATGCGGATAAGGTGCACAGGATATCAATTATACCAAGAGGGATCTCAGCCCTCGGTTATACAATGCAATTGCCCACAGAGGACAGGTATCTCATGACAAGGTCAGAACTGCTGGACAGGCTTGCCGTCTTCCTTGGAGGGAGGGTAGCTGAGGAGACTATATTTAACGAGATATCCACAGGGGCACAGAATGATTTGGAGAGGGCTACAGATATAGCGAGGAGCATGGTAAAGGAATATGGTATGAGCGAGAGGCTTGGTCCAATGACATTTGAAAGGGAGAGAAGGTCTCTTTTCCTTGAGATAGGCGGGATGCCAAAATCAGAATTTAGCGAAGAGACTGCAAAGATAATTGATGAAGAGGTAAAGAAGATAATAACAGAGACATATACGAGGGTTAAAGAGATTATTGCGAAGAAGAGGAATAAGCTTGATGCACTCGCAAAACTCCTCCTTGAAAAAGAGGTAATCGAGGGTGATGAGCTAAGAAAGATAATCAATTCAAATTAAATTATCAGCCTCTTATGAAAACACTTTTTAGCTTCATCCCATTTGAATGAAGCCGCTTCATCTGCTTTGCCGTTGGAAAGGGAGACTACAATATATTCAGCATCCGGATACGAAGGCTCATCCCCAAACATTGCCAAATCCACATCCTCTTGTGAAAAATATGCAGCGTGGTCGGGGTGGGAGTGATAAAATGCAATCACCTTTAGCCCCTTCTTCTCTGCATCCTTAAAAATATTTAGCATCTCCTTTGGGTCTATGTGATATGCAGTCCTTGCATCTCTCACATATCGCTCAGGGTCTTTCTCATGCAGTTCATTCTGGATATTGGTGCATTTGTGGACAATAGTAATCCCCATCCCGTCTCCAGTAACAATCCCACAGCACTCATCAGGATACTCCTGAATTGCATGGCTATATATTTTTTCAAGGGCTTCCTTGTTTAACATATTTGTATTCTACTGTATTTTAAGATAAAATCCAACCTTACACAAATTAGTTAATTGCCACGGATTTACACAGAATTAAAATATAAATGTTTTTGTCTGTAAAAGGCAGTGGTTTGTTTTGGTCAGTGAAAGTCTGTGGCTAATAATTATAAGTTAACTTATGTCTGAAAACAAAAGACTCCTCAAAGCAACAGGTATTATTAGCAGCGGGACATTTTTAAGCCGTATCTTTGGTTTTATCAGGGATATGGTGATTGCAAAAATCTTTGGTGCTGGTTTTGCTACAGATGCCTTCTTTGTTGCCTTTAAAATACCAAATCTATTAAGGAGATTGCTTGGAGAGGGTGCCCTCTCTGCTGCATTTATACCCCTCTTTACCGAATACTTCACAGTGAAATCAAAGGAAGATGCATGGAGGTTTGCAAGTGCAGTTTTTTCCACACTTCTTGTCCTTCTCTTTATAATTACTATCCTTGGAATAATCTTCATGCCTGCGATTATTACAGTCCTTGCCCCCGGTTTTTACCATGAGCTTCATAAATTTAATTTGGCTGTCTATCTGACAAGAATCACCTTCCCTTATATATTTTTGATTTCTCTTACCGCTTTATCAATGGGTATATTGAATTCTCTAAGACACTTCACTGTTCCTGCAATGTCGCCTGTTTTATTAAACCTTGCTCTGATAGGTGCGGCATTTTTTATATGCCCTTATCTCAAAATACCTGTATCAGGTCTTGCAATTGGTGTGATAATCGGAGGGCTGCTGCAATTTATCTTTCATATACCGCCGCTGCTAAAAAGCGGGTTAAAATTTACACCTGATTTCTCCTTCAGTCATCCCGGAGTCAAAAAGGTCGTCCTTCTGATGGCTCCTTCTGTTATCGGTCTTGCAGTAACACAATTCAATATATTCGTGGACACCCTTATAGCCTCCCTCTTAACAGAAGGGAGTATATCCTATCTCTATTATGCGGACAGGGTAATGCAGCTTCCACTCGGTGTATTTGGGACAGCCATCGGGACAGCAATTTTGCCAACCCTTTCATCTTATGCTGCAAAAAAGGACATGGAAGGAATAAGGGATACTATTTCCTTTGGTCTCAGGTTCACATTTTTTATTGCAATACCTGCTATGACAGCCCAGATCGTATTGAGTCTGCCGATTGTGTCCCTCCTGTTTGAAAGGGGTGAATTTGCACATCATGCGGCAATAAATACATCTCAGGCTCTGATTGCCTTTTCCATAGGGCTTTGGGCATATTCAGGCATAAAAGTTATTGCACCTGCATATTACTCTGTTCAGGATACAAAGACACCTGTGAGAATTGCTGTTATATCAATGGTAGCTAATGTGGTATTTAATCTAATCCTCATGCACCCGCTAAAACACGCAGGTATTGCCCTTGCCACATCCCTATCTGCAATACTTAATCTATCTCTCTTGATTTACTATCTGCCAGATAGTATCAGGAGGATTAACTGGTATAGTGTAAAAAATTCAGTTATTAAAATTAGTTTATCCTCTGCTGTAATGGGTGGAATATGTTACTTAGCCATCAGCAATCAGCCATCAGTTGTCAATCATGGAGTGGGAAGATTGATATGGTTCTCATTTACAATTTTAACAGGACTCATTGTATATTTTGGCATGACAATCTTAATAAAATGTGAGGAAATGAGATTTCTCATTGATACCGTTAAATCCAAATTAGGTAATAAGTAACAAACTGTTGACAATGTGTATATAATGCATTAAAATACACATGGAGGTGATAAATATGAAAACCGCATTAAAGGTTAGAAAACAATTCATTCTTGACCCGGCTAAGGTTGAAACTGTTAAAAAAATCACAAAAGCAAGGACAGATACAGAGGCTATAAATAAGGCATTAGATATCATAATAGCAAATACCAGAATAGAGAAAATGCTTATCGCAATAAAAGGTAAAGGGGATATTAAGGATGTCTATAATAGGGTTTCCAGTTAAGGTTATTTTTGATACCTCAATATACATTCCCTTCATCAACAAAGGTATTGCCTATCCTACAGCAGAGCCAAATATTGAAAAACCGATACTATATATGAGTACAGTTGTTATTGAAGAACTCTATGCAGGAGCCTTTGATAAAATATCTATGAAATTATTAGACAGAATGTATGATACCTTTAAAAGTTTTGGACGACTTGTAACTCCAGAGGCGTCTGACTGGCAAAAAGCAGGTAAGGTTATTGCAAAGCTTGGCAATAAATACGGATTTGAAGATAGGTTTTTATCAAAAGTTACCAATGATGTCTTGATTGCCCTTTCTGCAAGGAGAATTGGAGCGGTTTTGGTTACAAACAATGCAAAAGATTTTTTAAAGGTAAAAGAATTTGTAGATTTCAAGATTTACAGATGAAAGATAAAAATTAATGAACTTTAAATAATCAAATGATCATAGAAAACATAAAAATTACAATTAATTTTAAAGAAGTTCTGAAGGAATTAGGATTTAAACAGGTTTCAACAATTCTTACACCTCCAATGGAGAAGATGATTAAGGAGGAGATTGAAAAAGCTCAGGGGCTTATTCATCCTAAAGCAGATTTTATACATTTCAACCTGACATCTGTAACAGAAGATACAATTATAACTGATTGCAATGCTCTCACCTTTAAAACTAAATATCTTGCAAAGCATTTGTCAGGATGTTCAAGGGCGTCTCTATTTGTTTGCACTATAGGTGCAGAATTAGAAAAAAGAATAAAAGATTATTTTGATAAGGGGGAGCAGACAAGGGCGTATATAATGAATGGTATAGGCTGAGCGGCAGTGGAAGAGGTGGCAAATTATGTGAATCAATTAATAATAAAGGAGGCTGAAAAAGAGGGGTTTGAAACTGTGAAGAGGTTCAGCCCC
>MHDO01000007.1 GCA_001805005.1 Nitrospinae bacterium RIFCSPLOWO2_12_39_16
AGAAGACCAGTCCCTGGCAATAGCTGACTATCTTATGAATCAAAAAGGGGAGTTACCTCCTGCCTATCAGGAAATAAAAATAGATATTACTGATAATGACCTGACAAACGAGGAATTGGCTGAAAGGGGTAAGAAGCTGATTCAAGAATATGGCTGTTTTGGATGCCACAATATAAGAGGGATTGATGCAAAGATAAAGATAGGACCTGACCTTGATGGTATTGGGAGTAAAGAGTTTGAAAAATTTGATTTTGGCAAGATGATTGGAAAAATCGGTCATACGAAGGAAGATTGGGTATTCACTAAATTGAAACAGCCGAGGTCTTTCAGCGATATTCTAAAAATGCCATTTTATGGATTCACAGATGAAGATGTGATGGCTATAACATCAGTCTTATTAGGGTTTGTGGATGAACCCATACCTGTCAAATATATTGATGAGAAGACTCAGATCCCGGTATTTGTCGGGAGTTTTGGTAGATTAATCAAGAAGTATAAATGTCAATCGTGTCATAAGATAAAAGGGTTTGGAGGAGATATTGGTCCTGACCTAACCTATGAAGGAAGCAAGGTAAGGAAGGAATGGCTCTTAAAATTCCTTAAGTCACCTTATAAGATAAATCCTCTTTTATCTGCGAGGATGCCCAATTTTTTTATGCCGGATGAAGACATAAGGGTAATAACAGATTTTATTGAGCTGGCTTTAGCCTATGATAAATTATCTCATATAAATATGGCTGAGGAATATAACGAGGATAATATTAATAAAGGTGAGAGTCTCTTTAAAAAGAAATATGGATGTATGGCATGTCACTCAGTTGAGGGTGGGGAGGTGAAGGGAAGGGTAGGTCCTAACCTTAGCGGGGTTGGTTCAAGGTTGAATCCTGACTGGATATTTTCATGGTTGAAGAATCCGCAGGCTTTACATCCAAATACTGCTATGCCGAATTTTAATCTACCCGATAAGACAGCTGCCGCGATAGCAGCATATTTAGTATCTCTTAAATAAAGAGATTATTAAATAGAACAAAAACATAATAAAACCACGGAAGGACACGGATAAACACAGAAAAACAATGAAATAGTAAAAGGATTTATCTTGTCCGTGTCCATCCGTGATAAATCCGTGGTAGTTTTATAATTTATACATAAACAAAAAGGAGGAAAGACAATTGTTTTCGCAACCTATTCTTAATTTTAAGTTGAATAAATTAATAATAATGATTTTTATTTCTTTCTTTTTAATAGGTTTTTTAGAATTAAACCTTTTTGCCAAAGATGAAATTACTATCCCAAATACCAAATGGGATATTGAGAAAGGCAAAAGGCTTTTTCATTATTATTGTTCTTACTGCCATGGAAAGGAAGGGAAAGGTGATGGTCCGAATGCAGTTAATCTTGACCCAAAACCGAGAGATTTCACCGATGATAAGTATATGGTTACGAGAACCGACCAAAATCTTTTTGATGTTATAAGTAAAGGCGGTGCTGCAATAGCCCGCTCAACCTTTATGCCGCCTTTTGAGCATACCCTTTCAAAGGAGAAGATTTTAGACATAATAGCTTATATTCGTTCATTTGCGCCAATAGTAAGGGGTCCTGAGATTACAGAAGCAAAAAAGACTCCAGTAAAAGGAGAGAAAGAATAAAATGTTAGTTAAGAGATTGAGATTAGAAGCAATAAAGTGGCGTTATTACCTCCTGATAGTCTTCTTCTCATTTTTATATCTATTATTTCTCCATTCAAAAAGTTTTGCAGAAGTAGCCCATCAAATAGATTACAGAACCATACCTTTCATTAGCAGCAGAAATCTGATATGGATTGTTGCACAGGTCCATCTGTATTTCGGAGCCTTTGTCCTTGGTGTTCCAATGTTTGCTGTTATCTGTGAATATATAGGTGTCAGAACAAAAGATAAGAAGTATGATAAACTTGCCAAAGAATTTACAAAGTTGCTATTAGCTGCCTTCTCAACCACTGCTACCTTTGGTGCTGTCCTTATCTTTTCTCTGATAATGTTCTATCCTACCTTTATGAAACATATAAGCGATGTATTTTATGTAACTTTTGGTATATATGTGCTTTTGTTTTTTGGAGAGACTATAACCCTTTACCTATACTGGTATGGATGGGATACCATGATGCAGAGGAAAAGATTACATCTTACCCTTGGGGTCTTTCTTAATATCTTTGGCACTCTAATAATGATGGTCTCAAATTCATGGGCATCTTATATGATGAGTCCCACGATTTTAAGTGCAGAGTTGGGATTCTGGGATAGGACATGGACAGCAGTTAACAATTTTACATGGCAGCCTTTGAATATCCACCGTCTTATTTCTAATGTGGTCTTTGGCGGATTTATCGTGGGTGCATACGCTGCAATAAAATTTCTTGCTGCCTCATCAGAAGAGGAAAAAGCGCATTATGACTGGATGGGGTATATTGGAAACTTTATAGGGATATTCGGCATGCTCCCACTCCCTTTTGCTGGATACTGGCTTACAAAGGAGATATATGCATACAGCACCCAGATGGGGATTACATTGATGGGGGGTTTTCTGGCATGGCTATTTATCATACAGGCAATTCTTATAGCGGTTCTATTTATAGGGAGTAATTACTATTTCTGGTTAGGGCTGGTGCACAGGATTGAAGGTGGTGCAAGATACAAGAGAAGTATCTTTATAATGTTAATTTCAATATTTATATGCTTTGCTATATGGATGACCCCCCACAGCATGGTTGCCAGCTTAGAGGAGGCAAGGGCAATGGGAGGGACCCATCATCCCCTGCTGGGTGTTTTTGGTGTCATGAGTGCAAAGATGACGGTAGTCAATATAGCCATACTGACTACCTTTATCAGCTTTCTCCTATACTGGAGGGCAAACAAGAAAGAGGCAGTTTCATGGCTGAAACTTGGAAAGGGAGTTGAGTATATTGTTTTTGCTGGAGCCATACTTTACATACTCTATCTTGGGGTTATGGGTTATTTTGTCCCCGCCATAGTCAGGATTGAAAAATATTCGGTCTATCAGGTGCTGACGGTATTAGGAGTTCTCCTTTTTATTACATTATTAACAATTCTTATGCAGAAGGGGGCACATATAAAAGAAGAAATAAAGTGGGGGAATATGCCTGAGAGATCCCAGTATGTACTTATCTTGTTAGCAATAACAATCATCTGGTTAATGGGATTGATGGGATATGCAAGGTCAGCCGTTAGAGTCCACTGGCATATATATGGTGTCCTCAGGGATACATCACCTGACGCATATTCCCCTTCATTGGGGGTAGCCTGCATAATGGTATCCATTACTACTATTGTATTTTTAGCCTTTATTACATTTATCTTCTGGTTAAGTCATCTTGGGGAAAAAAAGGAAGAAACTACCCAACATTTGGTAGGGGCTTTAAATTCTGGAGATGAGAAATGAAAAAAGGGTCGGGGTTTTTCTTGAAGATTGTCCCATTTAGTCTTTCTATATTGTTTGTATATACTGCTATCGCCAATGTTATTCCCCAGCAGGAATCAAGACCGCCTGAAGAGTCTGTAATTGATTTTTCAAAGATTAAAACAAAACAGGACTTGGTTAAGGCGGGACAGTCTATCTTTTTTGGAAAGGGAAAATGTTCTCTCTGTCATTCTATAGGGCCCAGTGCCACTGCAAGGTGTCCTGACCTTTCAGGGATGGGGGGGAAATTAACAAGGGAATTTTTATATGAATCCCTGACAGAACCGTCAAAGTATATATATATGGATTATGAAGTCAGCCCCCCCAAGAGATTTGGGGCTGTAATGCCAACTATTAATAGACCACCGGTAGATTTATCGGAACAGGAGGTTCTGCTGGTAATTTCCTTTTTACAAAAGTTGGGCGGGGAGGTTACAGTTGACCCTTCTGAGATAATAAAACCAGTTACAGTTAAGACGGAGGGCATGCCTGAACAAGATATCTTTCAGTTAATTAAGCAAGGGGATTCTGAAAAAGGGAGGGGATTGTTTGAAAAGATGTCATGTTCTAAATGTCATAACCCCGAGAAAACAAACTGGAGTGCAATACTTACTGGAAAAGATGCCAATTCAATAAGAATGTCTATTTTTAATGTCCAATCTCCATCTGGCAAGAAATTCCATGACACCCTTAGCCAGGTTACCTTAGATGATATTAATAACCTTGTGTCATATCTGATGACTTTAAAAGGTAATGTAACATGATTAAAAGACCTTCTATTTTAATAAAGGCAGTTATTTTTCTTATATTGATATATACAGGATTAAAGCTGATAAAGCCACCCCTTCCTTTCAGCCTTATCTTTATGTTCATGACCATATCAATACTTGGAGTTCTTATCTGGATTACGATATATGAAGAGACTATGGATGAGTTTTTTAATCCTATAGTTAATTTCCTCGCTGGTGAGGGGCTTGCCGGATTGAAGAAGAATTTGAGAATTGCAATTCTGATAATATTTCCCCTGTGGGTAGGATTTTTTACCTATTCAAAAATTGCACCTAAAAATCAACCACCTCTGGAGGCAAGGGTTATACACCCCTCCCCACCGATAGAATATACCGGGATGGAGAGTTCGGTTGATAATAGCGAGGAGAATGTCGCTGATGGTGCGACTATATATTACGACAAGTGCATATTCTGTCATGGTGACCAGTTAGATGGTAATGGTGCAGAGGCGCCAGCAATGAATCCCCCGCCGGCAAATTTTAGAGATGCGGGAACTATCGCCCAGCTTCAGGAGTCCTACCTTTTCTGGAGGATACAGAAAGGTTCAGAGGGTCTCCCCATAGAATCCGCACCATGGAAATCAGCTATGCCGCCCTTTGAGAATGTATTAACCGAAGATGAGATATGGAAGGTCATAAAGTATCTATATAAAGAAACAGGGCATTCACCGAGGACATGGGAATGAGAGATATAAAGAGGATTTATCTTATACCGGTTATTCTGATTCTGCTATCTCTATTATACCCTCAGATGGTAGGAGGGGATGGTGGGTTTATGGTTAATTCAAAATATATCAAAGGGGACATATCGGATGATCCGGCTTCCCCTGTTTGGGAACAGATACCTGCCATTCAGATTTCACTATTTTCTCAGGTGAGATTTGAACCCAGATGGTTTGACGGCAAGGTAAGGTCAATATCTGTTCGTTCGATAAATAATGGAGAAAGAATCGCCTTTCTATTAGAGTGGGAAGATAAAACAGAGGATAGAAAGGGGGATGGGTTTAAGGATGGAGCTGCCATTGAGTTTCCTGTTGGAAAGGAGAAGGCGCATTTCTCCCATGCCTCCAGGATGGAACAACTTCCTGGGGGAAAGGTGAATATATGGTATTGGAAGGCAGACTCGACCGATATAAAGGATATGAATGCAGAGGGATTAGGGACATTAGCAGTTCAGCAAAAGCAGGATGTTATAGGCAGAGGTATGTGGAGTAACAATAAATGGAGGGTGGTATTCTTAAGGACATTGAAGAGTGCCGATGGTAACGATGTTGTTTTCCAGCCCCTTGAGTATAAGGATATTGCCTTTGCTGTATGGGATGGGTCTAATGGCGAACAGGGTGCACAAAAGACAGTCTCTGTCTGGTATTATCTCCAGATAGATGCCACGGTAAATAGAATGGTGTATATTTATAGTGCAATTGCAATTGCTGTGGCAGGACTATTTGAGCTATTTATCATTCGTCGGATGAAGGGGTCTGAAAAAGGTATATTGCTATTAATTTTACTCTTTGCAGCCCTAAACGGCTGTGCTAAAGATGAGGCAGTGGAGAGGGGATGGAGTCTATATCATCACTATTGTATCTCCTGCCATGGTAATAAGGGGAGAGGGGATGGTTTCAACGCAGCATATTTAGACCCGAAACCAAGAGACCACTCTGACAGCAAAGAAGAATATATGGCAACGAAAGAAAATAAACAACTTTTTGATGCTGTGTCTAAAGGGGGGAGAGGTATTGCCAAATCGCAGTTAATGCCCTCCTATGGCCATACCCTTTCTGAAAATGAAATATGGAGTCTGGTGGCATATATGAGGACTCTCCATAAAAATAAGGTTGAAAAGGTATCTCTAAAGGAGATGGAAAAGATAGAAAAAAAGAAGACAAGATTGAAAATCGAGAAGATAAATATCAGCAGTGATGTTGAATCCCTGTCAGAGGATATTAGTCGTGGGGAGAGGCTTTTTAAGGAAAAGTATGGCTGTTATGCATGCCATCGTATAGGAGAGAAAGGGGGGATAGTTGGGCCGCCGCTGGATAAGGCAGGATTCAGATTAAATGCAGACTGGCTGCTAAGATGGATATTAAATCCTCAATCTATTAAATCTGAGACAACTATGCCAAATCTTGGTGTTCCCGAAAGGGATGCAAGATTTATAGTTTTGTATTTAAAATCTCTTAAAGGGGCTTAAAGGTTAAAATCTGTGGATAATGTCTGTTAGTTTTTTGGTTAATCGTTATTCTAACACTTGCTTTGAGGAGGTAAAAATGTTCAGGAAAATTTTAAGGATATCTTTGGTATTAATAGGCAGCTTAATTATTTATTCTTCAAAGGGCTTTGCTGTCGATGACCCATTTATTGGTTATGGTAGCGGGGGGTATAATGGTAAACTGATGATATTCAGTATTCCCGGGTTGGAATCTTTAAAGGAAATTTCTATTGGTGTAGATATACATGGTGTTGTATCGGATGGGAAAGACCTCTTTGTAGTGGATAAGGCACAGAATATCCTTTTTGTCATTGACCTCTCAAAGTCCTCTGTCAAAAAAGATATAAAACTTTTATATGGTTTCGGGCCCAGCTCCATTGCTGTATCCAAAGATGGGAAAAATGTTTACATTGCCGGGGAGTTGAGTGGAAAGGTGGCAATGGTATCTATAGACTCGGGGAAGGTAGTCACGGTAGACCTAAAACCCATGCCGAGTTCACCCAATTTTATTACCATCACACCGGATGGTAAATATTGTCTGGTGAGCGATTATTCCAATAACAGGGTACTCCGCATTTCCACATCCCCTTTTAAATTGGATAGGGAGATCAAAATAAGGAGCCCCCATGGAATCGCTGTTACGTCGGATGGAAAATATGCCTTGGTCAGCAGTAAATTCTCCGCCTCCCTTAACATTGTGGACATTAAAGATTTTAAGGTAGAGAAGGCCATAAAAACCGGGGCTGTCCCTCTGAATACTGTGATTGATTCAAAGGGTGCATTTGCCTATCAATCTCAACATGGCAGCAGCGAGATAGTAAAGATTGATCTCGCCAAAAAAGAGATTGTCGGGAGATTTCCTGTAAAATATAACCCTGACAACATCTCTATTTCCCCTGATGATAAGTATCTCTTATCCATCAATAAGTTTTCCACAGGTATTTATGATAAGATATATTCAAATATCTCTGATAAGGGTGGAATTGTTACCCCACAAAATATGGAGGTCATAGAGATAGCAAGTGGAAAGACGATAAAACAGGTGGCTGTGTCAGGAGACATCACAGATACTATTATACTATCAAGAGGGTCTGTGAAGGATGCGTCTTTAAAAGGCGGGGGTCAATTTATCAAGCAGGGTGGTAAGCCTGATGTATCGCCAAAAGAGGGTGTTAAGGTAAGTTATATGCCTGCCGATGACAGGCCTCCCGGAATATTTGATGCCGATGATGGTGCAATAGAGATAAGACTTAAGGCTCTCTCATATATCTTTGCCCCAAATGTTGTGAATGTCTTTAAAGGGGATACAGTTAGGTTTATCATAACAAATATAGATGAAAAGTCCCTCTATATAGACAAACCCGATGTGGTTCACGGTTTTACCATCAACGGATTTGGAAAGCAGACAGATGTTCTTTTACCGAGGGGTGTGTCGGCTGTGATGGAATTCAAGGCTGATAGGAAAGGAAGCTTTGATTTTTATTGCAGTAATTTTTGTGGCCCTGTGCATCATGAGATGCGAGGCAGATTAATTGTCGAATAAGGAGGAGAAGATGAAAAGATATTTATTCTACTTTATATTAGCCCTTTATCTTTTTGGTTTTGCAATGCCGCTGTATGCCATTTCTGCCGATGAATTTCTTGAGGTGACTAAGTTTAGCGGTAAGGCTGTTACAAAAAAGGGGGACCCTGCAGAAGGAAAGGCAATTTATGTTATGTTCTGTGTTAACTGTCATGGGGAGAAGGGGGATGGTAATGGACCTGTGGCAAAGGTAGCAAAGATGGATCCAAAACCGAGAAATCATGCCGATGGAAAATATATGAATGAAAGGAAGGGTGAAGATCTATTTAAGGCCATAAAGCTTGGAGGAAAGGCAGTAGATAAGTCTGTTTATATGCCTGCATTTAGTATGGTTCTATCGGATGAGGATATATGGAATATAGTTGCCTTTGTGCGCACAATTGCAATACCTCCCTATTCTAAAGATTAAGGGGTAAAGGGTAAAAGGAGTAAGGAGTAAGTAATCCTTTTACCTTACCCGAACGAGTCGGAAAAGGTTATAATAGTGAAGAAACTTTCCTCTTGCTTCCGTTAATTTTTCTTACCAGTTTGCAAAGAAGTGGAGGTTTTTTATGGATAAGAGGTATAAATTTAAGGTAAATCCGAAGCTTTATGACGGGATTCCATGCCAGACAAATTGTCCTGTCCATACAGATGTCAGAGGTTATGTGACACTGATATCTAATGGGAAATTTGAGGAGGCATATGATCTTATAAGAGAGACAAACCCTTTTCCATCTGTTTGCGGGAGGGTCTGCCAGCATTTCTGCGAGGTAAACTGTAGCAGACAGAGGATAGATGATAAGGCTGTTTCAATCTGCACATTAAAGAGGGCGGCCTCAGATTATACCCTTAGAAAGAGGGGTAAACGGCCCTCTGCAAAATTTTATGGCACTTTGGAAAAGGTGGCAGTTATAGGTGCGGGACCTGCAGGGCTTACTACTGCCCATGACCTTGCAAGGCTTGGATACAGGGTTACGGTATTTGAGTCTCTTCCTTATGCAGGAGGGATGCTGATTGCAGGAATACCAGCCTACAGGCTTCCGAGAGATATTATTCAGGCAGAGGTGGATTACATAAAGAGTCTTGGTGTTGATATTAAATTTAATACAACTGTAGGAAGAGATATTCAGATAAAAGATTTGATGAGGGAGTATAAGGCTATCCTTATAGCAGCAGGTGCCCATAAACCTGTTAAGTTAAATATACCGGGTGAGGAATATGAAGGATTGATTCATGGTGCTACATTCATGAGAAAGGTAAACATGAATGAGCCTCTAAATCTCAAAGGAAAGAGGGTAGGGGTGGTGGGCGGAGGTTTTACAGCAATGGATGTATCCCGTTCAGCAATAAGGCTTGGTGCATCAGAATCATATATTATTTACAGGAGAACGAGGGATGAGATACCTGTAAATGAAAAGGAGATAATTGAGGCTGAAGAGGAGGGTGTTCAGTTTAAATATCTGATAGCACCTGTGAGAATTTTGAGTAAAGATGGAAAGAGAATATCAGGGATGGAGTGCATAAAGAATGAGCTCGGAGAGCCTGATAAGAGCGGTAGAAGAAAACCTGTCCCTATTAAGGGTTCTGAGTTTGTTATGGATTTGGATATTATAGTGCCGGCAGTAAGCCAGGCACCTGATATGTCATTCATAGCTGACAGTATGGGATTCAGGATGACAAACTGGGGGACAATTTCTGTTGACCCTGATACATTTACTACAAATATCAGCGGTGTATTTGCCTGCGGTGATTTTCTGACAGGGACAAGAGATGTGATAAATGTTATAGCAGACGGACATAAGACTGCAATGGCTATAGATAAGTTCATAAGAGGAATTGATATGAAGAAGGATGATGATGAAGATGAGATTGAAGAGATTATTGTAGGTTATCCCTATAAAGAGAGAGGCTACGATAATATTGCAAGGCATACTGCAGTAACAATTGAGATTAAAGACAGAATTTCAAGCTTTAATGAAGTAGAAAAGGGCTTTATGGAAGATGCAGCAATTCTGGAGGCAAAGAGATGCCTCCAGTGCAATCATATCTGGACTCAGGAACCGGACAGGTGCTTCCTCTGCAGGAACTGCGAGGAGGTATGTCCAATGAATTGTCTTACGGTTGCAAGGCTTGATGAGCTATCTCATAACAGACATTTCAATGAAGGGATACCTCTTAGAACTCTTAGGATTACGCCTGTTGCCATAGATTTGAATTTCTGTATAAGATGCGGGCTATGTGAGCAAGTATGTCCGACACATGCTATAAGCTTTAAGGTAAAGAGACTATGTGAGACTGCCGCTAAAATTAAAATAACAGAGGAAGTAGCAGATTGATTTTAAACTGTGATTACTGTTAAAAAGATAATGACACCGACTATAGATTTCAGAATGACACAGATAAAAAGATTTTAAAAAAACTTAATCTGTGGATAAAAAATTAGGTTTTTGTTGCCTCATTTTCCCCCCTGAAAAATCTGAATTCTGTTATTTCCTCTGTCAACAATATATATTTTATTTCCCCTATCAATATAAATATAGGATGGTTCATAAATCTCTCCATTACCCCATCCCTTTTTTAACATATTGAATTGAAAGTTCCCATCCTTCTTGAAAACCAGGACATTTCCCTTATGCTTATCCAGTACATATACGAATCTATTTGGACTGATTGCTATGCTTACAGGGAACTCAAATTCATTTGCCCTGCTCCCCCTTTTCCCAAAACTTGAGACACTCCCTTCTTTATTATTAAAAATATAAACTTTTCCCTCCAGTGTTGAGAGTGAATATATATTACCTTCAGTATCTATCTGAACATCTGTAAGGTCAACAAATTTATTTTCAACGGCAATCTCTTTTAGAAATCTCCCGTCAGAATCAACTACAAGTATTCTTCCATTACCTCTGTCTGTTATATATAAATTGTCATCTTTATCAATTGCCAGATTATCGGGTAAAAACGGATTTTCTCTTGCTGTGATATTCTTAATTTCAATTTGTTTAAAAATTTTTTTTGGTATGTCAATAAGGAATAATTCATCTCTCGCTGTACCGCCTACAACAAAAAACTGATCTTTGCTGTTTTTGACTATACTAGTAGGATATTTTAGTTCTCCGCCCGCATCAAATTCCGAGATAAAATTAAACTCATGGTCAAATGAGACAAGACGGTTATTTCCTGTGTCAGCAACATATAATCTCTTTTTTAATTCATCAAAAAATATGGCTGAAGGCTGATTAAACTTTCCCATTATCTTATCGCCACTCAATGATGCAATGAGATTCAAATCTGCTGAAAATAAATATGGAGGGGCAAGACAGAACAGGATAAATATAATAGATAATATTTTATATTTGTTCATAGTTAAAATCTGTGGCATTGTTCACACAGTTCTTTATCCGGGTCAAGCCTGAGATTATATTTATATCCGGAGCCCATTGGGTTATGACATGTGATACAGTTCATCTCTTTTTTATTTCTGGGGTCAATGATATCAGGACCGACAGGGTGGGAAAAGATCTGCTGTTGTTCGTGGCATTTTTCAATATTGCATGATTCGCCTTCTTTTGCTTTTAAAAATGAAGTATTGTCTGAACCATGAGCCGAATGACATGATGAACAGTCTTCCAGTTTTGGATGTTTGAATAAAGTTGATTTAGCAGTTATGCGTCTCTTTGTATCCTGGTGGCATTTTAAACAGACCTTTTCTTCCCTTTTATCAAGGAGGTATTTAGCATCAGAGGCGTGTGGATTATGGCAATTCAGACAGGAGTTCTCTCTGTTTCCTATTACATGGCTATTTATCTTTTCAAAACTCTTTTTTGTATTTGTATGGCAATTATAACAGAGGATTGTCCCATTACTTATTAACTTTAATGGATCTTTAGAATTACTGTCATTGTGGCATGTTTTGCAGTCCTTCTTTGCCATAGGCTGGTGTATAGATGCTTTTAAGAGGCTCTTACTATTGGAGGAGTGAGGGTTGTGGCATGATGAGCAGTTTGCTTTTTCCACTGGATAACCGGAATGGGCATCAATGAACAATTTTTCCCTTACCTTATGACATGATGAGCATAAATCTGCATTTCCCTTTTTAATCAGCCCTTCATTAGTGGATGAATGAGGGACATGGCAGGTGATACATTCCCCTTTTTTTACAAGAGGATGAGACTCTTTGCCTGTTGTAATAGAATCTTTGGAATGGCATGAAAAGCAAACCTCTCCACCTTTTTTTATAAGCAGCTTGTCATTTGTAGATGAGTGAGAATTGTGGCAGATGAGGCATTTTCCATCTCTTACAGGGTCATGAATAATTGCCTGACTGAAGTCTCCACTTTTATCATCCTTATGGCATGTATAACATAGAGCCATTTCATTATTCTTTAAAAGACCTTTATGATTTGATGCATGCGGGTTGTGGCAAGAGATGCAGTTTCCATCTTTTACAGGGGCATGTGTCTTTTCTTCTGAAATCTTCTTTTGCAGTTCATGGTGACAGTCAAGGCAGGTTTTTCCACGGGTTTCTACATCTCTTGAAGGCTCTGAGTAAGTTATAGATAAACCTATGATAATTAAAGTAAAAATAGAATATTTATATAGATTTTTCATCTAAAAATACAGACCCTGTTTCTTCCGCCTTCCTTTGCTTTGTAAAGGGAATCATCTGCCCTTTTAATTAAATCAAGATAATTTGATACATCCTCAGATATAGATGCTACCCCTAAACTAACCGTTACCTTTAATGGATCTTTCTCTGCCTTAAAGCTGTGAAACTCTATTTGCTTCCTTATTTTTTCAGCAAGTGTGCCTGTGTTATCTATATCAGTATCAATGGCAAGAACCGCAAACTCTTCCCCTCCGTATCTTGCAACAAAGTCAACCTTTCGGACACCATGTTTAAGAATATATCCAACCTCTTTCAAAACGCTGTCACCTTGAAGATGTCCGTATGTATCATTTATTGATTTGAAATGGTCTATATCCAGTAAAATCATTGAGAGGTTCTTCTTAAATCTCTTTGCCCTCTCAAATTCCATTTCAAAAATATCTTTAAAATATCTGTTGTTGTAAAGTTTTGTAAGTCCGTCTGTAATGGATAGATGCCTTGTTTCATCATATAGGAGCATGAGTTTAAATACCATTGAGAAATCTATGGCAAGAAGACGGATAATGTTTTCAGACTCCTTATCAAATGCTTGGGATTTAGTGGTATAGAGGGATATATTGCCTATATTCTCATTATGTATGTTTAATGGGGCAGACAGTCTTGCAGTAATTTTATCAGATATACTGTTATCTATTGCACAGCTATTGTTAAAAAAGTGTATTTCTGCCTCTACTGTTTTTTGTTTATCATTGATGTCAAGAAGGGTATGGCTCTTCATTTCATTAACATCCTTGTCTGACATGGGCTGCTTCAGTTCTACATATAGTTTAGTTCTATTAACATCAAAGAGGCATAGGCATAGAGATGAGTAGTCTATCAGGCTGTTGACAAGCAATGAAGCCTCACTTAGAAGTTTGTTTCTATCATGAATAAAATTTGCAAGCCGTCCTACCTCATTGGAAAGAGTTGATTCAAAGAGTAGTCTGTCCAACAATTGGTTTAAGCTGGATTTGATAGATTCCCAGTCTGCAGCACCATGATTGTCAAGCAGATTTTTCTTTTTTAGAGAAGAGGTTTTGGAATTTTTCAGAAGCAGATTAATGGTCTCTTTAAGTATTGAAAAATCTGAGTTTTTGATTATGTATTTGTCTGCCCCTGCCCGTATACCCCAGAATCTATCCTGCGGCTGGTCCATACTTGTTAGCAGAATAATAGGGATATCGGAGGTTTCCTTATTATTTTTTAGCAGTCTGCATACTTG
>MHDO01000008.1 GCA_001805005.1 Nitrospinae bacterium RIFCSPLOWO2_12_39_16
ATCTGTGGCTAAAATTTTTTCTTTGCTGTGTTTACCTGTGGTTTCACGCATTTTTTGGGTGAACTATAAATGACTATAGAATTAGAAATCATAAGGAAGTAAATTTTACGCAACCCAGTAACTTATCAAATTAATAATGCTGAAGAAATTTTCCCTGTACAATGAAGAAGAGATGAGACGATGGGACAACTTTGTGATGACCCACCCCATGGGAACCCCGTTTCATCTTTCCTCGTGGCTCCGTATTATTTATGAGACATATTCTTTTGAGCCAGGGCTGCTTGTTTATACGAATGAATCAGATGAGATTGCAGGTTTGTTTCCTTATTTCGTAATCAAAGGTCTTTTTTCTCGCCCAAGAATTGTGTCTGTCCCGTTTTCTGATTACAGCTTTCCCCTGACGATGGGCGATGATGTAGAAAATAAAATACTAAACTATCTTGTAGAGCAGAATACAAGTAGTTTTATAGAAATCAGGGGACCTGTCAGAGATAATTCCAAGTATAAGAGGCACAATATTTATCAGGGTTTTAATCTTGAACTGGACCCTGAGCCGTCTAAGGTGTATAAGAACTTTGATAAGAGAACGATTGTGCGTTGTATAAAAAAAGCTGAAAAAGAAGGAGTAAAAATAATTGAAGACAATTCACCGGAAGGTGTTGACAATTTTTACAGACTCAACAAATTGACCCGCAAAAAACATGGCGTACCATGTCAGTCCAGAAAATTCTTTGAAAAAATTACTGAACATATGGTATCAAAGGGGCTTGCCTTTATCCTTTTAGCTAAATTTGATTCTGATGTAATAGCTGCATCAATGTTTTTTAAATTCAATAAAACTATCTATTATAAATATAATGCCTCTGATCCGGCGTATCTTTCAAGTAAGACTCCAAATCATTTATTAATCTGGCATCTTATTGAAAAGTCATGTCTGCAAGGGTTTGATACAATTGATTTAGGAAGGACAGCCAAAGACAACCATGGCCTGACAAGGTATAAAAATATGTGGGGCGCCAAGCCGTACGAATTACCGTATTACTATTACCCCGTTGCTAAAGGAGCATCATCTCAGGATGAAAACGGGATTTCATATAAGATAATGACAGGTATCTGGAAGCACTTGCCGGATATTATTGTGGACAGGGTTGGGCCGGTTCTTATGAAACAACTGGCCTGAAGATGGTTCTGCCAGTCTTAATATTCTAAGTTAGATCATCTGTGAAATACAAAAAAGCTGCCAAATTTAAAGAAGATGATATAGTAAGGGTCCGCTCTAAAAATGATATTTTATCATCAGTAGATACGCATAATAAATTTCTTGAAAGCTTGTTTGTAGATCAAATATTAGATTATTGCGGGAAGGAATTTAAGGTTCAGAAGATAATATATCACTATTTTGATGAGCATAAGTATAGAATGTTCAAAGTTATAGAACCGCTTTATATATTGGATGGATTAATTTGTAACGGAGAAGATGAGATGTTTGAAGTCAAATGTAACCGAAGCTGTTATTTGTTTTGGCATGAAAAATGGCTTGAACTCGCAGCAAAAAATCATGATTAAAGAAAAGATAGGTTTGATCCCACGATATAACTGGGATTATAAATTCCCTGATTTTGCTAAGGCCTTTTCAGCAGCATGGAGGCATAATTCTGATAGTAAAGGTATACTGGAGAGTGTTTTTGGGCAAGAACCCATTCTCACTGGATCGGGCAGGACCTCTCTATATATTATCCTTAAATCACTGGAGCTTCCTGAAGGATCAGGAGTTGGTGTACCGCTATTTTGTTGTCCTGTTGTTTTCGAAGCTATACATGAAGCAGGTCTGGTTCCGGTATTTATAGATATTAATATTGATGATTATTGTATTTCGGCTTCAGATTTACAGAAAAAGATAGACTCTATTTCTGCCATTATTGTGGTGCATTTGTTCGGACATCCGGCTAATATGGATGCCATATCCTCTATTTGTCGAAGTATCCCTATAGTGGAAGATTGTGCTCACGCCTTGTTCAGTAAATACAAAGGGAAGAGTATTGGGTGTCTATCTACGGTATCATTTTTTTCGTTCAGGTCTGGCAAGTATATTTCATCTGGAGAGGGAAGCGCCATTTTTTGTCAGGATCCATTGCTTTATAAGAATATAAATAGATTTATCGAAAAACTTAAGGAGTGGAAATTACTTCAGGAAATATTCCATTGTACCGCAACATATATAAAATCTATTCTATACAATAAACCATGGTATGGAACTATTGGTTATCCAGTTGGAAGATTACTTGACCAAAAACTCAATTTGACTTCTAAAACAGGTATTAAATTAAGAAAAATAGCAAAGGGCGATCTAATAATATTAAATGATAGAATAGAGTCCTTTTTTGAAAAGGTGAGGAAACAGCGAGAAAATGCATTTTTCTTTATGAAAAACCTCAATTTGAAAGGGGGGGAGCTCCCATACGAGAAGAGTGACTGTCAAAGCAACTATTATCAGTTTGCTATCAGGTTTCAAAATAGTAGTCAAAGGGATTTTATTGCCGATTATCTCCTAAGATGTGGGATTGATAGCGCAAAATATTTAGATGAGATTGTTGATGTTTCAAAAATAGATTATGGATACCGGGGAGATTGTCCTAATTCTGAGATATGTTCAAAGACGGTTCTTGTGGTTCCAAATCATTATGTGTTGTCTGACAAGGATTTGAATTATATTGTCAAATGTCTAAATAATGGAAATGAATATTTTGTATCTACTTGCACATGATTACAAATAGTAGTGATAAGTTGCATTGTAACTTATGTGGTGGGGTATCAGATGTTAAGATACTTTTCCACTCTGAAGAATATCCAGATGGACAAATGGGAAACATTTTTCAATGCCGCAGGTGTGGTTTGATTTACCGTGATCCTCATCCCAGAATAGAGGCATTATTAAGACCTCAGTCACAAATAAAAAAGCGTTCAGACAATCCAGACAAGCTTTCTCAAGGGAGAATTTCCCTATTTAATAATCATATAAAATCTATTTCTCATTTTAGATATTATAATCGGATTCTCGATGTTGGCTCAGGGGAAGGATATTTCCTAAATCTTTGTTCATTAAATGGATGGGGTGTTTGGGGAGTTGAAATAGTCCCTGAATTAGTTGAGTCCTCTAAAAAGGAGTACAGGATTAATGTTTTTAATGGAAACTTAGAAGCGGCCAAATATCCTGACAATTACTTTGATGTTGTGGTATTCTTAAATGTACTTGAACATTTATTGAATCCATATTCAGCTTTGAGCGAGGCTTATCGTATTTTACGCCCAGGTGGGGCAATTCTACTTCGCTTTCCCAATGCTGCTTTTCATATTCCATCCCGATGGTTTTTCACCAAACTATTTAGCCTATGGAAAGGCGTAATGCGATTCAATCAGTCTGTGATTCATCTTTATGCTTTTAATCGTTCAACCGTATGTAGATACTTAAATGTAACAGGTTTTCGTACTCCAATATTTGAAAACACGAGTGTTGCTTGTTCATCTGCAATTGCACAGGGAAATGGTATAAAGAGAATGTTAATCCATATAGCTGAAGGTGTGGTCAAGTTTATTAAGGTGATTAGCCTGGGGCGTCTTCTAATTGGTCCTTCGTTGTCATTAATTGCAGTAAAACCATTAAGGTAATATTTATAAATGCAGTGTCAATTAAAAAATATACATGAATTTGCAGAAAAGAATACGTGGATTAATAATGTCTTTCAGAGTCGTGTAAGAATATTGAGATCAACCAAGAGGAATATAAAATATTTAATCAATAAAACAATCTCTTTATTTGTCCCCAAAATTAACAGGTCTTCTGTAACAGATATTAAACAACATAATATCCTTCCAGGAGAGTTGGTAAAGATTCGTTCTAAAGAAGAGATTAGGGACATGTTGGACAATTGGGAAAAATATAAAGGGTGTCTGTTTATAGACGAAATGTATGAGTACTGTGGAAAAACTTATAAAGTCTTAAAAGAAGAACAACATTTTTTTGATGAAGTAAAACAAAAAATGTGTAAATGTAAAAACATTGTAATTCTTGAAGGGGTATTATGCAGCGGCAGACAAAGGTTATTTGTGGAAAGTTGTGACAGGGCATGCTTCTTTTTCTGGCATAAGGAATGGCTCAAAAAGATATGAGCATATCATCTCAAAAAGACTTGGATTTCTTGTGCTTGCATCGTATAATAACAAACAGAGTAACAGGATTACATAATAAGATATTTAATAGGATGCCCATGCCGTTACTGAGGATTATAGGCACGGTTTTATATAAGCATATGGGGTAGTTAACTTAAAATAATATGGAGGTTAAATTATGACGATAGCGCAAATAAAAACAATGTCCACCATTGAGCGTCTACGGATAATGGAAGAATTGTGGGATTCATTAAACCATGAAGAAAAAGAATGCGAATCACCTGATTGGCATGGGAGCATTCTTGAAAAAAGAAAAAAGAAAATTGAAAAAGGTGAGGGCGAGTTTATATCCTTAGAAAAATTGAAATCAAAAGCCCGACAATGAAAAACAGGGAAGTGTATGTTTTAAAAGAGGCAGTTGCAGATTTGGAGGAGGGACGACTTTTTTATGATAAAAACAAAGAAGGAGTTGGCGATTATTTCTATGATAGCCTGATTTCTGACCTTGAAGCTTTGAGGTTTTTTAGTGGAATTCACGGTAGAAAATTTGGCTTTTATCGAATGTTTTCAAAGAGGTTCCCATTTGCGATATATTACGAAATAGAAAAGGACATAGTATATGTGGTTGCAGTTTTAGATATGAGGCGTAAACCCTCTTGGATTAAAAGAAACCTCGGAAAAAGAAAAAATTAACAAGACATTCCCAAACTCAAAAAACAAATTTCTAAATTATTGGACTATTACAATTTAAGGAAGGATGGGGGGCAGAAGAGGAGATTATAAAATACTAATAAGTACGACTTAAGAAAAGGAGAGTTTGTAAAAGACTCCTCCAGAGTAACAGGATTACATAATAAAATATTTAATAGGATGCCCATGCCGTTACTGAGGATTATAGGCACGGTTTTATATAAGCATATGGGGTAAACGTTCATAGGGTGCAGTTGTCAGGGTGCAGGGGGCAGAATGAAATTTGAAGATATGGATGTATGGAAAAGGGATCACCTATTTTTCCCCCTTTGGAAAAGGGGGATTAAGGGGGATTTTAAAAAATGCTTTCATACAATAAAGATCTCAAACAATTCTCTCAGAAGTTGAGACGAGGCATGACTGATGCGGAACGTTTATTATGGTCAAAGATAAGAGGCAAACAATTAAAAGGATATCAATTTTACAGACAGAAGGTTATAGGAAATTACATCGTTGATTTTTATTGTGTAAAGGCTAATCTGGTGATAGAGGCTGATGGAGGGCAGCATTACAGTGTAGAAGGAGCCATAAAAGACAAGGAAAGAGATGATTTTATGACAAGTATTGGGTTAAAAGTTCTAAGGTTCTCGGACAGGGATATTTTTAATAATCTTAATGGAGTGATGGAAACTATATGGAAAAGTTTATGATTTGTAAAATCTCCCCTAACCCCTCTTTTTCAAAGAGGGGAATTTACCCACTTGAAATGAGAAAGACCCAAACTACTCATGTGAAGGTAGGTTTATTGTTTAATTTTGGAGCGGAAAGGTTTGAATTCAAAAGAAGAATATTTTAAGTTCCGTGTTTCTCCGTGAATATCTGTGGTGAATAATTATGATATATTTTTCATCACAACTTGATGTAGGGCAGGGCTTCCTGTCTGTCTTTGGCACAGGCAGATAGCCCTGCAAATAGGCAAGCCTGAAGGCTTGCCCTACAAATTAGTTATTGACATGAAAATAAAATATCAAGATCAAGCTGTAGTATTCAACTGTATAAACATAATGGCTTTGCCCATTATCAGATCTTTAGGGCAGCAAAATATAAACTCATATGGTTTTTTTGGTAAAGATAAGGAATTTAATTTTTATACCAGTATCATTCAACACAGTAAGTTTCTTAAAGAAAAATTTTTCTTCGACGATTCAGATTATAGCTCAGGATTGATAAATGCACTTGTTGATTTTGGTAAAGGGCAGAAAGAAAAGTCTGTAATTTTTCTTGCAAGTGATCAGGATATGATTATAACTTCCAGGCACAGAGATATACTTAAAGATTATTTCTTGTTCACTTTCCCGCCTCATGAATTACTTGACACATTATTGAATAAAGAAAAATTTATAAATCTTGCTTACGATAATAATTTACCCATTCCTAAATCAAAGAAAATTCTATCAGGTAAAAATATTAAAGAGGCAACTAAGGACTTTGATTTTCCTTTTATTATTAAACCATCATGGAGAGATGATAATTGGTTAACTAAGTTTCACGAACAGAAAATACTTCATATAAATTCTAAAAGAGATATTGAACAACAAATCAGTATCATAGAAACAGTTGACACTAAATTTTTAATTCAGGAAATCATACCCGGAAGCGAAAAAAATATTATATGTTCTTTTGCCATATTGGACGATAATTCACAACCAATTGAAATTGGTCACTGCAGAAAAATCCATCAGTATCCTGCTTATTTTGGCAATACTTCTCTTGCTGAGCCAATAATAGATGATGAAGTTGAAGAACTAAGCCTTAAAATTTTCAAAATATTACAGTTGAAAGGATATGCAAGTATTGAGTATAAAAAAGATCAAAGAGACGGAAAGTTAAAAATATTGGAAATTACTCCCGGCAGATTCAACCGTCAGTTTGCCGTTACAAATCTTGTAGGCTTAAATCTTCCATATGCTCTATATAATTACCTGCTTGGCAGAGAACATAAATCATCTAAAATTGTTTATTCAAAAGCCAGATGGGTCAGTGAAATTAATGAGTTAAGAACAATAAAAACCTATATCAAATCAAAAGAACATTCTTTAATTGATTGGATTAAAGAATTATGGAGAATTAATTGGTTTGAAATATTTGATAGAAGAGATATCAGACCATTTTTTATATTACTTATAAAACTGATAAAATTGCCTTTTATTCAATTCTGGTATAAATTAAAAATTCGCAGGATGATAAATAAAATTTATTATTTTTCAAGCCCATTGATTTCAAGAAGGCTTCAAATTTTTTTAAGGAGAAAATTAATACTTCGTAAAAAATTAGTATGCAAAAATATTTGGCCCATAGATAAGAGAGCTGCTAAATTGCCTGGCAATTGGAGTGGATGGCCTGGGAATAAACAGTTTGCGTTGATTCTTACGCATGATGTGGATACAGCAAATGGTCATAAAAAATGTCATGCCTTGATAAAATTAGAACAAAAATTAGGGTTTATGTCCTCTTTTAACTTTGTTCCTAAACGATATGATGTTTCTCCTGAATTACGCAGTTATCTTTCAAATAATGGATTTGAAGTTGGAGTCCATGGTCTGTATCATGATGGGAAATATTTTAATTCAAGGAAGATATTTCAGGAACGGACTATCAAGATTAACCAGTATCTGAAAGACTGGAATGTCGTAGGGTTTCGTTCACCTTCAATGCTCCGCAACCTGAAGTGGTTTCATGATTTAAATATAGAATATGATGCTTCAACATTTGATACAGACCCTTTTGAGCCGCAATCAGATGGTGTGTGTACAATATTTCCTTTCTTGATACCAAATAATAGTTCTAATGGCAAAGGATATGTTGAATTGCCCTATACCCTTCCCCAGGATTTTACATTATTTGTTCTTATGCAGGAAAAAGGCATAGAAATCTGGAAAAAGAAACTGGACTGGATAGCTGAAAAAGGCGGGATGGCGCTTTTAATAACCCATCCTGATTATATGAATTTTGATGGAACAAATTTAGGTGATGAGGAATATCCGGTAGAATATTATATTGAGCTTCTTGAATATATTAAAACTAAATATGAAGAACAATACTGGCATGTACTGCCAAGAGATATGGCACGATATTGGGTGAATACAAAAAAGTGATTTTGTAAAATATCCATCCAATGAAGAAAAAGTTGAATTATTAAAATGAAAAAACAAAATATCTTAATGATAGTAGAAAACTCCTTCCCCAACGATGTAAGGGTAAGAAAAGAAGCTAATACACTAAGCAATTTTTATAATATCACTGTAATTGCCTATAAAAGTGGGACCGATAAGTTTCACGAGATGGTAAATAACATTGAA
>MHDO01000009.1 GCA_001805005.1 Nitrospinae bacterium RIFCSPLOWO2_12_39_16
TAGGGCAATTCTTATAACCCTCCTCTGAATGGCAATGTGAAAATTCTTAAGTTTCAATACATCAATCTCTATTGCCTCATTTCCTTTTGACTGGATAATATCAGAAAGAATGGTTGAACAGTAGCTTTCAAGGAATTCATCCTCATCCCTTATAATTTCTGCTGTCTCTCTTAATGTATCTACAATATTTGGGTTATATTCCTCTTTTAAAAGTGGTATAAGGTTGAGCCGAATTTTGTTTCTCAGATAATAAGGCTCTAAATTTGATGGGTCTTCAACATACCTTAACCTTTTTTCTTTCACGAATTCAGTTATCTCATCCCTCTTAATTTCAATTAAGGGGCGGATTATCTTATCCCTTACAGCCCTCATCCCCGCTATTCCACTTGCTCCAGAACCTCTTAACAGCCTCATCAAAACTGTCTCTGCCTGGTCATCGGCATTATGTCCAAGGGCTATTTTATTTGCCGAAGTATTTTTTGCAGCCCTCTCAAAGAAATCATATCTCAACTCCCTCGCCGCAGCCTGTTTGGATAATCCCTTTTCACCCATATATCCTAAAACATCAATTTTTTCTATTACAAATGGAAGTTTTAACTCATCTGCAATTTTCCTAACAAACTCTGCCTCTCTGTCAGACTGCTCTCCCCTGAGTCCATGATTTGCATGGGCTACAATAAGACTACACTTGAGTTTATCGCTCAAAAAATAGAGGGAATACAGAAGGGTAATAGAATCTATCCCGCCTGATATGCCTATGAGGACTGCATCACATTCTGCTATCATTTTATATTTATAGATACAGTCCATTACTCTATCAAGGAATAATCTGTTCATTGTGGTGGAGGGTTTTTTGTAATTTTCTACTTTCTCTCCCCAATTGGCACATATGGCTGGTTGTGAGTGCCTATGTATTTTTGGTCGGGGCGGTAGATTTTGTTTGTCTTTAACTGCTCAAGCCAGTGGGCAAGCCAGCCTGTAACTCTCCCCATTGCAAATATTGGAGTAAAAAGGTCTGTTGGGATGCCAAGCCCCTGAAACACAATTCCTGAATAGAAATCTATATTTGGAAATATCTTTTTATGTGCAAGTTTTTCATGGACAACCTTCTCAACCTCTTCAGCAATCTCAATAATTTTCATATTTTTTGAATTCTTGAATAATTGATGGGCAAATGACTGGAGTATTGTTGACCTCGGGTCTTTTGTCTTGTAAATCCTGTGTCCAACACCCATTATCTTATCTTTTTTCTCAAGCTTCTTTTCTATATAATGCCTTACATTCTCCTTCGTTCCTATTTCATTAAGCATGTGTATGACCTCTTCATTTGCCCCGCCGTGGAGGGGACCACTCAATGTCCCTATGGCAGATGCCACAATTGTATAAGGGTCAGCGAGTGTAGAGCCTACCACCCTTGCACTGAATGTTGAGGCATTCATTGTGTGGTCTGCATGGAGAATAAGCATCACATCAAGTATCTTTTCTGTAAGAGGGTCGGGTATCTTCTCAAAGAGCATATAATAGAAATTTGCAGCAAAGGAGAGGTCATTATTTGGCTGTATCGGTGCATCGCCATGTCTCAGCCTGTGGCATGAAGCCACTATAGTCGGAAGTTTTGCAATCAGTCTTACGACTGACCAGTAGCGGACATCCTCAGATAGGACATTTCGGGCAGGGTAATACATACCCATTGCAGAGGTTATGGACTGAAGGTACTCCATAGGATGTCCATTTTCTGGCAGAAATTCCATCACTCTTAAAATCTTTAATTTCAGCCTGCTGTGAAATGTAATATCGTTCTTGAATTTTTTAAGTTCTTCACTTGTTGGCAGTCTGCCGAAAATAAGCAGGTAACTAACTTCTATAAAATTACTCTTCTCTGCAAGAACCTCTGCAAGAATGCCCCGATACTCAAGTATCCCCTTTTCACCATCAATAAAACTAATTGACGATTCTGCTGCTGGAATTCCAGCCAGCCCGGGCACTACCTCCATCTCTTTTTCTTCCATAATACACCTCCTGTATTTAAAGATTTATGGAGATAATATAACAAACTGTATTGGCAATTCAAGATAGAAGTGCTGAAATACTGAAGGACAAAAAAACTGATTAATCCGCAGATTACACAGATTTTCACAGATTTTAAAAAAACAGTTTGTTTTAATCTGCGGTAATCTGCGAAATCTGTGGATATTAATTTTTATGTATAGGTGTGAGGGTTACAGCTTTACCATCTTTGCGTAGATGATATTCGGCATTGAACGGATCTTTTGGAGTGTCTTATCAGGGATTGGGGAATCTATATTGACTATAGATACTGCATTCCCTTTTGGTTTGTTTCTTCCCAACTGCATGCCCGCAATATTAACTTTATCATCACCAAGGATTGTCCCAATTTTTCCGATGACACCCGGTGCATCTACGTTTGAAAATATTAGCATATTGCCTGACGGTGATGCCTCTACCCAGTATTCGTCAATTCTAACAATCCTTGGATCATTTTTTCCGAAGACCGTTCCTTCAATTAATTTCTCCTGTTTTTCTGTCTTTACAGTAACGCTTATCAGACTTGCAAAATCGTGTGCCTCGCTTGTTGTGGTCTCAGCAACTTCAATTCCCCTCTCCTTTGCAATGAAAGATGCATTAACCATATTGACCCCTTCGCCGACAAAGGACTGAAGGAAGCCCTTTACAATTGAGATGGTAATAGGCTTTACACCAAGATTTACAATATCACCGCTGTATTTTATTGTTATCCCTTTAACGCCACCCTCTATTAGCTGGGCATGAAGGCTACCCAATTTTTCACCGAGCGTGAGATATGGCTGTATCTTTAATAAAAGTTCAGCACTCATAGACGGGACATTTACGGCATTCCTTATCTGCCCCTTTTTAAAAAAGTCCACAATCTGCTCTGCCACATCTATGGCAACATTAAGCTGAGCTTCATCAGTGGATGCGCCGAGGTGGGGTGTGCATATAACCTCATCAAGCTCAAGGAGGGGATTGTCGGGCTGGACAGGTTCTTTCTCAAATACATCCAGTGCCGCACCTGAAACAATTTTATCCTTTATAGCATTGTATAATGCCTTTTCATCAATGATTCCGCCTCTTGCACAGTTTATAATCCTTACACCCTTTTTCATTATGGCAAATTCCTTCTCACCTATGAGGTAAGTTGTTTCTGATGTCTTTGGTGTATGGACGGATATAAAATCAGACCTTTTAAAAATATCCTGTAATTCAACCAGTTCAACACCCAGATTCAGTGCCCTTTCTTTTGAAATAAACGGGTCATAGGCAATTACATTCATTGATAGACCTTTTGCCCTGCTTGCGACAATACTACCTATTCTACCAAGCCCTATTACTCCGAGTGTTTTATTATATATCTCTACACCCATGAAACCCTTCTCCCACTTTTTCCCTTTTACAGATGCATTTGCCTGAGGAATCTTTCTTGCTAAAGATAGCATCATTGCTATGGCATGTTCGGCAGTTGTGATTATATTCCCCTCAGGTGTATTCATTACTACTATACCCTTCTTGCTTGCGGCATCAACATCCACATTGTCAACACCGATTCCAGCCCTCCCGATGACCTTGAGATTTTTGGCGACGTTTATTACATCGGCAGTTACCTTTGTCCCGCTTCTTACTATAAGCCCGTCATATTTGGGAATCTCTGAGATAATCTGCTCTTTTGTAAGCCCTGTCTTTACATCAACAACAAGACCCCCTGCTTTTTTTAATATTTCTAAACCTTTTTCAGATAATTTATCACTGACCAGTACTTTCATTAATATCCCTCCAGCAGTATTTCCTGTGCTGCCGCAACACCTTTACCAAGTTCCATCTTATGACCAACTTTTTTTAGACCCATTTCTATTGATGCAACAGCAGTGATAATATCAAATGTATCTATATAGCCCATGTGGGCTATCCTTAAAATCTTTCCCTTCAGGTGGTCCTGTCCGCCTGCAAGAGTAACCCCAAAATCATCCCTGAGGGATTTTAATAATTTTCCGCCATCAACACCTTCAGGTGTAAATACACCGGTTGCACACTCTGCAGGGGCGTCGGGTGCCAAAAGTTTTAAGCCTAATGATGTCATTGCCTTTCTCGTTGCCCTTGCCATCCTCTCATTTTTCTTAAATATATTGGGAAGCCCTTCTGCCTTCATCATCTTTAAGACCTCTTTTAAGCCTATAATCAGAGACGCCGCAGGTGTGTAGGCAGTTGTATTGTCTTTTAAATTTTTTCTCTCTTTTTTAAGGTCAAAGTAAAATCTTGGGAGTTTTGCTGTTTCAGTCAACTTCCATGCCTTGTCATTTAAAGAAATAAAGGCAAGTCCCGGAGGGAGCATCAATGCCTTCTGTGAGCCAGTAATGAGGACATCTATGCCCCATTTATCCATTGGAATATCATATACACCTATTGCCGTAATTCCATCTACAACAAAGAGTATATTGTCTCTTTTTTTTACAATCTCAGCGATTTCCTTTACAGGGTGAGATACAGTCGTGGAGCTCTCATTTCCCTGAATAAAAACACCTTTAATATCTTTATCCTTATTCAAGGCATCCTCTATATCCTTTGGTTTTACAGCCTTTCCCCACTCTACATTGAGCCATGTTGTCTTAAGCCCATAAGCCTCGCATAGCTTTCCCCACCTCTCACCAAATTTACCTCCATTTACAACGAGGGCGTGGTCTCCCGGGGAAAATAGGTTTGTAACAGCACTCTCCATTGCCCCTGTCCCTGAGGATGAGAGAATAAGAACATCATTGTTTGTCTGAAAGAGGTATTTCAAATCTTCTTTTGCCTCTGCAAATATGGCAGAGAACTGGGGTGTCCTATGATGAATCATAGGATATGCCATTGTCAGAAGTGCAGCTTCTGGCACCGGGGTCGGTCCCGGTGATAAAAGGTATCTTTTCTTCACATTATCCTCCCTATTATGATGTCAATTGTTTTACAACAAATGTCCCTGCAATCTTATCGTGCCAACCCTGTTTATCTTTATCAAATACAATCCAGAGAAAACCGAGGAAGAGTGGAATCTCGGAGATAATATATCCAATATATCTTATAAATGCCTTTTTGTAGGTCATCATGCTGTCTGCAACAGGGACTACCTTTAAACCCATTATTTTTTTTCCGATTGTTTGTCCTGTAGAACCATGGAATAGGGTGAAATAAAAACAGCTTATAGATATATAGACTGTTATAGAAAAGAGCCCATAGATAATAAATGCTTCAAAATTCTGAATAATGTCTTCTATGGATAAAAAAGTCGTCTCATCAATATCAAGGTTTAATTTAAGAGGTGTTATTATTATCCCTGTTAGAATCTGGAGTATTATATTATCAATTATAAATGCTGGGAGCCTTCGCCAGAACCCTGCCTTTACTGCTTTGGCAGGCAATGGCTCCGATAACGTATATAAAGATGAATCTGTATGACTGAAGGAAGTCTCCAATTTATTCAAGCTCCAGTTTTATCTCGTCACCCTCTTTTTTCTTGCTTTTACCTTCTTCGCCGAGCTCTGCTATGTCTTCAAGGCTTAAGGTTAATTCTTCTACAGGCGATTCTTTCATTTCCGGCTCAATAGATACAGGCTCCTCTATTTTAGGTTCTTCTTCAATGGTAAGGCTGATTTCTTCTTTTTTCTCCCCAGTTGATGAGGCAGATGATGCCTCGGCTGCCTCTAATTTGGGTTCTGTAATCTCTTCAGGCAGACTGATCTCTATCATCTCGCTTTTTTCCTGAGCTTTAACATTTAATGATGGTTTTTCAACTACACTTTTTATTGCCTCTTCAACTGCGGTTGCAGTTCCTGACTCTTCAGCCTCTTCTGATGTAGCTGTTGCAACTGCTGACTCATCTGTCTTTTCCACCGCCTCCTCCATACCTTCAACATATTTGAGCACATTGATAACACCAGGTACAAATGTTGTAATCCCCATATCTGATTTGAATTGCGTAAGGTCTCTGCCGCATTTTCTGCATGTATCAAGATATTCAAAACTTACATAACCACATTTTGGACATTTCATAACAAACCCTCCAAAGAAATTATAAAAGCAACCACAGATGAACACAGATAAACGCAGATTTTTAATAAGTGCCAGTGTCATTTAAGGAAGTTATTACTAACACTAATCACTGACACTAACACAGCTATTCTCTGTGGTTAACCAGGTTTTTGTTCCTGCCTTGTTGATTTTAAGAATAATATAAAAATGCAAGTGCGTCAAGGGTAATTGCAGTTTATAGAGTGCTAAGTTTTGTATTGTTAAGACATGGTTTATCAGCTATATTAATATTATGAATAATGTTCATGTTCACATACCTTATAGATACCTTGATACATATTTGTCTGTAATTTTGGATAATCACTGCAATATTGAACTTTTTGTCCCGGCGAGTGTGCTTGATAATCCTCCCCTCACAAAGTTGGTTGAGGTTAAAAAGGCTCTAAATAACGGGACATCGCTTACATGGCATGCACCTTTTATGGATTTAAGCCCCGGGGGTGTGGATGAGAAGATAAGACAGGTGACTGTGGATAGGATAAAGCAGGCTGTTAAAGAGGCACTCCCCTTTAACCCGCGGTTGATAATAATCCATCCGGGTTATGATGACTATAGATTTAATGGCGAAGTGGATAAATGGCTTAAGAATAGTCTTAAGACATGGAGGGAGGTTTTAGACAACTATCCAAATACAAATTTTGCTATAGAAAATGTCTTTGAGAATAGGCCTGATACTCTTGAAAGATTAATTAAAGAGATGAATTCTGAGAGGTTCAGATACTGTTTTGATTGCGGGCATTTCAATGTGTTTTCAAAAATTCCTTTAAAGGAGTGGCTTGAAAGGGTGGGGAATTATATTTCTGAAGTCCACCTCCATGATAATCATGGAAAAGAAGATGAGCATCTTGGATTGGGTGAAGGGAATTTTGATTTTGATACGCTTTTTAAATTTTTAAGAAATATTAACAGACAACCTATTTTTACACTTGAGGCACACACAAAAGAGGGTGTGCTTAGAAGCATAGAGTATCTCCAAAAAAGATGATTTCAAATTTGAAATTTGATATTTGAGATTTTTAGGGGGGGGTTGTTGTTATGGGTAAAGAGGTAATAATTGTTGTTGATATGTTAAGGGGGTTTCTTGAAAAAGGGCATCCCTTATACTGCGGCAGCGAGTCAAGAATGATAATACCGAATGTAGTTTCTCTCCTAAATAATAAAAAGGATGCAGAGATAATATATGTCTGTGACAGCCATGAGGAGAATGACAGGGAATTCAAGATGTTTCCAAAACACTGTGTAAAGGGGAGTGTTGAATCGGAGATTATTGATGAGCTGAAACCTTTTAAAGGGACTGTAATTCCAAAGACAAGATACAGTGGATTTTATAATACCCTTCTGGAAGACATCTTAAAAAAGATAAACCCAGATAAGGTTACAGTAGTTGGGGTCTGCACGGATATATGTGTGATGCACACTGTGGCAGACTTAAGGAACAGGGATTACAGTGTTGAAGTTCCTGTAAATTGTGTTTCATCATTTGATGCTGATAACCACAGGTTTGCATTAAAGCACATGGAGAAGGTTCTTGGGGCAAAGCTTGTATAAGAGAGTTGTTAAGCCTATAAAGTTATAAAGCAAGAGGGAAAAACTTTATGAACTTCGTCTATTTCTATTCTACTGGTTTCACGCATTTTTTAGGATGAATATAATGCAAAAACTATTTTTTCTATTTCTATTAATCTTACTTCAGCCTTTGCTGTCTTATGCCGCTGGGACAGATTTAAAACCTTCTGAGTTAAAGACAATTATTATAGACCCCGGACATGGAGGCTCAGATAAGGGAGGGGAAGGAAGTGACGGCATATTGGAGAAGGATGTAGCATTGCAGATTTCTCAATCTTTAAAAAATAAGATAATAGGCAGGATAAAGTTGAATGCTGTTATGACGAGGGATAAAGACTATGATGTGCCATTGGAAAAAAGGGTCACCATTGCAAATACAAGCAACGGCGACCTATTTATAAGTATCCATACAGGCTCGGCGTATAGCGATGAAATAAGCGGTATCTGGATTTATTACATGGACTATGAAGCGGGTGGGGATGAATTCGGTGAGATTGATACGGATGATATAGAGGATGAAAAAAAAGATGTAGATATGATTTTAAAAGATATGGCGCGCTCGTCTTATGTAAATGAAGGGACAAGATTGTCAGAACTGTTTCAAAAAAACCTGACAGATATTATTCCCGATCAGAAACTCATCTTAAAACCTGCACCGATTTCAATCCTGAAAGATGTGAATATGCCTTCAGTTTTGATTGAGGTTGGAAATATAACAAATAGTGAAGATGTTAAGAGGATGATGGATAAGGAATATATAAACAAGATTGCCGATGCCATATTAAACAGCATAAAAGACTACAGCAGAGTTAATGGAAGGGAAAGTTTGAAGTGAGAAGATATATCTTTATATTAATACTATTAATTATCGGCATAGGAGGATATTTTTATCTTATTGAAAGGCATGTGGAGAAATCTGCTCCTCCGGAAACAAGAGGTAAAAGTAATATTGTACTCTATTTTTCGTCAAATGATGAGGAATATCTCGTGCCAGAATTTAGGCAGATAAATTTAAGCAGGCATATTGAGGGACAGATATTAGAAGTTATGGAAGAGCTTATAAAAGGCTCCACGGTTCAACAGCCTGATAACGGAAAAGAACTGGTTAATGTTATACCTGAAGGGGCAAGGGTTAATGGGGCAAGACTTGGAGAAGACGGGACTTTGTTTTTAGATTTCAGCAAAGAATTAAAGGAGAGGCACCCCGGAGGAAGCTGGGCAGAGATGATGACTATATATTCCATTGTTGATACGATTATAAAAAATTTTCCTGATATAGAAAAGGTTAAAATACTTATTGAAGGTAAGGAGATTGAGACACTTGCAGGACATATTGATACCAGACTGCCATTGACTGAGAATAAAGATATTGTGAGAATTGATAATGAAAGAAAAAGATAAGCCAATAGGGATATTTGATTCAGGTGTGGGTGGGTTAACTGTTGTAAAGGAGGTTATCAGGCATCTGCCCAATGAGAGTATTATATACCTCGGTGATACAGCAAGGGTTCCTTATGGAATAAAATCACCTGAGACTGTCATAAAGTATTCAAGACAGAATACAAATTTTCTAAAAGAAAGGGGAATAAAATTACTTGTTGCGGCTTGCAATACATCTTCTGCTGTAAGCCTTTCTATCTTGAGAGAAGAGACTGATATATCTGTTATTGGTGTTATTGAACCGGGTGCAAGGGCAGCAGTAAGGAATACAAAAACCGGAAATATTGGTGTTATAGGGACCGAGGCGACTATAAAGAGTGGTGCCTATGAGAAGGCAATAAATCAGTGGTCAGTGGTCAGTGGTCAGTGGTCAGGAAAAAAGATTGAGGTAG
Source organism: Nitrospinae bacterium RIFCSPLOWO2_12_39_16 (assembly GCA_001805005.1). Taxonomy (GTDB): domain Bacteria; phylum Nitrospinota; class Nitrospinia; order UBA9942; family UBA9942; genus UBA9942. Next base: position 9,498 of record MHDO01000009.1, read on the forward strand.
CTTCAAAGGCATGCCCCATGTTTGTGCCATTGGCTGAAGAAGGCTGGTTTGAGAATGAGGTTGCAGAGATGACTGCAGAGGTTTATTTAAGTGATTTCAGGGGGAAGAGAATCGATGTCCTTGTCCTTGGCTGCACTCATTATCCACTTTTAAAGAAGACCATACAAAAATCTGTTGGTAATAGGGTTATTTTGATAGACTCAGCAGAGGAGACTCCAAAAGAAATAGAGATATTGTTGAGAGAAAGGGGATTGCTTTCGGATGGCAAATCAAGATTCGTTGATTTTTATGTAACTGATAATCCTGAGAGATTTTCAAAGGTTGGAAAGGCATTTCTGGGCGAAAATGGACTCAGCAGATTATCTGCTGTGGATTTGAGCAATTATTAATTTAAGGGGGAAAACATGAGGATGGAAGAAAGAAAACCAAATGTAATGAGGAGGGTTAAGATTGTAAGGAATTTTATAAAACATGCAGAGGGATCGGCATTGATTGAGGTGGGAGATACGAGGGTGATATGCACTGCCACAGTTGAAGAAACAGTTCCATCTTTTTTGAGAGGCAAAGGCGAAGGGTGGGTTACTGCTGAATACTCAATGATTCCAAGGTCAGCCAGATCAAGGATAATTAGAGAGTCTTCAAGGGGAAAGATTGGAGGAAGGACACATGAGATACAAAGGCTTATCGGGAGGGCATTGAGGTCTGTTATAGATTTAAAATCACTGGGTGAGAGGACTATATGGATTGACTGCGATGTAATACAGGCAGATGGGGGAACCCGTACCACATCTATCACAGGAGCATGTGTAGCACTTTATGATGCTCTTTGTCATATGAAAAGAGAAAAGATGATAACAGATATACCATTAAGGGATTTTGTAGCGGCTACCAGTGTGGGTATAGTCAATGGAAAGATGCTCCTTGACCTTAATTATGAGGAGGATTCAAGGGCTGATGTGGATATGAATGTGGTTATGACAGGGAGCGGTAAATTTATTGAAATTCAGGGGACGGCAGAGAGGGTTCCATTTTCAAAAGATGATATGGATTCTCTGACAAAATTGGCAGTTAAGGGAATCAAGGAATTGATAAAGATACAGAAGTCAGTCATTGGAAGTCGATAGTCGATAGTCAGTAGTCAGATAAATATTTGACTTCCGACTGCTGACTTTTGACTATTGACTGACTTTTTATGGAGCTTGTAATTGCTACAAAGAATAAAGGGAAGATAAGAGAAATTAGAGAGGCGTTGAAAGATGTCAACATAAAGGTTTCATCTCTTGATGAAATGGGATTGGATATTGAAATAGACGAGAATGGCAAGACATATAGTGACAATGCTGTAAAGAAAGCAATAGAAGTGGCAAAGGCATCAGGGAAGATTTCATTAGCAGATGATTCGGGGTTGGAAATTGATGCTTTGGGAGGAAAGCCGGGTATAAACTCATCTCGTTTTGCAGGGGCTGATGTAGATGATAGAGAGAAAAATCTAAAAGTCCTTGAAATGATGAAAGATGTTCCCCAAGGGAAGAGAGGCGCAAGATTTAGATGTGTAATAGTAATTGCAGAGCCTGAAGGAGGAATACATACATGCGAAGGTGTGTGTGAAGGAGAGATAGCAGAGGAAATCAGAGGAGATAAAGGTTTTGGATATGACCCTATTTTCGTTCCAACGCAAAGTACTGGAACGGGCAAAGAATACGGCAAGACCTTCGGAGAGCTTGGGTCTGAGGTAAAAAGCAGGATAAGCCATAGAGCAAAGGCAATTGAAAAGGCAAAGGAAATAATTACCTCTTTAAAATCCTGCCTCCCTTTACTCTTGTATGCTCCCCATCTTTTACGGTTATATTACCATTTATAATTACATATTCTATTCCTTTGGGATAATTTTTTGGAGATTTGTAAGTAGTGGTATCTGATATAGTATCAGGATTGAATATCACAAGGTCGGCAAAATATCCCTCTTTTATAATTCCTCTATCTTTTATACCGATTCTCTTGCATGGAAATGAGGTCATTTTATAAATTGCAGTCGGAAGGTCAAACAGTTTTTCATCCCTGCAATATTTTCCTAATACTCTTGGGAAAGTGCCAAATGTCCGAGGGTGAGGAAACCCTAATCCTAATACCCCGTCAGTAGAGCGGGCGCCGCTGTCTGAGCCTATCATTACATAATCCTTTCTTAAAATTTTTTTCATATTATCTTCGTTCATAGAAAAGTATATTGCATCAACCTCCATATTTTCCTCAATTAAGATATCAAAAATAAAATCTAATATTCCTCTTTTCTCACCCCATGCCCCACGCCCCATGCCCCACGCCTCTTTTACACTCTTACCCTCTACACTCTTATTCTTATCTGTTACCACCTGAGAAATCATTACACTATCCCAGTAACCATCAGATGGATGCTTTTTTAATAGGTCATCCATTATATCAGTTCTTGCTTTGCTATCTTTAAGCCTCTCTATTGCCTTCTCCTTTCCACCATCAAAGACCCAATCAGGCAATACTGCCTGAAGTCCTGTATTTGCAGCAGTGTAAGGATAGCGGTCACAGGTAATATCAATGCCATCATCAATAGCAGACTCAATCAGTTCAAATACCCTGTCAAGTTTTCCCCAGTTCTCCTCACCGAATGTTTTTAAATGGGATATCTGAAGACGGACACCTGATACCCTCGCAATATCTATTACCTCTTCTATGGACTCTATCAGCGTTCTCCCTTCACTCCGTATATGGGTTGTAAATATGCCTCCCCTTTTTGCTACAATTTTACATAAAT
>MHDO01000010.1 GCA_001805005.1 Nitrospinae bacterium RIFCSPLOWO2_12_39_16
ATCCTGCATATCAATGGTAAACGATGTGTCTGTTGTACCAAAAACAGCGCACCTGAGCCGGGCATTGGGAAAAAATGCCTGAGGTTTTTTGGCAAACAAGATTATGGCTGTATTGAGGAGCTTTCCATCAGACATAAGCCTTAATTTTTCAAGGGCATTGCCTACGGTGTCATATTTCAGCCCTGAGTCTTTTAAAAAAGACTTAACTTTCTTTGCGCTTATGTCTGTGATCTTTGCTTCTTTACAGATTTCAGTATCCCATCTTAATTTATCCTTGTTCTTTCCGAGAATCAGCTTTTCAAGTTCTTTGGCGCTTAATTGCCGGTCTTCATCAGCAACCCGGATATATGCCCTGCCATATGCAAAGTATGGAATATCATTTCCCTTGAACCTGACCTTGATGCATGATTTCCTGTCGGTCTTAATATGGCTTATGTGAGGATAGATTTTTGGTTCAATATTGTCAGCAATGGATTTTGATACATCACGGAGTGTTTTTCCGGTTACATTTTGACCGATAACGGTACCGTTGTTTTTAATTCCAAAAAACAATTCGCCATGCTGATTTTTATTGAGGATGGACACGATTGATATGACCGCCTCTTTAATCTCAGAAGTAGATTTCTTAAGTTCTAATGTTTCGGATTCAATAAATTTCATGTTCTCATTATGCCAGCAGCCTCGACTTTGTTTAGGGTATCCATCCTACGCATCCCACGGATAAATATAAAATTCGTTTTTTTGACTTTGCTCTATATCGGACATAAAGTAAAGTCAATATTATTTTACCGTCCATTTCTGCAGACATTGCACCCTCCTGAAAATTACGGTCTGTTCATTAGAAGCTTCTTCAATTCACCAGCTCTGAAACCGGCACTATTTCTATGCCCTTTTCCTTCATCAAGGGAACCATTTTTTGAAGGGCGTTTATAGTCTGGGGATGCGGATGCCCTATTCCTATTGCACTATTATCTTTCCGGGCAAGGGCGATAAGTTTCTCTATCTGCCCTTTGATGTATTCCTCATCCTCTTCATTATCAAGGAATACTTGACGGCGGGCTGTTTTTACACCCGATGCCTTAGCTGTCTGATAGGCAAGAGACTTCGGGGTTGTGAAGCTATCAACAAAGAATAGATTTTTGTCTTTCAGAATTTCCATTACATACTTCATCCCTCTTTCATTCTCAGTAAATTTAGACCCCATGTGATTATTTATACCTACTATATGAGGGATTTCAGAAATATAATCCTTTATCAATGATTCCATGTCATTTTTATTCATATCATCTGTCAGGGGTTTTATTCCGGGGTCTTTATGCGGATAACCATAAGGCTCCATAGGAAGATGTAAAAGGACATCCCTATGTTTTAGCCCTGCCTCATCGGCTATTATTTTTGAAAATGGGAGATGAGGGAGAATGGCAAAGGAGATTGGCGCTTCAATATTCAGAAGGGCATCTGCACTCTCTTTGTTCCAGCCGAGGTCATCTATTATAATTGCTACTCTTTTTATATTTGCCCCTGAATCATCTTTGGAGGGGGTAATATTTTCAATCTTATTATCTACAGGAGGCGGCTCAATATCTTCTACCTTGTCATAGATTTCATACTTAAATTCTGAACCTTTATTACTCTGGTTATACCATACAATCCCAATACTGATTGAGAGGGTAATTATAACTGTAATAACTAAAGCCCATAGCTTAGAATTACCCTCAGGTTTTGTCATATCTGAGGCTCATTTTCGGTTGTATCACCTTTTATTTGCTGGAAAAGATTCCAGCTTTTTAAAAGCGCAACTGCCCTCTCCAACTGAGGGTCTTCCTCTCCTGCCTTTCCCTTTATCTCAACAACCTGCTTCTTTTCAACCTCAGGTGCTACATCATCGCCTTTAAGATGATTTTTTAAATCTTTTTCTCTTATAACACCAGCATCAGATGGGGGGGTGCCTGCCTTAGCCATTAAGATAGGAACTTCAACAACAATATCAGGAGTAATGCCTTTACCCTGAATCACCCTCCCCTTCGGCGTATAGTATTTTGCTGTGGTCAATTTCAGTGCCGAACCATCGCTTAAAGGTATTATTGTCTGGACAGAACCTTTTCCAAAGGTCTGTGTTCCGAGTATAACCGCCCTCTTTAAATCCTGAAGTGCACCTGCAACTATCTCTGATGCACTGGCACTTCCTGCATTTACGATTACAATCATCGGGAAATCAAGATATGCACCCCTCCCTGTGGAAGAAAACTTCAAGTTCTGCTCCTCCTTCTTGCTCTTTGTATATACAATCAGATGTCCCTTTTCAATAAATCTGTCGCAGACTTCCACTGCCTGATTTAAAAGACCGCCGGGGTCATTTCTCAAATCAAGGACAAGCCCGTTTATCTTATTCTTTGTAACAGATTTTAATGCAGTATCAAGCTCATCTGTCGTGCTCTTTGAAAAACTCTTTATCTTTATGTAGCCGATTGTCTCATTCATCATCTGATATTTTACGCTCTTAATCTTTATAACAGCCCTCGTAATTGTAAAGTCCTTCGGCTCTTCAAAACCTTCACGCATGATTGAAAGTGTTATCTTTGTCCCCTCTTTTCCCCTCATCTTTTTTACTGCGTCCATGACAGTCATATCCCTTGTAGTCCCCCCATCTATCTTGACAATTTTATCTCCTGCCTTCAGCCCTGCCTTATCGGCCGGTGTATCTTCTATAGGGGCAACGATTGTAACTATGTCATTCTTTAAAGTTATCTCTATTCCAAGTCCTCCAAATTCTCCCTCAGTCTCAACTTGAACCTCTTTATAAATATCAGGGGTCATAAAGGTGCTATGCGGGTCAAGGGTCTTTAACATCCCCTTTATTGCACCATGGACAAGCTCTTCAGATTTTACATCCTCAACATAGTTTGATTCTATAAGTGACAAAACCTCGGCAAAGGTCTTGAGGTTATCGTATGCCCCTCCACTTACCGCCAGAACATTTTTAACCCTCGCATTAAAAAATATCCCTGTAGAAATAAGCAATATAATGCCGACTACAACAATCTTACTGTTTACCCTTTTAAACATTCTATCCTCCCTTTAACGATTGAAAATTGAAAATTGAGGATTATAAATTAAGGAATTCCTTATTTTGTAATCTTCAATAGTCAATAGCCAATCTTCAATTATTTACTTGCTATTCTCTGTGGCATAAGCCATTCGATGGGGTCTTCAGGCTTACCCTTTTGTCTGATCTCAAAATAAAGCGTATAACCGTTTATTGAATCTGTATCCCCAACCTTTCCTATTACATCCCCTGCATTCACCCTCTCGCCTACACCCACTCCTATCTCATCCAGATGGCCATACAATGAATAATAACTATTGCCATGGTCAGCTATTATTAGTTTACCATATCCTTTGAACCAGTCAGCAAAAATTATATCACCCGAATAGATGGTTTTTATATCGACATTTTGAGAGGAGCCAATCTCTATTCCATTATTAAAAATATAGGTATTAAACCTTAACTCCTTTGTCTTGCCAAAATTAGATACTATTTTACCGCTTACAGGCCAAGGAAGGATGCCCTTTCTCTCTGCAAAATCTCCTGAACCCTTTTCAGGAGGCACAACTGCAATACCTTTTTTCTTTTTCTCAAGTGACTCAATGAGTGCCATCAGCTGATGGGATGAATCCTCCAGTTCCAACTGAACTTTCTCATAAACAATCCTTTTCCCTTTTATCTCGCCAAGCAGTTCTTCCTTTTCCTTTTTCTCTCCTATCAATTCCTCTTTCTTTTTAGATGCCATATCTCTCACATCTTTAATCTCTCCTTCAGTTTTCAAAAGGACCAGCCTATCCTCCTCTATCTCTTTCTGCTTTTTAAAAAAGTCTTCAATCATTACTGAATCATGTTCAGCTATCTTTTCTATATACCTCATTCGTTGAATAAAATCTGTAAAATCGTTTGCAGAGAATGCAACCTTTATGTAAGAGAGATTCCCTTCTTTATACAGAGTCCTCAACCTGCTGGAGAGAAACTTCTTTTGCCTGTCTATGGCAGATTCCATCTCCTTCAGTCTCTTCTCCACCTCAGTCTTTTTATCCTGAATCTCTGAAAGTTTCAGATCATAAACCTTCAGTTCCTTTTCTATAATCTTAAAACTGCGGCTTACTATATTTAATTTTGACAGGATTGAATTTTCTTCCCTCTTTACTGTCAATACCTTTGTCTTCTGCCTGTTAATCTTTTCTTCTATTTCCTTAAGCTCCTGCCTCTCTTTTTCAATCTTTACAGTCAGAGTATCAATAGTCTCAGCATGAGAAACAGAAGACAAAAGACAGAGGACAGAAGACAGAAGACAGATGGGAAAAAACAGCTTTCTAATCTTTAATCTCTGACTTCTGACTTCTGACTTCTGACTTCTGTTCATGTTCTGACTCTTAAAATTCTCCCGAGTGATAAGACACTTCCTATGAGGCCAAGAGAGATGCCTGCTATAATCATAGCAAGCACAGCCTTCGGATGGATAAAGGAAATGTCAGAAAGTCCAAATGTCAACATCACTGAATTGCTTATCCTGCTTATAATAATTTTATAAACAACAATCAGTGATACGAGAGAGGCAATCGTGCCTAAAAGACCCTGAATTATCCCCTCAATAATAAACGGGGCTTTAATAAAACTGTTTGTAGCACCCACCAATTTCATAATCTCTATCTCATCCAAACGGGAATAAACAGACAATTTAATAGTATTAGAGATGATAAAAAGCAGACCCACTGCCAATACACCCCCCACTGCAGTCATCCCCAGTTTTAAAAACATTATGAGAGTTTCAAACCTGTCAATCCATTCCCTTCCGTATTCAACCTCTTCCACACCTTCCATAGCCAACAATCTTCTTGCCACAGATTCCACACTCTCCAGCCCTCTAAAATCTTCTTTTAACTCAATAAAGAAAGATGAAGGAAGGGGGTTAAAATCAAGCCCATCCAATATCGTCTTTTTGTCCTTAAGCTTATTTCTAAAATTAGATAGCGCATCCTCTTTTGACATATAAGAGAATTTTTTGATTTCACTGTAAGAAGAGATATTTTTTTTGATGGAATCCAGTTGTGCGTTAGATATATTTTCTTTTAGATATACTTCCATCCCCACCTTGCCCCTCAGCCCTGTTGCCACCTTCTGAAGATTTATATAAATCAGGAAGAATATGCCGAAGAGTGTCATTGAGATTGCTATAGTTCCGATTGTAATGGTGCTTAAGCCCTTATTGACACGGATACTGACAAATGCCTCTTGAAATGAATAAATAATATTACGAAGTATATTCACGGCTCCTATTTTAACAAAATTTATCTAATCTTTCATCTTCTCTTTTTGCTTCTTGTAAAGGAAATTATATATCCGCAGATTTCGCAGATTATCGCAGAAATGTCATTCCGAGCGAAGCGAGGAATCTATGTTTTTAGATTCTTCGGGCTTTGCCCTCAGAATGACAGCATTGCTGTCATCTGTGTAATCTGTGTAATCTGCGGATTAATCAAGTTTTTGTTCTTTTGAGATTGGAATTATAAACTGAGGATAATACAGATTAATATAAACAGGATTATATATTTGGAGAGATTATTTGGATTTTGACACCCCTGCACTCTCAAATGTCGCCATTTGTGTCAGGATTTTAAATCCTGCCTCTACCAAGCCGATTCCGAGTGCTGCACCTGTCCCCTCACCGAGTCTGAGGTTCAAATCCAGCAGTGCATTATTACCAAGCTTCTTAATCACTGCCATATGCCCCTTTTCCACAGAAAGATGGGAGGCAAATATATAATCCCTGACTGCTGGCTGGATGCCCAAGGCGATGAGGGCACCTGCACCTGATATAAAGCCGTCCACTACAACAGGAATCCTTCTTGATGCAGCCCCTAATATCAGCCCTGCAATACCGGCAATCTCATAACCGCCAACCTTTGAAAGGACATCAATAGGGTCTTTTACATCAGGTTTATTAATCCTGATTGCCTCTTTTATAATATCAACCTTTTTCCTGAAAGCATCATCGTTAATTCCGGTTCCTCTTCCCGTAACATTTTCTACAGGCTCTTCTGTCATAACAGCAGTAATTGCACTGCTTGGTGTTGTATTGCCTATCCCCATATCCCCTGTCCCCATAACATCCACACCCTTCTCTGTCCACTCCTCGGCAAGCCCAATGCCTACACTTATACCTCTAATAGCCTCTTCACGAGTCATAGCCTGCCCTTTTATCATATTCTTTGTTCCTTTGGCTATTTTCTTTATTACCAAGCCATTTGCCGGCTCAAAATCATAATCCACTCCAATATCTATAACTACAACTTCTGCTCCCACATGCCTTGCCAGGACATTGACCCCGGCACCGCCCCGCAGGAAATTAAGGACCATTTGGGGGGTCACCTCTTTTGGATAGGCACTGACACCATCATCTGCCACACCATGGTCACCTGCAAATGTAAAGATTACTTTTTTCTCAAGTTTAGGGTTATCAACTCCTCTAATTGCCACATACCTCTGTGCCAGTTCTTCCAGCCTTCCCAGACTCCCCACAGGCTTCGTCAGATTATCAAGCCTCTTTTTTACATTTTCGTATGCCGATTGCGGAATAGGTTTAATCCTACTTACAATTTCATTTATTAGATTCGAACCGCTTACTACATGCCTATCCATTTTCCTTTCTCCTTAAAAGTAGATGATTAGTTGTCAGTCAGTAAACCAATTGAGATTTTTTCCTTTTTGACAGGTCCGAGAACAGCCAGATTAAAAAATGAGTTGTCAAGCAGCCTATTTGCAAGTCTCTGAATCTTTTCCTCTGTAACCTTTTCTATCTCATCAATAATCTCATCTAATGAAAAAAACCTCTCAAAATACATTTCCTGTTTTGCAAGCTGATTCATCCTGCTACTGGAACTCTCAAGAGAGAGCATCAAATTCCCTTTTAATTGTTCTTTTGCCTTTTTCAATTCATCAGCTGACACTTTAACAGTCATTAAAAGTTTGAATTCCTCCAATGACATCTTTAAGACCTTTTCAAAAAATTCAGCACTGGTCCCTGCATATATTCCAAGTAGCCCTGTATCGGCATAGGGCGATATAAAAGAATGTATGGAATAAGCAAGTCCATAATCCTCTCTTATCTTCTGAAAAAGCCTTGAACTCATACTGCCGCCGAGTATTGTATTTAATAAATACCCTTCAAATCGGCTCTCATCGGCACTTCTAAGCCCCTTTGTCCCGAGACAAAAATGCACTTGTTCCAATTCCCTTTCCTTAACAATAAAATTTCTTTTTATCTCAGGAGGTGCTTCTCTGCTTGATGAGGCATTTTTGTTCAAACTGCCAAATGCATTTTCAAGAAGTTCATTTAATCTACACTCATCAATATTTCCGGCAGCCGCAATTATAATATTTTTCGGGATATAATGATTATCAAGGTGATTAACCAGTTTATTTCTATCAATCTTTTCTATTGATTCATGATTTCCAAGGATGGAGCGTCCAAGCGGATGGGATGACCATACACTCTGATAGAGGAGGTCGTATATATAATCTGCCGGGTTATCTTCTACAAACTTAAACTCTTCTAATATTACCTGTCTTTCTTTATCTATATCTGCAGGTTTAAGAGTAGAATTTAATAGTATGTCTGAAAGGAGGTCAATGGCAACCGGCAGGTGTTCATCCAGAACCTTTGCTGAGTAGCATGTATATTCCCTGCTTGTAAAGGCATCTATCTGACCACCGATGGAGTCCATCTCAAAGGCAATCTGCCTGGCACTTCTCTTCTCTGTACCTTTAAAAGCAAGATGTTCAAGGAAGTGAGAGATTCCGCTGTTTTTATCTTCCTCATCCCTTGAACCGCTGT
>MHDO01000011.1 GCA_001805005.1 Nitrospinae bacterium RIFCSPLOWO2_12_39_16
CTTCTTCTTTTATTGATTTTTGATAATAGTCTCCCTTAATCTGTTTTCTAATATCTTCAATTGAGCTATCTCCTGGCGTAATCAGGTTAATCATAAAAGAAGGGTTTGACAGATATTTCTTTGCAATTTTTTCTAATTGAGTTTTTGATACATTCTCTAAATTCTGGACATAATTTTTTGCAAAATTCCATCCGCCGACAGCAATAAACTTCCCCTTTACCATTCCGTAGTAATGGGGTTTTTCTGAAAGAAAGATCTCCTGCACCTTTACAGATAATACAATCCCTTTTCTCCTGTCTTCATCTATTGGTTCGCTGCTAAATTTAATTAATTCTTCAATTATGGCATTTTCAACATCCTGTGGCCCTAAATTTGGGGGGAAGGAGGCAGATATTTTTAAGAGAGAAAAGTGTTTGTTAAAATCTATTGATGCATTAATATCAAAGACATCTGCCCTATTCTTTTCATGAAGATTTCTATTAATCCTTTCTTTTAGTTCCGAGTCAAGGATTGCGGTTATTATGGACATACTATAAAAATCTTCCTTATCGATTTCTGACAAAGGCATCCCCATATCTATAGATGAATGTATGACCTTAGAATTTGCCTCAAATCTTTGACCTTTAATCTTCAAAGAGTAAGTCTGCTCCTTTGACGGCTTTTGTGGCGGATATTTTCCAAAGTATTTATTTGTGAACATCAGCATATCCTTACTATCAAAGTCCCCCATAATAAGGGCAGTCATATTATTGGGGATATAATATCTTTCATAATATTCCTTAACCTGTTCTCTTGATATGTTTTTTATTGTTTCAGGAAGTCCTATGACAGGCAGGTTATATGGCGTCCCATCAAAAAATCTCAAATTAAAAAGTTCATCTTCAAATGAAGACGGCTCTGACATATCCCTTGCAATCTCATTAAGGATTATCCCCTTCTCCTTCTCAAATTTATTTTCTGGGAATATGGAATTAAAGAGCATGTCAGACTGAATATCCAGTGCCTTTTCAATGTGGGATTTTTCTACAAGGACTATATAATTTGTATAATCCATATCGGTGTGTGCATTGTTGTAAATACCGTAAAAATCTGTCTCTCTGTAGAGTTCTTCCTGTGTCCTTTTTCTCGTCCCATTAAATAGAAGGTGTTCAAGCATGTGAGAGACTCCACTATTTGAGAAATCCTCATTAGATGCCCCTGTTTTCACAGTAACAACGCATGAAATAACAGGGCTTTGATGATTTTCAATCAGGATGACCTCAAACCCATTGGAGAGCTTTATATTCTGGGCAGTTACAGCAGGAAGGTCTTTGCTCCAAAGTAAAAAAATTAGCGTAAAAATAAAAGATATATATTTTTTCATAAGAATAAAAACCTGATTAATCCGCAGATTACACAAATTTTCACAGATATTTTTTAATCTTTTTTCTATCTGTGTTCATCCGTGTCCATCTGTGGTTGCTTTTATAATTTCCTTAATCTCTGCATCTTCTTTCTCTCTGTTTTTGAGAGTCTCCTCGGATTGCCCTTCTTTTTTGTTGTTAGCGTTACCTCAAAATCATCTTCTTCTGACTCCCCCTTCAGTGCTGAGATTTCTGCAAGCATCAGGCTTTCCTCAAATTCCCCTGATGATATAACAACTGCACCATGCCTTAGGACAAAATTAGCCACATCCCTATCAGAAGTAACAACGGTAGAGAAATCCCCATTTTTCACCATTTTTTTAATCACCTCATCAGCCTTTTCGCCCATCCTTGAGAATATTACTTTAATACCGTTTATTACCTCTCTTTTTTCTACAGGGTATCCGCTCTTCCACCCATCAAACACTACAGTAATATCATGCCCCTTTAATCTTTTATAGCTATAGAGATTTTCAATGAATTTCTTCCTTGTTTCATCAAAAGAACTGATAAAATCTCTTCTGAATCTGTCAGATGCCATTAAGAGATTGTATCCATCAATAATTATCTTCAATGACATAACAAAAGGATTATACCCTCTTAATTTTATAATTTCAAATGTGTATAATGATAAGGTGTTAAAGATATTTCCAGATATTCATCAATTTTATAATCTAAAAGAGAATAATGTATTTATTCCAATCTTTACAACTCTGCCATTAAGTAGCGAGACGCCTATAGATTTATTTGAGAGACTTTTCAAAGGCAATCCATTTGCCTTCCTTCTGAACAGCGGAAATATATCTCCTAACTCCTGCTACTCATTTTTAGGGGCTTTTCATAAACCTTTTATTAAAGGTAATCACGATGTAAACCCTCTTTTGCAATTGCAATCGCTGCTTGATAGTTGTAAATCAAATGGAATAGATTATCTCCCGCATTTCTGGGGTGGTGCTGTGGGATATTTTGGCTATGATATTGTTCGTCTTTTTGAGAAGATACCTAAAATTGCCCTTGATGACATTCATATTCCTGAAATTTATATTGGTTTTACAGATGAGGTTATAGTGTTTGACCATTTGGAGAAAGCCATAAAGGTTATAGTCTGTCTGAAAAGAGGTGAGGAATATGAATATGGGGCAGAGAGATTGAATAGGATAGTATCAAAAATCACCAGTCACCAGTCACCAGTCACCAGTCACCAGTTTAAAGCCAAAAACCTAAAATCAAATATGACAAAGCCCCAATTTATTAATATGGTAAAAAAGGCGAAGGGGTATATAAAGGAAGGTGACATATTTCAGGCAAATCTATCTCAGAGATTTGAGGCGGAATTTGAAGGAGACCCATGGGAATTTTATAAACGACTCAATTACATCAACCCCTCACCATTTGGAGGTTATATAGATTTTGGTAATATGCAAATTGTTAGTGCATCACCTGAACGTTTGATAAAAGTTAATGGCAGACATATAGAAACAAGGCCAATAGCAGGAACAAGACCACGGGGAATAAATAGTCAAAAAGATACAGCCCTTTCTCGAGAGCTGCTGTTAAATGAGAAAGAGAGAGCTGAGCATATAATGTTAGTGGATTTAGAAAGGAATGACCTTGGAAGGATCTGCAAATATGGGAGTGTCAGGGTAGAAGAACTAATGACACTTGAATCTTATTCCCATGTATGGCACATTGTTTCAAAGGTAGCAGGAGAATTGAGGGAGGATATCAGGTTTATTGATATGTTAAGGGCATGTTTCCCCGGAGGAACAATTACAGGGTGTCCAAAGGTAAGGTGTATGGAGATAATTGATGAGCTTGAGCCTGTAAGAAGGGGGATTTATACTGGCTCTATGGGTTATATAGGCTATGGCGGAATGATTGATTTAAATATTATGATTAGGAGTGCATTGGTGAAAGGTGATAAAATATATTTTCATGCAGGTGCAGGGATAGTAGCAGATTCTGAACCTGAAAGGGAATATGAGGAGACACTATTTAAGGCAAGGGCAATTATGGAGGCATTAAAAAATGGATGAACTGATTTACATAAATGGAAAATTCCTGCCAAGGGGTGAGGCAAAGGTCTCTGTGCTTGACCATGGCTTTCTCTATGGCAATGGTGTATTTGAGACAATGAGGGCTTATAAGGGAAAGGTGTTTATGGTTGATAAACATGTAGAGAGATTATTCAGATCAGCAGATGCTGTTTATCTGAATATGACAATGAGTAAAATAGAAATAAAAAGGGCTATAGAGGATACAGTTAAGGCAAATAAATTAAAGGATGCCTACATCAGAATTACCATATCAAGGGGTGAAGGAGAGCCTGGGCTTGACCCTGATTTATGCCAGTCTCCAACAGTCGTTGTTTATGCAAAGGAGTTTAAACATTATCCTGAAGAATGGTACAGAGAGGGAATTAAAATAGCTGTAACATCTATTAAAAAGATAGCCCCTGATTATATCAAAAGTCCACTGAAGGCATGTAACTACTATCTGCCTAATTTTTTTGCAAAAAAAGAGGCAAAGGAGAAAAATACCGTTGAGGGCATAATGCTTACTGAAGATGGATATATAGCTGAAGGGACTGTTAGTAACATCTTTATTGTTTCAAAAGGGGTTCTGACTACACCTCCGGCAGATTCCGATGTTCTTGATGGCGTAACAAGGGAGATTGTTATTCAGATAGCAAAGGATAATAATATCCTATTTAAAGAGGAGAAGTTTCGAAAGGATGAATTAGTAAAGGCAGATGAGTGTTTTCTAACAAACACTACATTTGAAATAATGCCTGTAAAAGAGGTAGATGGTTTTAAAATCGGCAAAAAATCTCCAGGCAGGGCAACTACTTTATTAATGGGGAAATTTAGAGAGGCAGTAAAACAAAACTTGCTTGTTTGAATAACATGGTCACTTATAGTCTTTCATATATCCTACATAATTTTCAGCGTATTGAAGTATCTTGTCTTTTTCCTCTTTTGTAAGCTCCCTCTTTGGCTTTGCAGGACTTCCTACTGCCAGCCAGCCTGAAGGTATTACAGACTTCTCTGTTACGACTGAACCGGCGGCAATAACAGAAAACTCTTGAACCTCTGCTCCGTCTAAAATTATTGCTCCCATGCCAATAAGGCACCTTGACCTTATCTTGCAACCGTGTAGCGTAACACCATGTCCTATTGTAACCTCATCTTCTAAAAATAGTGGATAGGTTTTATTTGTTACATGGAGGAGGCATCCATCCTGAATATTTGTCCTTTTGCCGATTCTTATATAATTTACATCCCCCCTTACAACTGCATTGAACCACACGCTGGAGTATTCCCCGATTTCTACATCACCTATAATCTGGGCACTTTCTTCTACAAAAACAGTTTCATGAATCTTTGGCAAAATTCCCTTAAATGGCTTTATCATATTTCCTTTTGTAACATTATTTTTTGCATCCATCAATAAAAATTTGATAAGTGGTATAATAAAAACGTGAGAAAAAAAATAGGCATTTACATTCATGTTCCTTTTTGCATTAAGAAATGCGGCTACTGTGACTTTAATTCGTACAGCAATATGGAGGGGATTATTAATGAATATGTGGAAGCGATAAAAAAAGAAATTTCTATAATCAGCTATCAGCCCTATGAAATTATATCAATATTCTTTGGCGGCGGCACACCGACAGTTCTTGAATCGAGGCAATTAATAGAGATATTGGAATCGTGCAAAAGTCTATTTAATTTAAGAGCTGATGTGGAAATTACAATTGAGGCAAACCCTGAGACATTGACTATAGATAAATTAAGGGAGTTAAGAAGGGAAGGATTTAATAGGATAAGTATAGGTGTTCAGTCCTTTAATGACAGACTCTTAAAAAAACTCGGAAGGGTGCATGATTCAAAGAAGGCGTATCAACAGGTTTTATTAGCAAGAGATGCTAATTTTGAAAATATCTCTATAGATTTAATGTTTGGCATACCTGATGAGACAATAGATGATTGGGAATCTGATATTAAAACTGCCATTGAATTAAATCCTGACCATATCTCTACATATAATCTGACAATAGAAAAGGGGACACAGTTTTGGAGTAAAACGCAGGCTAAAGCCTGCGGCTACCAATTACCTGATGAAGATAAACAGTTAGAGATGTATGAGAGAGGAATAGAACTTCTAACGATGGCAGGTTATGGGCATTATGAAATATCAAATTTTGCTAAACATGGCAAGAAGTGTTTGCACAATCAGATTTATTGGCAGAATGAAGAATATATCGGCATGGGTGCTGGTGCATATTCTTATATAAATGGAGAGAGGAGATGGAATATAAAAAGTCCAGTGGAATATATAAAAAGGATTCAAGGAACTAAGGAGGCAAGGGGGCAAAAGGTTTTTAATGTTATTGAAGGGGAGGAAAAACTTGAGAACAGGAAAACAATGGGAGAAACCATTATGATGGGGCTTCGGATGCTTGATGGGATAAATCTACAATATTTTAAAAAACGCTTCGGTGTAGATTTAAAAACAGTTTTTTCTGATACAATATCTCAGCTTTTGAACAATAATCTTATAGTGTTTGATAATGGAAATCTCAAATTAACCCAAAAAGGGCTTCTCTTTTATAATGATGTATCTGTAGAATTTTTGTCTTAAGTTTTAACCTTTTTCAGGTTTTAAAACGATGGCACTCAAAGGCGGGAGGGTAATGTTTAAAGAGCAGGGTTTCCCCTGCCATAAAACCTGATCTGACCATCTTCCCCCTTCATTACCAAGATTGCTGCCGTAATAAATATCAGAATCGCTGTTTAGTATCTCTTTATAAAAACAGTGTGAGGGAACACCGATTTTATAGTTAAATCTGGGGGTAGGTGTAAAATTGAAAACGAATACGAGGTGATTATCAGAGTCTTTACCCTTTCTTATAAATGATACAATACTCCTCTCCCAGTCGTGGAAATCAATCCACTCAAAACCTGTATATTCAAAATCTACCTCCCACATGGCAGGTTCTGTTTTATAAATTTGATTTAAGTCTTTTATAAATCTCTGCAATTTTGTATGCGGTTCATATTGGAGGAGATGCCAGTCAAGGCTCTGGTTATGATTCCATTCATGCCACTGTCCCATGTCTCCACCCATAAAAAGGAGCTTCTTGCCGGGCTGGGCATACATATAGCCAAGAAGCAGCCTAAGATTTGCAAACTTCTGCCAGAAATCACCGGGCATCTTACTTAGGAGTGAAGCCTTACCGTGAACCACTTCATCATGTGATAAAACAAGTATGAAATTTTCGTGGAATGCATATAACATTGCAAATGTGAGATTATTATGATGATATTTTCTGAATATGGGATCTTTAGTTATATACTCAAGGATATCGTGCATCCACCCCATATTCCATTTGAATGTAAATCCAAGACCACCAAGATATGTAGGGCGTGAGACGCCTCCCCATGATGTGGACTCCTCTGCAATAGTCATGATTCCCGGAAACTCCGCATGAATAACCTCATTCATCTTTTTTAAAAAATCTGTCGCCTCAAGATTTTCCCTTCCGCCATATGTATTCGGAACCCATTCACCATGCCTTTTGCTATAATCAAGATAGAGCATGGATGCCACTGCATCCACCCTAAGACCGTCTAAGTGGTATTTTCTGCACCAGAAGAGGACATTTGACGTTAGAAAATTTCTCACCTCATGGCGACCGTAATTAAAAATGAGTGTCCCCCAGTCGGGATGCTCTCCTTTTCTTGGGTCTTCATGCTCATAGAGGGAAGTCCCGTCAAATTGAATCAGGCTGTGTCCATCTCTGGGGAAATGGGCAGGCACCCAATCAACGATAACTCCGATATTGTTCTGATGACAGTAATCTACAAAATACATGAAATCTTCAGGGGTGCCGAATCTGCTTGTGGGGGCAAAATATCCTGTTACCTGATAGCCCCACGATGCATCAAATGGATGCTCCATAACCGGCATAAGCTCGATATGCGTATATCCCATATCTTTTACATAGTCAATCAGGAGATGGGCAATCTCTCTGTATGTCAGAAATCTATTACCTTCCTCAGTCTTTCTTGCCCATGAGCCTAAATGCAATTCATAAATGGATAGAGGCTTGTCGAGCGGAGTGGTTTTATCGCGGTTTTCTACCCACTCACTATCATTCCATTTATATTTATTTATATCCCAGACTACAGATGCAGTTTTTGGCCTTGCCTCAGAATAGAAGGCATAAGGGTCAGACTTTATGAGAAGGTGGTTATGATGGGTTTTTATTTCATATTTATAAATATCCCCTTCCTTTAGTCCAGGTATAAAAAGCTCCCATATTCCAGAGTTCCCCAATATCCTCATCGGGTGTCTTCGTCCATCCCATTTATTGAAATCACCGATTACACTGACCCTCTTTGCATTTGGTGCCCAGACTGCAAAATGGACACCTTTAATGCCATCCAAATCCATTATATGGGTGCCAAGTTTTTCATAAATCCGAAGGTGATTCCCTTCATTAAATAAGTGTCTGTC
>MHDO01000012.1 GCA_001805005.1 Nitrospinae bacterium RIFCSPLOWO2_12_39_16
ACCTATCTGGGGTCAACACCGACTCGTCCAACTGTTGCAGTAGGTGATACGATTTCAATTAATGGCACTATAACTGATTCAACAGGCAAGGCAATCGTCAGTAGTAGAGCGATTACAGGCAGTTTTGGTGTTGCTTCTACGGTAACATCAAGCAGTGCAGTTGCAGATGATAATTCAACTTGGGGACCAAATATTCAATCAGGTGACAGGGTAGTTATCAAATTCAGCGGCTCAACAAGTGCCCCAACAATAGATGCAACCAATATAAATACAATCCTGCCAGTATCAGGCAAGACATGGCTTGATGGTGATGGAGTTAATGGAGTTATAGTAAGTGCAAACTGGAGTCAGACTACAAATGCCAATGATACACTTACGATAACCTTGAGTGGACCAGCCACACAGCCGGATACAACACCGGCAGCGCCGACTGTGGCAGCAGGTAATACAATTACAATTGATGGCACTATAACTGATTCAACAGGCAAACTAATCGTATCTCAAAGTAGGGCACTCACAGGCAGCTTTGGCACAGCGTCAGGGACTGTCCTGCAAAAGGCTTATGCGATTGATGATACAGGTCAATACAGATTAGGTGATAAGGTAACTATAACATTCAATGGGCAGATAGGTAGGACAGGCGATACCCCTCCAACAATAGATGCAGGGAATATAAATATAGTCCTTGCACTTAATAATGGACATTCATGGAAAGATGGGAGTGGTCAAATAGGTAGTGTTGGATGGACGACAGCCACTTATCAGAATGATACACTGACAATAACCTTGAGCAGTACTACCTCTGCCCCGACTGTAGCTGTTGGAGATACAATCACCCTCGGCGGCAGTGTCATAATAGATAAATACAGGGCACCGATAAGCTCCTCCTTGGCTATCACAGGAGATTTTGATGTCCCATTAAGTATGAAGGCGTGGTGGAAGTTTGAAAGTAATGGTAATGACTATATTGGAACTTATAATGGGACAGTTACTGGAACTTATCCGGCAGGTAGATTTAGTAATGGAGTGTTGTTTGATGCAAGCAATGAATATAATAATATAACCCAGTACACCCTTACCAGCAATTGGACTATAGAAGGCTGGTTTAAATGGCCTTTAACTGTACCTGTATCGGGTCAACAGAAAAATACTCTAATATCATCCAATTCAACATCGAATGAGAACCAGATAATAATAGAGGATTCGACAAAATATCTTGGAACATCTTATGGGAATAGTTATTACTATGTCCCAAATTACAATTTAAAAAATCTTACCACAGGATGGCATCATGTAGCAGCAGTGGGGAGTGGTGGAAGCGGGACAGCAGGAACAACACAGTTCTACATAGATGGGGTATCGGTTGGCACAGCATCATATAAATCGCAGAGTAACATAAAATATCTTGGAAACACCTACGATGGCAGCAGACCTATGAGTAATACTATTGATAATATAGTAGTATATGATACTGCTCTTAATGCCACTACAATAAAGAACCGCTATGGTGCATGGCCAAGGAGCGCCTTTGCCAGCGGGGCAGCAGGTAATGATTCTCCCTTAGGGGGTTCAGGAATCCAGACAGGTGACCAGGTAGTTATAAGTTTTGACCAGGCAACAGAGGGTAATTCCATAACCTCATCAAATATTGGGACAGCATTATCCTTATCAAGCAGTCATATATGGGGCAGCAATTCAACCGCTGCATGGAGCACTGTAATCTATTCCAATGACACACTTACGATTACATTAAGCACAACAGGAACAACTCCCACAGTTGCTAAAAACGATACAATTACATTGAACAATATAATAAAGGATTTTGCAGGTCGTCCAATATCGGATACAATTACATTGCTGGGGAATTTTGATTTCAAACTGCCATCAGGTGCGATAGCCTACTGGAGATTTAATGAAGGGACAGGGACGACAGTCAGTGACAGTTTTGGTTCTAATACTGCGACAGCATCACAGACATATCTCTGGGCTGATGGCATGTATGGGACGAAGGGTGTAACCATTGATGCATCAGATGAGGCAGTCCCCCTCAATAGCGCCCTCAATATGCCGACTGAATGGACGATTATAGGGTGGATTAAGACTCCTGTGTATGGCATTATGGACAATGCCCTTATACATAGCAGCAGTGATCATGAGCATGCTATATGTATCCATACAGGGACCGGTAATGCTGAAGTAGGGAATGTATCGCCGACTACGGACCCGGGAGGAAGCCTGGAGAGAGGCACAGGGTATTATCTGCATAAGAACCTTAAGAACGGATGGCATCAGATAGCGGCAGTAGGCACAGGTGGAAGTGGGACAGCAGGGACAACAAAATACTACATAGATGGACAGCCTGTCGGCTCAGTAATAGGATATAAGGCATACACTGCTATAGGGGCTCTTGGTAATAATACTGGGGCAGGAATGCATGCTATCGGGACTACCATAGATGAAATCTCAGTATATAACAGACCATTAGAGGACGCAGAAATCAGAAAGTACTATGGTGCAAGACTAAAATATGCCCGAGCAAAAGATACATCAGGAGGTGATTCTGGCATAGATGCAGGCGACCAGATAATAATAAGGTTTGATGGTGAGACGAATGGACCTTCAATAACAGCAGCTAACATAGACACAGTATTAAAATTATCAAATGGACATACATGGAAGGATGGGGATACATCTGGAGATGGAATTGGTAACATAGGGAGCGCAGTATGGTCAACAAGCGTGGGTGGTTATACCAATGACACGCTGACAATCACCTTAAGCACAGGGCTCCTGCCGCCTACAGTTACAAATAGGGACACCATTACACTTGATGGAGTAACAATAAAGGATTTAAACAGGGTGATAACAGGGAGTATAGACATAAGCGGGGACTTTGACGGCTCAGTGGCATACTATGACTTAGATGAGGGGTCAGCAGTAACGGCTACAGATAGTGTTAATGACAATAATGGAACACTCGGTGGAAGCACACTGCCAACATGGGCCTCTGGATATTCTGGCACTGCCCTTGACTTTAGCGATAGTTATTCACAGTATGTTACAATATCAGATAGTCCAAACTTCAACATGACAGATTACACAATAGAGGCGTGGGTCAAACTATCAACAACAATACCAACCAACTACATGAGAATCGTCTCGCAGGAGAGTAACACTAATCCAACAAATTACTGGAGTCTTGCCATAAATCCGAGTGGACAGCTTGTTCATTGCGACAGCCTTTCATCATTAACTGAAATGACAAATACTGGAAATTCGCCTCCTTATGGAGCAGGGGAATACGATATGGGAGGATTACCCACAGGACTCAATCCAAAGTGTGAAACTGTTACAACAAAAGACTTGAGGGATGAAAAATGGCATTTTGTGGTAGTGGTAAGGGATACTACGGCTGGAGTTAATCATTTTAGATTCTACATAGACCATCTATTAGAAAAGACCACTGCTCTTAACACTGCAGGGACCCTTGGACATAGCATAGATCCAGTAAGCGGAGTAGGGGGGACAATAGAAATAGGGAGGAAGAATGGATATGCAAGTAACCCCACAAGTTCTGAATACTTCAGGGGGGTAATAGATAATGTTGCAATATACAACTATGCCTTAACAGATGCAGAAGTTCATTTACATCACTTCCTGTATCCGACAGAGGCATGGGCGGCTAATACATCGGATGCTGTATCTTCTGGTATCCAGGCAGGGGATTCAGTAACAATAGTATTCAACGGTGAGACAGGTGCAACAACAATTAATGCGAGCAATATAAACAATGTATTGAAACTTTCAAATGGGCATTCATGGCTTGATGGCAGTGGGAATTTAGGCACTCCAGCACCGGCATGGAGTCAGACCTATCATCCGAATGATACATTAAAAATTACTTTAAGCACAGGGACAAGTGCGCCCACAGTTGCAGTTGGAGATATAATTACGCTTGGGAACACATCTGGGAATGAGATACTTGATGTCCATAATAATCCAATATCAGGGGCAATAGCAATAACAGGCTCATTTGATATTAACGCCCTCTTAGGGACAATAGCATATTGGACATTTAATGAGGGTCTTAATAATACGGTAGGTGATAGTGTGGGGAGTTACAGCGGCACCAGATACAATGGATTAGGGACATGGATAGCAGGTAAGTTCGGATCTGCATTGGACCTTACAGGGACTACCGGTTATGTATCATTAACTAACAGTGTCCCATTAACAAGTAATGAATGGACAATAGAGGCATGGTTCTATGGACAACTGCCGACAAACGGCGATAATAGAAATACCCTGATAAGTGATGGAAATACACAGCATATAATAGTAGGGGATACAATTGGAAGGTATCTCGGGGTATATTCTACAGCAGATGGCGGAGGATTCCGCTCATCAGGGTATAATGGTATGGACAGTCTCTCCTCAACACAATGGCATCATTTTGTTGCGGTAGGAAAAAAAGTTGGAGGACAGGGTAAGACTTATTTCTATATAGATGGGAATGCGGTGGGGACATATTCAAATTACCAGCCCGCTGTATCTATAGCAAGGCTTGGTAATGGTAGAAATGCATCAGCAGAATTCAAACGTCCATGGGGTAAGATTGATGATGTGGTTATATACAATCGTGCATTGAGCACAACGGAGATAAGTACAAGGGCGGCAAGGTAAAGATAAAGTCAGAGAGTCAATACTAATTCCTCCCCTTTGTAAGGGGAGGGTAGGTGGGGTAGAGTGGATAAGATAAATGATAAAGCAGGGAGAGAAAAGGAATCTTGATTTTAAAAGGAAGTTGCGAAATGAGATGACCTCTGCCGAAAAGAGACTCTGGTTACGACTTAGGGGGAAGCAAATGAATGGACTAAAATTTAGACGACAACATGGGATAGGACATTATATTGTTGATTTCTATTGTCCTGAAAAAAGGCTTGTTGTTGAGGTTGATGGTGATGTTCATGCTTATGGAGAACAAATTATAAGAGATAAAGAAAGGGAGGATTATCTCAAGGCATTAGGTCTTCAAATAATCAGATACAGGAATTGGGATATTTTAACAAATTTGGAAGGGGTCGTAGAAGATTTGTTTAATCAAGTCAGTAAGTAATCTCTACCTCCCCCTACCCCTCCTTACAAAGGAGGGGAGTTAAGTGGAGCAAAAAAATGACTACAGTATTGGAAAAGAATGTATTTACATATGAAGATATAGGGCATCTCCCGGAGGGATGGTATGAGATTATAGATGGTGAAAGGAGATATATGACACCCACAGGTTTTAGACATGGGAAATTAGAAAATATATTTGGAGAGATATTGAGAAGAAATTTAAAAGACAAAGGTTATGTAGCCACAGGGGAAGTTGGAATTATTATAAGGAAAAGTCCGCTAACATTAAGGGCTGCTGATGTTGTTTATGTTAGCAAAAAGACATCCCCAATAGAACCGATAGGAATGCTTGAAATAGCCCCCGACTTAATCATAGAGATAATTTCTGAAGATAATACACAATGGGAGATTAATGAGAAAGTAAAAGATTATTTTTCAATAGGTGTCCAAAGGATAATCTGGGTTGATCCCTTCTCAGAAACTATTACGCTTTTTCAGCATGGGAGGAACGAGGCAATTTATTTGAGCTTTGATGAGGAATTTGAGCTAATAGATGGGATTATGATAAGACTAAAAGAATTGGTTTAAAAGGAGGTTTGCTATGAACAGGAAAAAAATAGAAAAAATGGTGTCAGTGAATAGTGTCAGTGTCAGTAAAAGAATACTTGCATTTACATTTACACTTACTGCCTACTGCCTACTGCCTACTGCCTACTGTTTTGGATGGAGTTCGCCTGTTATTATAGACTCAGGTTCTTCAAATGCCTATAGGACTGATATTGCCTTTGACTCCAGAGGTAATGCCATAGCTGTCTTTGAACAGAAAAGTGGTGATGTTTATAGAATTTTTGCGAGTCGGTATATTAATGGTAAAGGATGGGAATCCGCTACTGCCATAGATTCAGGCATTGGTAACGGATATAGGGCACAGGTGGCATTTGATAAGGAAGGGAATGCTATAGCTGTATTCAAACAGGAGATTGGTAATGGCAGATATAGAATCTTCGCCAATTATTATAAGAATCCTTACACTGACACTGACACTCACACTGCCACTAACATTGGCTGGCAGGGGGCTGTCCCAATTGATAATGGTGTGGGTAATGTTGATGGGCAGGATATAGTTTTTGATAGTAAAGGAAATGCTGCCGTGGTTTTTGAGGCAAAGGACGGCGAAGAGATGGGGATATATGTAAATTTTTATTCCCCAAATCCCCCTCAGTCCCCCTTTATTAAAGGGGGAGACAGGGGGATTTTAGGGGGCTGGTCTGGAGCTTTCCGAATAGATAGTGGTTCAGACAATGCCTTTTTCCCTTATCCTATATTTGATGATAAAGGTAATCTTTATGTCCTTTATTATAAGGAAGAATCCGGTGGTCTTGAGGTTTATGTCAGCCGGTTACAGAAGCCAGAAGCCAGAAGCCAGAAACCAGAAGTCATAAGTCAGAAGATAACTTATGGAAACATAATACATAAGAAAGAAGATTGGCTTGAAAAGAAGAGTGAGGTTAGCAGGGGGATTAAGGCTGTATATAACCCCATTTTTCTTGATGAGATGAAAAAGAGGATATATTCAGGAAACTATTCCTATTCTCGTTGGGAGACACCCTCAAAACTTGATTCAAGGTTCAGAGATGCATACAGACCAACTCTCTTTATTAATGAAAAAGGAGAGTTGACTGCATTATTTGTGAGATGGGATGGAGAGTATTTAAGTGCCTATGCAGCTGATTACAGAAATGGTAGCTGGGGTAAACCGCTGGAGATTGATGCGGGAAATGGTAATGTGGAACATATAAGGGGCGCAATAAATTCAAGAGGTGAGATGGCAATAGTATGGACACAATGGCAATCAGAGAGTCAGAGAGAAAATTTAAGAATACATGCAAGGCTATACAACTCACATTTTGGCTGGGGAAAGCCAGAAATCATAGATGCAGGCAAAAAAGATGGATATAACCCAAGTGTTGTCTTTACAGAAAGTGGTGAGATTGTTGCGGTCTGGTGTCAGTGGGAAAAGGCTAATGTTAAATCATATATAAATATTTATAGGAAGGGAATAGGGTGGGGGAGGGCAGAGAGGCTTGAAAATAAAGAGGGGGAGACATGCGGAGTGAGGATTGCAGCTGGTCCTGATGGAAAGGTCATTGCTATATTTGAGCAGGAGGGTTTTCAAGGACATCAGAGCACCAGCCACCAGTCATCAGCAAAAAGTATAAACAGGATATTTGCAGTCTCCTTTATTCAAGATGCAATAGACAAGATGCAAGAGGCAATAGATGGAGGAGAATATACTATAAGAAGACTCACCGATGGAAATAAAGAGGATTACTATGCAGAGTTTAGTCCTGATGGTGCGAAGATTATCTTTGTTAGAAAGCAGGGGAGTTCTACCAATCTCTATATTATGGATGCGGATGGAAAGAATATGAAACAGTTGACTTCAGGTAATACAGCCGATACATCCCCTGTTTGGACACCGGATGGAGAGAGGATTATCTTTGCCTCAAACAGGGTCAAAGAAGGATGGGATATCTGGTCTGTCAAACCTGATGGCTCAGACCTTGCCCGTCTTACAAAGTGGAGCAGAAATGAATATTCTCCGCACCCTACATCCGATGGTAAAAACATACTTTATATTTCTACGGCAGGTGGTGATCACAGCGTCTGGATTATGGATATGAATGGCGAAAATGAGAGAAG
>MHDO01000013.1:0-2025 GCA_001805005.1 Nitrospinae bacterium RIFCSPLOWO2_12_39_16
TGTCCGTGCCAGGCTTTATCGGTATCCACAGACTGCTCTGTCTTGCAGTTGGATTATAATCAGGTGATATGGAAACAACCCTTGCGCCTCTATACTTTCCCTCATAGATATAATGGGCATCCGGTATCCTTGTGACAGTAGGGTTTATACCCCATATTAATAGATAATCTGCCTCATACCATGCCTCAGAGGAGCAGCCAACAGTGGAGATACCATAGGCAATTGTGGCACCCGGGAACATGTCTCCCACTGCACTTGCCACATTGAATCTGACGGCACCAAGGAGAGACCCAAAACGGAGTGCAGCAGATCTACGCACAGGTGAGAGTATGCCAGTGCCAGCATATACCATCATCTTGTCAAATTCACCTTTGCTGCCTATATCTACTACCTTTTCAGCTATCTCCTGTAGAGCTTCATCCCAGCTTATCCTCTTCCATTTTCCTTCACCCCTATTACCCGCCCTCTTCATTGGGAATAAGAGTCTGTCCTTCTCGTATAAGGATTGAGAGTGGAGGGCACCCTTATTGCACCCTCTCGGATTTGCATCGGGTATATCAGGGGCTATCTGGGGATAACCTGCTACCTGCTCCTCCCTTACAATACGCCCATCTTTTTCAAAGGTCTTCCACGCACAGTTCCCTTTACAATTGACACAGTGAGGTGAGTATCCTGTGCTGGTTCCCATAGTTATATCAAGTTCTTTTCTATAGAGATTAAGGGTGAGATTGCTTACCCTCCTTAACTCGGGAGGGACATATCCCCCTTCTTCTGATTGGGTAAAGCAGGCAGGATAAAGGAGGAGGGTAGCCCCCCCTATAGCACCTTTCTTAATAAATTCCCTTCTATTTATGTCCATAAAAAAAGATTAGCCACAAGACTTTCACGGAAAAAAAGGCTTAAGGTTTACTTCAGCCCGCTTTTCTTCAGTTTTCAGCTTAACTTATCTTTTCTCTAAGTCTGTGTAAGTCCGTGGCAGAAATTTTAGTCATTTGCCAGATTAAGCCTGAACCTCTCCTTAACCTCTCTTACAAGACGGTATCTGCCTATGAACATAATATTTGCCATTATCATTGCAACTAAAAAAAATGTCCCCCCCATTACAAAACTACCTATTGATAATGTGGGCCAGCCTGACATAAAGGCACCTGTGGTGCATCCCCCGCCTATAAGGGCACCAAAGGTCATTAAGGCTCCACTGATAAATACTGTGAAACCCCTGAGTCCTATATTGGAGCTGAATGCCTCCTGAAAAAGGGGTGTAACCTTCTCCTGACTGATTGTCCCTGCAAGATAGGAGCTTAAGAATGCGCCGGGAAAGACACCTATGGCAAGCATAGCACGCCAGAGGGTGCTTTCATTCAATGAAGGGACACTCTGAAAGGAATAGCCAAAGATGGATGACAGATGCGCTCCCAGGGCAAGGAAACCACCGGCAAAGGAGAGATACTCCCCAATGGCAGTGCTGATAAATATCAATACCCCTGCAACTGCGCCTGTAGGAAGCCATCCCCATTCTCTTTGCAGAAGGTTTTTTTCTTCCTCAACATTGTCAAACTTCTTAGATGGGTCTATTATTGAAAGGAAAAAACTCACGGCAAGAAAAAGGATTCCAAAGATAATAGCAAGATAACCATAAGGAATATCAAAAAACATAGATAGGGTAATAAACTTCGGCTCTCCTCCAAGGGCACTAACTACAGGGAAGAGGAGATCATACATAAAGACCCCTACAAAGATACCCACTATACCCACCCCTATCAATAACTTCCCTGATGAGAATCTTGCTGCACAGGTGCCGGGGCAGAGCCCAGCACTACCCATACCGATTCCGAAGAGGATACCTCCGATAATATGACCTATCCCAAAATATCCATTAATTCGCGGAACTATTCCAAGTCCTATCAAATCGGAAAGACCATATAATATCGCTGCTACTGCAAGCCCTGTAAACATGAAATTCATTGCCTTAAAATCTCTCAAAAGCAATGCCCCTATTATTCGGGAATATCTCACAAGCCCCCC
>MHDO01000013.1:2034-9721 GCA_001805005.1 Nitrospinae bacterium RIFCSPLOWO2_12_39_16
CATCTTACCCCCCTCCTAAACTAACCACAGAACACAGATAACACAGATTTAACGGATGGACACAGATTTCTAAAGAATTAGAAAATTATTTATTTTTTTATTCGTGTTTTATCTGTGTAAATCTGTGGCTAAATATTTTTTGTCTTTTTCTTTGTCATCTGTGGTTTAAGGCTTTTTATAAGTCTGCGGGAATACTCTTTATATCCCCTATTGGCAAATCTGCCTTTACCGACCAATCTTCCATAGAGCCACCATAGACTCTCACCTTTTCAAATCCAAGCATCTTCAACACCATAAACCCATAAGTTGACCTGCCTATACCCCAGTTACAATAAGTAACAATCTCTTTATCTCTACTGATACGGTATTTATTGAGTATCCTCTGTAATTCCTCAGCCGACTTAACCGTAGAATCACCTGCAAGTTCAACCCACTCAATATTTATAGCCCCTGGGATAGAGCCACCTCTTTTATTACCGGCTGTATTAGTTCCAATATATTCAGCGAAGGAACGCATATCAAGAATCGTTATATCTTTCTTATTATCGAGTATCCAACTCAATGTAACTACCATCTCAGGCTTTGGTTTGACCTTAAAATCAGCCCTTTTAAGCATCTTTGTTTCCTGAGTTACAGGATGCCCATCAGAAACCCATCTTTCATATCCACCCTTTAAAATCTGCACATTGTCATGTCCATAATATTTAAGCAGTGTCCAGATTATACTCGCATCAGGAAAGGTAATACTGTCATACACAATGACCCTGCTATTTGCACCGATACCCGCCTCACCAAATACCTTTTCAGCCTTTTCAGGAGAGATGGCAAAACCATTATTTTTTTTATACTCTAAATCTTCAGGTGTGCGAAAAACGGTTTTAGGTATATTTACAGCATTATGGATATGTGCCTTTTGGTATTTCTCGGCTGACCTGGCATCTACTATTACTACATCAGGGCTATTGGTGGATGATGTTAGCTCCTCACTTTCCACTAAATAGCCTGGCAGGATTTTAATCTCTACACTCCCCTTCTGCTCTTCGACCTTCTGACAACCTGCATATAAAACCAGAAGGATACAGATCAGAAAGAGCTTTAAAATTCTGGACATGATTATTCCAAGCCCCTTGCCCGTCCATATTACAGACAAGCCTTTGACATCTTACCTCCTCCTTCCAGAGGTAAAAGGTCATTCACCATTATCTTATTCCCCTTTAGGACACCCTTTATAGCCACCTGTTTTCCAAAACCTGAATTGAATTTCCATTTAGGAACCTCATTAGCCTCCAGATGGTATACAGTTCTCTTCCCAGTAAAAAGCACCAGAGAAGATTGGTCATACCACTCTAAATAACATACGGGTGTCTTTAAACACTTTTCCGTAGTAAGAACACCCTTTGCTACAATAATATTACCTACATCTTCACCCATTGTTATAGAAGGAATGAACAACAACCCTGATGTCATAAAGAAAAGAAGTAAAAGTATTTTCTTTTGCCCTTTCATATTTTCACCTCCTATGCACTTTTTATTTTTTTAAACATCTTCTCATGCATTGAAAGCTGTTCAAGGAGAACCTCTCGCATAATTTCAAAAGCTTTTATAACCTTTGGATTGGCAATACTGTAGTAAATATTTACACCATCTCTCCTTGTTTCAAGTATCCCTCTCTGCCTCATCAGTGATAGATGCTGCGACAGATTTGCCTGGGGTATCTCCATAAGGCTTGAAAGCTCATTGACAGACTTTTCTCCATCACGAAGGAGGTCTATAATCTCAAGCCTTTTGGGATTACTAAATATGGTGCAGATGCCAGCATGCATCTCAAAAATTCGTTTATCCATTTCTCCCTCCACATATTTCATTATATGCTAATAATATAATATACTAATATAAAGATGTCAAGTATTTTTGGATGAAAGGAAAATTATAAACCACAGAGTCATGGAGACACAAACTACAACCTACAACATAGAACATAGTTATCAGTTGTTAGTTGTCAGTTATTGGTTATTTCTCTGTGCCTCTGTGTCTCTGTGGCTAATCAGGTCTTTGTTCTGGAGTTATTAAGAGGTGAGATTTAGATTTGGCAGTTTTGCGCCACACTTGAAACAAAAGCTGTCTCCCATTTTAGCCTTTGTGCCGCATCTTGGACAGAATATAAAATCTTTGTCGGTTATTGGTTCGGCGGATTCAGGAAGAATTTCTTTTATCATCGCCTCATCCACTGTAGTTTTTTTCTTTCCTGAATCATCAATATCTTTCAATATATGCAGTGCCTCTACCTCATATTTTTCCTTCAATTCCTTATAATCATCTTCTGACAGCTTGCCTGTCCTGTAATCAAAGTCAAGGTCTTTAATAGAAGTATATACTACCTCTTTTTTATGGATAAGCTCCCCTAAAGCCTCATTGACTCCCGACTCCCGGCCCCTGATTCCTGACTTTTTAAAGATGGGATATCCTACAAAAAACATGGCTGATATAAATATCAATATCTCAAGAGATATAATCACTCAAAATCCTCCAACTCTTTCTTCAATAGTCTTTTGTATTTATCCTCTACTTCTTCTGTCTTCTGACTTCTGTTTTCTATCTTCTGCCTTGCTGTCCATTTATCCATAATTTTCTTCATCAACAGCCCTACAATGATTATTGCTGCAAATGGGGTAATCCATGCAGTCAGATTAAATCCCTTCTTTGGGGGTGCCGAAAGTATTTGCTGACCATGCTTCCCTACAAAATAACTAATAATCTGTTCCCTCGTCTCTCCTTTCTGGATTTTTTCAATTAGCTCTTTTTTTAGGGGTATTGCAAAACCGCAGTCCTCATGTGGACAGGTCTTGACTGTAGAACCGCACCCGCAGAGGCACATGAATTTGTCAGAAAGCTCATCAAATACTGGCTTGTATTTCTCATCAATAGTTACTGCTGATACAGTGACCAGTGACCAGTGACCAGTGACCAGTAAAAAAAATAGAAACACACCAACTACTGCCCACTGCCTACTGCATACTGCATACTGCATACTTTTATTTGTTTCTTGCCTCTTGCCTCTCATCTTTTCCCCTTCCAATCAGGAAGCATGGCTATAAATGTCCCCACCCCTATAACAAGTCCGCCGATCCATAGCCATTTGACTAACGGGTTTACATGAACCTTGAATGTGGCCGGACTATCCTTCTGAAAAGGTATGGGAAAGCCTGCAAGAATAATATAAAGGTCCTCTTTTAGTCCTGAGATGTTATACACTCTTGAAATAGGCTGCTCGCTTGTCTTATAAAAATCCTTTCTTGGCAATGCGGTTACTATATTCTTTCCACCCTTTTCCACATCCATTGTGGCAATAACCTCAGCCTTTGTTGGAACTGGTTCTTTAAGGTCTAAACCTCTATATACAAGTTTGTAATCTCCAATAGTCATAGCCTCCCCTTTATTAAGAGTAGCCTCTTTCTCAACATTGTAAGATGTGCCTGTAATTCCTATATACATTAAGACAACACCAATATGGATTATATATCCACCGTATCTCCTCTTGTTTTTTCTAATTAGAGTAACTAGTGCCTTTACAAACCACTCTCCAGTTGTCTCCATCCTTGCCCTCGCCCCTTTATAAACCTCCATAACTATTGTAGTTATAACAAATATTGATATTGTAAAAGACAGCCATGCCAGAAGATGTCCTGTACCAACAGGCATAAGGGCTATGCCGCCTATAATTGATACTATAAATGGTATTAAAAAGTTTCTCTTGAAATTACTTATGGATGCCTTCTTCCATGCTATAAGAGGGCATATACCGACAAGAAGCAAAAGGGCAAGTCCTATAGGGATATTTACCTGATTAAAAAATGGGGGGCCTACTGTCACCTTCTCACCCTTTATCGCCTCTGATATCAGAGGGAACATTGTCCCCCAGAATGTCGCAAATGCCGCACCAACCAGTATAAGATTATTAAATAAAAAGCTGCTCTCCCTTGAAATAATGGAATCAAGTTCATTATTACTCTTTAGAATGGAAAGCCTGCTTACAATAAGATAGGATGAAAAAACTATTACAATAATCAAGAAGGCAAGAAAATAGTATCCAACAGGACCCTGACCGAATGAATGGACAGACTGGATAACACCGCTCCTCGTAAGGAAAGTTCCAAATATAGTCAGAGAGAATGTTAATACGATAAGAACCATGTTCCATACCTTAAGCATATCCCTCCTCTCCTGAATCATAACAGAGTGGAGATATGCAGTACCAGTAAGCCACGGCATAAATGAGGCATTCTCAACCGGGTCCCACGCCCAGTATCCCCCCCAGCCTAAAACCCTGTAAGCCCACCATGCACCAAATAGGTTTCCCATGCCTAAGAAAAACCATGAGAAGATTGTCCAGCGTCTCGTAGTCTTTATCCATACATCGCCGAGATGGCCTGTTAAGAGTGAAGCCATTGCAAATGCATAGGGTATTGTAAAACCAACATACCCCATGTAAAGTGTGGGCGGGTGAAAAACCATGCCGGGATTCTGAAGCATGGGATTCAAGCCGCTGCCGTCTTCAGGTGGATAGATCAATTCAAATGGCCTTGCCGCAAATGTCATGAGGAGCAAAAAGAGACATTGTGTGATAGAGATTATGGATATAACATAGGGCATGAAATCCCTGTTTTTATTTTTGTTCTGTATTACAACTACAGCGGCGAACAGGGAAAGGAGCAATGACCAGAAAAGGAGAGAGCCCTTCTGTCCTGCCCAGAATGCAGATACAGTATAAAACAGGGGGAGGTCTCTATTGGAATAATTCGCTACATATTCAATACTAAAGTCCCTGTTTAAAAATGCATATGTCAATATTGCAGAGGAAATTGTAATGAGTCCTGCTGTGACAAATAGAGAATTCTCGGCACTGGCAACATATTCGTCCCTCCCCCTTTTTACACCAAGGATTGGGACTATGGCTGAATATATTGAAATACCCAGTGATAGCAGGATACACAATTCACCAATTTCGTTCATATAACCTCACAAAAATTCAGTCTATAGTTAATAGTCATTAGTCGTCAGTCGGTATTCAATAATTGACTATCAACTACCAACTGTAAACTGATTTGTTGGATGGTCTTTGCCGGCAGACTCATACTTGGATGGACAACTTGTAAGGAGGGTATGTGCCTTAAAAACACCTTCACGGGTATATTTTCCTTCTACAACAACATCCCTGCCATTTTCAAAGAGGTCAGGGATTATACCTTCATAATGAATAGCTATATCTTTATTGCCATCGGTAATCCTGAAATCTACCTTTAATGCAGTAGGGTCCTTCTTTATTGAACCACCCACAACTTTGCCTTCTACCCTTACGCCCTCTCCATAAACAGAATCCCCTTTTGAAAGCAATTCACCAACTGTAAGGTAATATACTGAAGTCTTGCTTATGCCGGTTACAACAAGATAACCTATAGCTGCAACAATCATCACCGACCCAATTGCAAACTTAAGCTGTTTTTTGTTCATAAAACCCCACCAATTTCATTAATTACATAGGAAACCTGTATTTGTCAAGAAAATTTCACCCCTCTTTAATTAAAGTTGAATTTTAAATTTCTTATTGATAATATAAATTTTGACTTTGGGGGATCGTCTAACGGCAGGACGGCAGACTCTGAATCTGTCTATCTAGGTTCGAATCCTAGTCCCCCAGCCAGTTTATTTCACCCCCGCATGAACTGCCACAATTCCAAATGTGAGGTTAAAATATTTAACATCTCCCAAACCTTCATCCTCCATAATCTTTTTTAATCCTTTCTGGTCAGGGAATTCTATAACCGAATCGGGGAGGTATTGATACGCATACCTTTTGCCTGAAATAATTCCCCCTATAAATGGCAGGATTCTTTTAAAATAGAGGTGATAGATTTTCTTAAAGGTTTTATTGGATGGGTTTGTGAATTCAAGTATGACAACCTTTCCATTTTTCCTTATGACCCTCCTCATCTCCCTTATCCCTCTCTTTATATCAGAAAAATTCCTGACACCAAAGGCTGATACGACTCCATCAAAGTAATTATCCTCAAATGGCAGACTCATAGCATTTGTTTCAAGGAGTGTGATGCAATCTGAAAGCCCCTCCCTTTCAATCTTTTTTCTCCCTGCGTAAATCATCTCAGAGGTAAAATCTACTCCGACAACCTTTTTTCTCTTTTCCCCCTGCATTAGAATCTCTATTGCACAATCCCCTGTCCCTGTTGCTACATCTAAAAAGAAACCACCTCCTGTTTTCAAAAGCTCTCTTACAGCAAATCTTCTCCAGTAAACATCCCTCCTCAGACTCAAAAGTCTGTTTAAAAGGTCATATCGGTGAGCTATACCGGAAAACATCTCTTTGACAAAAGTATCTTTATTTTCCTGAATTGGCATAAAATTATTTTAGCATGAGACTATTTTTATGGTAACTTAAAAGCAACTGGTAGTAAAACTCATTGTCTCGCCTCTGAAGTATGACTTTAAACTTTTAACTTTTATTTTTACAGTATGTATTGTAACATTAATCCGCATGGAGAGATGGAGCGAGCTTGAAATTGAAACTGAAGAAAGAAAGAAATTCCCGTTTCTTCATCTTTTATTACTGCTTATTACCTTTATAAGCACAATGCTGGCAGGGGCAATCCAGGAAGGTATAAACCCCATAGCCCAGCCTCATTTAATATATAAAGGACTTCCATTTTCTCTGACCCTTATGCTTATACTGGGGACACATGAAATCGGACATTATATCGCCTCAAAAAAGAATGGCGTAAGTGCCACACTGCCGTATTTTATTCCCGCACCATCACTCCTCGGAACATTTGGGGCTTTTATAAAAATGAAGTCCCCCATACCTGACAGAAAGGCACTTTTGAAAATAGGCGTCTCTGGACCTATTGCTGGTTTTAGTATTGCACTACCTGCAACAATTATTGGGCTTTGGTTGTCTGAAGTAAGAGAGCCGTCACAAATGAAAGGGGGTATATCACTTGGCTCATCACTCCTCCTCTCCTTTTTGACAAAAACCATACTTGGAGTTACAGATGATTCTGCCGATATTCTCCTTCACCCTGTAGCATTTGCAGGCTGGATAGGGCTATTTGTAACAGCATTAAATCTCCTTCCTATGGGACAGCTTGACGGGGGGCATATAACATATTCATTGTTCAAAAGCTGGCATAAGTATTTTTCATGGCTCATCTTTATCTCCCTCATTCCGCTTGGATTCCTTTGGGAAGGCTGGTTTTTCTGGATTGCGGCTGTATTCGTTTTCGGACTGAGGCATCCGCAGTTGATTGATGAAACAACACCGCTTGATAAGGGAGATAAGATTCTTGGTGTAATTGCAATTATTATCTTTATCATTACATTCATACCAATCCCATTCAAAATTTGATTTATGCTACTTGTTGGACTTACCGGAGGAATAGCTACAGGAAAGAGTCTGGTATCACAGATACTTAAAGAACTTGGGGCTTATATAATTGATGCCGACAAGATTGCACGGCAGGTTGTTGAGCCTTAAAAACCTGCATGGCTTGAGATAGTAAAATTTTTTGGGAGAGACATTATAAATAAGGATAAAATAATCAACAGGAAAAGGCTCGGTGAAATTATATTCAATGACCCTGTCAAACGAAGGAAATTGGAGGAGATAGTCCATCCAAGG
>MHDO01000014.1 GCA_001805005.1 Nitrospinae bacterium RIFCSPLOWO2_12_39_16
TAGCACTAATGAGGGATGACTGGTCTCAGGTGCCTCATGCAATCATGGTTGGAAGAAATACCTACAAAATAATCAGGCAGGGGATAGCACTCTCAATAATCTGGGATGTAACAACTATGGGGCTTGCCTCAGTGGGTATTTTAAGCCCTGTCATGGCGGCAGCCCTTGAGGAGCTTCCGACAATAGCAGTTGCAGCCAATGCCTCAAGACTGTTGATAAATACCAAATTCAAAGTCTTACCATTTGTGTAGATTTGAAGTAGCTATTAAGTTATTTCCTTTTTAATCCGATAAATCTATTTAAAGATTATGAAAGACGCTCTTT
Organism: Nitrospinae bacterium RIFCSPLOWO2_12_39_16; assembly: GCA_001805005.1. Lineage (GTDB taxonomy): Bacteria > Nitrospinota > Nitrospinia > UBA9942 > UBA9942 > UBA9942. The sequence continues at coordinate 325 of MHDO01000014.1, forward strand.
TAAAACTGTTAATACAGGTCATTTCAGAGCAGACGGGTCTTAATATAAGAGAACAGGATAGGGATAAATTTATTGAGACAGTTTCAGCAAGGATAAGGTTCCTCAAGCTTTCATCCTCTGAGGAGTATTATCATTTTTTTAAGAAAGATAATAAGAGTAAGATTGAATGGCAGGAGATTACTAAATGCCTGACCACTGGCGAGACATACTTTTTCCGTGACAGAGGGCAGTTTTCACTGCTCAAGTTTTCCATCCTTCCTGAATTGATTGAACTGCGTAAGGGCAGACGAGCCTTAAGAATCTGGAGTGCGGGATGCTCAACAGGAGAGGAGGCTTATTCCATTGCCATCCTATTAAATGAGCTGATTCCATCCATAAAAGACTGGGACATCCTTATCCTTGGGACGGATATTAATGAAGATGCTCTCAAAAAAGCAAGACGCGGTTATTATAGGGATTGGTCATTTCGTATGGTAAGCGAAGATATAAAAAAGCAATGGTTTCGTAAGGCTAAGGAAGGGTGGAGGCTTAATAAAGATATTATTGAAATGGTTAAGTTTGAATCTGTTGATTTAATCAATGATAAGTTCAAGTGTTCCTATCATTTTCTGCATAATTTTATCCCGATTTTAGCTTAGTGAAATTAACGCCTTGACAAAGATGATTAAATAAATGATAATTTATTTAATCATGGATGCCTTCTATAAAAATCCATTCAAAAAATTTGTTAAGAAACAAAACAGACCATTCCAGCTTGTAATAGAGGATGAAGTTGAAACGATATTCAGGGGAGAAGTAGCAGGCGAATTAAAGAAAGGAGATTTGACAGGATTTCAGGTCCATAAATTTAAGTTTAAAGGACAGAAGTATTTAATTGCTTATCAGATACAAGGAACTGATATTATCTTTTACATGATAGGCACTCACGAGAACTTTTATAGAGATTTAAAACTCTATATAAAATAAGGGAGGGGTTATGCATACTGTAACAGCAGAAAAGGTTTACAAAGAAATATTAGAGATGCCTGTAAGGGAGAGGGAAAAACTATTTACAGTTATTGCAAGGCAGGGGTTTGAGAAAGAGCTTTACATTCATGATGAGATATTTGATGATATCAGGCGTGAACCTTTTACAATAAAAGAGGCAGCAGAATATCTGGAAGTGGCAGAGATAACGGTCAGGAGATGGGTTAAGGCAGAAATATTAAAGTCAAAAAAGATAGGTAAGAATATTGTGTTTGATGCTGATGAGTTAAAGGTGGTTAAAAGGCAGGTTAAAAATTAAAACAAAAAAATGGAATTATAAGGATGCGCCCGTAGCTCAATTGGATAGAGCGTCGGACTTCGAATCCGCAGGCTGGGAGTTCAAGTCTCCCCGGGCGCACCATTAATAATTTGGAGTAAAACTATGAGTGAAAAAGATAATCAGATTAATTGGGACATGGTTGCAGAGAAATTTGATATGTGGCTGCCCCAGCTTAAACCTGTTGGCGAGGCACTATTGTTTGTGCTTGATGTTCAAAAAGGTAATAAGGTTATAGATATTGCATCGGGGACCGGAGAGCCTGCGATTACACTTGCAAAGAGGATGAATGGCAGTGTAGAAATAACAGGTATTGACGCTGCTGAGGGAATGGTCAGGGCTGCACAGAAAAAGATAGTTAAAGAGTCTCTCAGAAATATATCCTTTCAATGTATGCCAGCAGAGAAATTGATATTTGATAATGAATCTTTTGACCGTGCAGTATGCCGCTTTGGTGTGATGCTGTTCAATGACCCCCTTCAGGGATTAAAAGAGATGTGCAGGATTCTTAAAAAGGATGGACAATTTGCGATTGCTGTATGGAGCACTCCGGAGACTATGCCGATTATGTATTGGTCATATGAGGTATTTAAAAAAAGGCTGCCGAAGGAAAAACACCCTCCGCTTGCAAAGATAACCTCTCTTGGGGCGCCGGGTATTCTTGAAGTTTTGCTAAGTGAAGCAGGTTTTTCAAAATTCACAATAGAGCGGAAGTCATTTAATTATCAATTTGACTCATTTGATGAGTATTGGGATATTGCAGAGGCATCGGATATTTTAAAACAGCAGTTTGATGCATTGCCTGAAGGTGAGCGGGGCAAGATCAGGGATGAGGTGAGATATTTTGCCCGAGATTTTATCCATTCAGGCGGCAGCTTAACCATTCCCCATGAATATCTGTTGGCTAACGGGAAGAAATAAACCCCATTCATTAAAGTGAACAGCAAATTAATAGACAATATTAAATCTCTCCCATTTGTCAAGACAGTAAAAACCGTATCGGATGAATTTGACGCGGAGGTGTATTTGGTCGGCGGTATTGTCAGAGATATGATAATCAAAAGAACTGAGAGTTTTGAGTCTAAAGTCAAAGGGCTTGACCTTGATTTTGCTATAGATGGGGATGCACTTCAATTTGGCAAGAGGGTAGGGGATGCTGTAAAGGGGAGCTATTTCCCTCTGGATGAGGAGAGGTCTGTGTCAAGGGTGGTGGTCAAGAAGCCAGAAGCCAGAAGCCAGAAGCCAGAAGTCTATGAGGAGATTATTTTAGATTTTTCAAAGATAAGAGGTAATAGTATTGAAGATGACCTTAGGTTAAGGGATTTTACAATAAATTCTATTGCAGTAAATCTTGATGACCTGTTTAAAGATGCCGCATTGCATTATATAGACCCTACAGGCGGAATTAGTGATATCAATAATAGGATAATAAAGGTATATGATAAAGGGGTTATTGATGATGACCCCCTCAGGATGCTTAGGGCTATAAGATTTGAATCCCAATTAGATTTTTTAATAGATGACAAACTGGAGACGCTGATAAAAGAAAACGGACATAAGATAAAAAAATCATCTACTGAAAGAATCAGAGACGAATTATTTAATATCCTATCAGGTAATAAGTCTCATATATATATCCAGAGACTAAAAGACTTGAGTCTCCTTAAAGAGATTATCCCCGAGATTGAATCAATGGAGAATATGGAGCAGGGGAGACACCATAAATATTTTTTGTGGGAACACTCTATAAATACACTTAAGACCCTTGAGGTGTTAATTGAGAATCTTCAGAGGAAATTTTCTGATAGGTATATACAGTTATATGAAATGCTTTCAAATGTATTAGAACAGGGAATATCGGCTAAAGAGGTATTGAAACTCGCATCCCTAATACACGATATAGGGAAGCCTTTGACGAAGGAATTAGACAAAAATGGAAATGTGCATTTTATAAATCATGAAAAAATCTCTGCAGATATTGCTGAAAAATTGTGTCGGAGATTGAGGCTCGGGAATAATATCTGTAAGACAGTGACTGCTATGGTCAGGAATCACATGAGGCCTATTTTATTAAGTAATGAGAAGAAGGTAACCAACAGGGCAATCTTCAGATTTTTCAGGGATACAAAAGAGGACGGGGTATTGATATGTTTATTGAGCATAGCGGATATTAACGCAACAAGAGGTTCTGGCATCTTTGATGATACTGCTGAGGATATAGAGGGATTGGTTAAGAGGATGATAGATTATTATTTTAAAGACTTTATAAGACAGATAAATTCCCCTCTCATTTCAGGTGATGAGATAATGGAAAGACTCAATTTAAAATCGGGACCCGGAATCGGAGAACTGCTTAAAGGAATAGAGGAAATGAGGGCTGAAGGGATTATCTCTGATAAAGAAGATGCTTTGAAGTTTTTGGAATCTGATAAGTTTTTCGATGTATAGAAAATTATAAAAGCAACCACAGATGGACACGGATGAACACAGATAGAAAAAAGATTAAAAATATCTGTGAAAATCTGTGTTAATCTGTGGTTTCATAAGGTTTTTGTTCCTTTTGACTTACTCAATGAGGGTTAATGAAGCCATGATTCCAACGCCGAGTAATATGGCTGTGAACTGCCTTATGGATATTGATACCTTTACCTCATGCTGGAGTTCGGGTATCAAATCAGACCCTGCAATGTAAATGAAGCCTCCTGCAGTAATCGGAAGCATTGCCAGTGAATAACCCTCAATCTGGGGTCCTATTGATAGAGAGATAACGGCGCCAAGGATTGAAGTTACAGATGATAGAAAATTAAAAAGGAGCGCCTTTTTTAACGAAAGCCCGCCGTGAAGAAGCACGCCGAAGTCTCCGATTTCCTGCGGTATCTCATGGAGGATAACAGCAAGCGTAGTAGTAATCCCTGTGGTGATACTCACACTATAACTGGCTCCAATGAGTATTCCATCAATCAAGTTATGAACTCCATCACCGATTAAATTCATAGCCGCTACCGGATGCATATGCTTTTCGGAATTAGGAATATGGCAATGCCTCCATCGGATGAACTTCTCCAATATAAAAAAGATAAAGATGCCAAGCATGATATAAAGAGAGGTGGTTAGATTTGTGCCGATTCTCTCAAAGGATTCAGGGAGGAGGTGAATAAAGGCATCCCCGAATAATCCGCCGACTGCAAAACTGACAAGGAGGAGCAATATACTATTCAGTTTATTCCTATCAAGAGAAAGAAAGAATATTCCAGTCAATGATATTACACTGACTAAAATAACGCTGACTATTGTGTATATCCAGACCTGCATTAAACTTCCCTCAAATGAACTATTTAAGGTTTCATTATTGCCAAACAACTATTCTTTGTCAAATTGTTTCTATTAAAATTCAGCCAATTTTGTTTTGAAAAATAATAGGATTTTGCTATTATGAATTTATATGGACTATAAAACCACTTTAAACCTGCCTCAGACAGATTTTCCAATGAAGGCAAACCTCTCCCAGAAAGAGCCTGAAATTTTAAAAAAATGGGAAGGGATGGATATATATAGTGAGATACGGGGTTCCCGCAAAGGAAAGCAAAAATATATTTTACATGATGGACCGCCTTATGCCAATGGACATATCCATCAGGGTCATGCCTTAAATAAAATTCTCAAGGACATTATAGTAAAAATCAAGACAATGGAGGGTTATGACGCACCTTATATCCCGGGATGGGATTGCCATGGCCTTCCCATAGAGCATCAGGTTGATAAAGAGCTTGGACCAAAGAAGAAGGGTATGGCTAAATCACAGATAAGAAAACTCTGCCGTGAATATGCTGATAAATTTTTTAAGATTCAGAGGGATGAGTTTAAGAGGCTCGGCATTTTCAGTGATTGGGAGAATCCATATCTTACAATGAACTATTCCTATGAGGCTGATATTGTAAGGGAGCTGGGGAAGATTATCGAGAATGGCGGTGTATATAAAGGTTTAAAACCTATCCATTGGTGTCCAACATGCAAGACTGCACTGGCTGAGGCAGAGGTAGAATATGAGGAGCATGAATCCCCTTCCATTTATGTAAAATTTCCGCTGAAGACAAACGGTAGGAATAGATTCTCATCTCTTGAGCAAAAAGATACATCAGTTGTGATATGGACTACAACGCCATGGACACTCCCTGCAAACCTTGCCATTGCATTGAATCCTGATTACAAATATGGGGCGGCTGATGTTGGAGACGAGGTTCTTATAATGGCTATTGACCTTATGGAAGAGTCAATGGATAAACTTGGCTTTGTTGACTATGAGATTGTGGATACATTTGACGGCTCTGAGTTGGAGGGGCTTGTGGCAAAACACCCATTTATGGAAAGGGAGTCCCCCTTGATACTCGGCAGCCATGTAACATTGGAACAGGGGACAGGACTTGTTCACACAGCACCGGGGCATGGGCAGGAAGACTATGAGATGGGGCTAAAATATGGGCTTGATATATATAACCCTGTTGATGATGAGGGTAGGTTTGTCTCTGAGCTTCCATATTTCGGCGGTATGAAGATATGGGATGCAAATAAGTCAATAAATGAAATGCTCAAAGAGGAAGGGTATCTCCTTAAAGAGGAGAAAATAAGACATTCATATCCTCACTGCTGGAGGTGTAAGAAGCCTGTAATATTCAGGGCAACACCACAGTGGTTTATCTCAATGGGAAAAAATGATTTAAGAAAGAGGGCATTAGATGAGATAAATAAAGTGGAGTGGATTCCGTCATGGGGGAAAGAAAGGATATACCAGATGGTTGAAAACCGCCCTGATTGGTGTATATCAAGGCAGAGGTCATGGGGTGTCCCTATAACTGTCTTCTATTGTAAGGGATGTAAAGAGACAATTTTTTCGCGTGAGATATGTGAGTATGTGGCAAATCTCATGGATAAAAGCGGTGCAGATGTGTGGTTTGATAAGGATGTAAAAGAGTTAATGCCAAAAGGAATAAAATGTCATAAGTGCGGCGGGAATGATTTTGAAAAAGAGGCAGATATCCTTGATGTTTGGTTTGATTCAGGTGTAAGTTATACAGTGGTAGAAAAGAGGGATGAACTCTCCTTTCCATCTGACTTATATTTGGAAGGCTCTGACCAGCACAGGGGGTGGTTTCACAGTTCACTTCTTACATCAGTATCCATAAAAGGCAGGGCGCCATATAAATCTGTCCTGACCCACGGCTATGTAGTGGATGGGCAGGGTAGAAAGATGTCCAAATCACTCGGCAATGTAATTGCACCGCAGGAGGTAATAGATAAATATGGTGCAGAGGTCTTGAGGCTCTGGGTATCTTCAGAAAACTACAGGGAAGATATCAGGCTATCCGATGAGATTTTAAAAAGGCTTTCAGAGGCATATAGGAAGATAAGAAATACTTTTAGATATATACTCGGCAATCTGTATGACTTTGACCCTTCAAAAAACAGGGTTGAATATGAAAAGATGTTTGAACTGGACAGGTTTATCCTTCATAAACTTCAGGGGCTGATTGAGGAGATAAGAACAGCGTATAGAAACCATGAATATCATGTATTCTTCCATTCATTCCATAATTTCTGCGCCGTTGACTTGAGCTCATTTTACCTTGATATAATCAAAGACAGACTATATACATTCAGTTCAGATTCGGTAGGCAGGAGGTCTGCACAGACTGCAATCTATGAAATCCTGATGTCAATGGTAAAACTTATGTCCCCTGTCCTTTCTTTTACTGCTGAAGAAATCTGGGGATTTATTCCCGGCAATTCAGCTATTCAGAGCATCCATCTCTCCCAGTTCCCTGATATAAGAAAAGACTGGATTGATAATAAATTATCAGAGAGGTGGGAAAGGCTTCTCCTTTTAAGGGGTGAGGCATTAAAGGCATTAGAGACTGCGAGGAAGAATAAATTAATCGGACACTCACTTGATGCAAAGGTAAGTCTATTCTGCCCTCATGAATTAAAGGCATTCTTGGAAGAATATAGAGGGGAATTGAATGCCCTCTTTATAGTATCTGCTGTAGAAATTCTTGACAATAAAAATATCACTGAGTCAGCCTTAAAGAGTGATGGAATAGAGGGTCTGTTTATATCTATATCCCAGGCATCGGGCAAGAAGTGTGAGAGATGCTGGAATTACAGTGAGACTGTCGGTAAAAACGCTGAACATCCTGCTGTATGCAATAGGTGTGTTGATAATTTAAGATAGTAATGAATAATAAATATTCCCAATTAATTATTACTCTTTTTGTAATTGTAATCATTGACCAGATTACAAAGTTTTATATAGCAGGCAATTTTGAACTCCACCAATCCGTAGAAATAATCAGGGGGTTTTTTAATATTACATATATAAGGAATGCAGGTGTGGCATTCGGAATGTTTTCCCATTTAAAGGGTGCCTTTATTCAGATTGTATTTGTAGTTATTTATATTATTGCAATAACATCCATCATTATATTATACAGAGAAACTCATGGGTATAGCCATATAGCCCTTTCCCTCATCTTTAGTGGTGCAATTGGGAATCTGATAGACAGAATATTCAGGGGGGAGGTTGTTGACTTTCTTGATTTTCACTGGCAGAATCACCACTGGCCTGCATTTAATGTAGCAGATTCATGTATAACAGTGGGTGTAGGGTTGTTAATGATAACAATGATAAAAAACAGAGGACAGAGGACAGAGGACAGAGAACAGAAAATCTGACTTCTGTCTTCTGACTTCTGACTTCTGAATATATATGCATCCAATATTATTTAAAATAGGACCAATAACGATATATACATATGGCGTGCTTATAGCCACTGCCTTTTTCCTTGGACTTGCCCTCGCTGTAAGACAGGCAAGGATGGAAGGTGAAGACCTTCAAAAGATAATGGATTTAGGCTTTTACATACTCCTCTCAGCAGTTGTAGGGTCAAGACTATTATATATTGCAGTTGAATTCAGAGAATATCTATCCAACCCTTTAAGAATCTTTAAAGTATGGGAGGGGGGGCTTGTATTCTATGGCGGTTTTATAATGGCTATGGCAGTAGTTATTATTTATGTAAAAAAGAATGAAATGAGCCTCTGGAAGGTCGGTGATATCTTGGCACCATCTGTAGCGATTGGACAGGGGGTCGGAAGATTGGGATGTTTCTTTGCAGGGTGTTGTTACGGGAGAGAGACAGATGTCCCGTGGGCAGTTATCTTTAAAAATCCAAATACACTGGCACCGATGGATGTCCACCTCCACCCGACACAGCTTTATGATTCTGCAAATGGATTTATTATTTTCGCCGCACTTCTTATTTTACGGAAATTTAAAAAATTTGATGGACAGTTATTCTGGACATATACACTCCTTTATGCAGTCGGCAGGTTTATTGTAGAGATATTCAGGGGTGATGAGAGGGGGTTTGTTACTGCAAGTCTATCAACATCCCAATTTATAGCAATCCCTTTATTCGCCGTATCAATTGTTATGCTGATAAAACTTAAAAGGCAGAAGATTGAAGGCTGAAAGGGGTAATGGCATACAACATTCTTTGGTCTTCATCCTATGTTGAGCCGAAGACTCATGAATGTTTCATCTCCAAAATACCATAATGTTAGGCAACAAAATACTGGCAAATAAAGAAGAGATAACAACATGAAGAACACACAGCATAAATTGCGGTATTTTATTTTTACACTCCTTACTTGTGTAGGAATTTCTTTTCAACAAACAGCAATTGCATCAGATGAAATTGAAAAATCAGGAGATGCGCTTCTAATCCTAATCCCAGCTATTACATATGGAACAACATTTTACTTGGAAGATTCAAAAGGACGTTCACAATTTTGTAAATCATTTTTAACAAACTTGGGAGTAACATATGGATTGAAGAAAATAATTGATAAAAAGAGGCCCGACGGTTCAGATGAATCATTTCCATCTGGACATGCATCAGTATCATTTCAAGGTGCTTCATTTGTTCATAGAAGATATGGCTTGAAATATGCTGCTCCTGCTTATATCAGTGCATCTTTTGTTGGATATAGTAGGGTTGAATCAAATAATCACTACACAGAGGATGTAATTGCTGGAGCAGTAATCGGTGTAATTAGTAGTTTCTGCTTTACCAATCCATATAAAGGATTCATGATTACTATGACTGCTAATAATGGTTTTTATGGATTAAGCCTCAATAAGAATTGGTAAAATATCTAACAAAGTGTTCACTGGCTTGGGGTTTTGCTGTGCTTTATCCACATCAGTGAACTTGTTCGTTTTCTTTTACCTTTTCTTTGCTTATTCTGTTTTTTTGATATATATTATTTTCACTTTTATTAGTACCCTCTATAGTTTTTAAGGTTATTCAACTACCCTTATTTTATTATAGATGGAGGGCTTTTTATTTGATTAGTGAATTACCTGTGAAGGACAGGGTATTCTGTCCCAATTTTTATAAATGGCTTCAATAAAATCAATCCTCATATCTCATGATTCTGCCAACCAGAGAATAGATAAATTCCTCTCCTTCCATAATTCAACATTATCACGCTCATTCATCCAGCGATTGATTGATAAAGGCAGTATAACAGTTTCTGGAAAAACTGTTAAATCAAGTTATAAACTAAGAAGCGGGGATTATATAAAAATAGAGATTCCTCAATTAGAACCCCTCAGTGTAAAACCGGAACCAATACCGCTTGACATTGTATATGAAGATGAGTCTGTAATAGTTATAAACAAACCTGCCGGAATGGTAGTCCATCCTGCTGCGGGAAATTATTCTGGCACACTTGTAAACGCACTTCTTTACCATTGTAAAAATACCCTATCAGGAATAGGCGGTGTAGAAAGGCCTGGAATCGTTCACAGGCTTGATAAAGACACATCAGGACTGCTTATGGCGGCAAAGAATGATTTTACACACCACCACCTTTCAAAACAGCTTAAAGATAGAACAATTGTCCGCAAATACCTTGCATTGGTTAGAGGGGACATAAAGGAAGATTCAAAGAAAATTGAGATGACGATTGGAAGGCATGTATCGGACAGAAAGAAGATGTCTGTAAAAACAAAGAAAGGAAGGGTGGCTATAACTGAATTTAATGTAATAGAAAGATTTGGTGATTATACACTATTAGAAGTAAAACTTAAAACAGGCAGGACACATCAGATTCGCGTCCATCTCTCTGCAATCGGCCATCCGGTTGCAGGGGATAGGGTGTATGGAGGGAGACAGAAGACAGACGACAGAAGACAGAAGACAGAAGTTAGAAGTCAAATTTCTATTCCCCGGCAGATGCTTCATGCCGCCATACTCGGTTTTATCCATCCAAAGACAGGGAAATATTTAGAATTTAATGTCTCTATTTCTGATGATATGAAGGGTATTTTGAATTTTTTGAGGGGAAGGGTTAACTTTGATTGAAAAACAGCTTAAGGTTTAGGTTAAGCCCTGAACTTGATTCAGGGCTCAACCTTAACTTAATCTCTCAAAATATAATTACCTTACTGTATCTTTTAATGCCTGTCCTGGTTTAAATTTTGGAACTTTTCTGGCAGAAATCTTTATCGTAGCCCCTGTTGCCGGGTTTCTACCCATCCTTGCAGACCTCTTGCTAATCCCGAATGTGCCAAAACCAACGAGAGTTACACTCTGTCCCTTTTTAAGTGATGCCTTTACTCCATCAGTGAATGCATTAAGTGCCTTCTCTGAAGCAGCCTTACTAAGCCCTGCGTCCTTTGCAATTTTTTCTACTAAATCAGCCTTATTCATCTTCTTATCCCCCCTTTCATTAATGGATTTTAATGATTTTTATTTCTGTTAGTTTTACACCCTGAACCACTTATCTGTCAAGCTTTTTTTTAATTTTTTTTATATTGAAAATCCTTGCTCTTAAAAATACCCTCTGATATTATTATTTTATGAAGCTAATTGTTGAATCATCCAATCTAAATGGTAATGTAGATATACCTGCCTCAAAATCCCATACTATAAGGGCTGTATTCATTGCATTCCTTGCAGACGGCGTTTCAGAGGTAATAAACCCGTTAGAATCTGCCGATGGACTCTCTGCCGTAGAGGCATGCCGCTGTCTTGGTGCAGAGATTGAGTTGCTTAATGATAAATGGATTGTCCATGGAACCGGCGGCAACATCAGGGCGGCAAAAAAAAATATAGATGTGGGGAATTCAGGGACTACCGCAAGATTCTGCACTGGCTCGGCATCTCTGGGAAAAGATTTAATAACTATAACCGGAGACGCTCAGACAAGAAAAAGGCCCATGCAGCCTTTGATTGATGCGCTGAATAATCTTGGTGCTGATATAAAATCTATAAAAAATAACGGAAGGCTTCCAATAAGTGTAAAGGGGAGACTAAAGGGCGGAAAGACAGAGGTCAGTGGTATGACATCACAGTTTATCTCAAGCCTTCTGATAAACTGCCCCCTCTCCGATGGCGACTCGGAAATTCATGTGAATGAATTAAATGAAAGACCGTATGTCGGCATTACCTTGTGGTGGCTGAATAAACAGGGTATTAAATATAAAGAGGAGAATCTTGAGAGATTTTTTATAAAGGGTAAACAATTTTATAAACCATTTAAAGAGACAGTCCCTGCTGATTTCTCATCCGCCACTTTTTTCCTCTGTGCGGGTGCCATCACCAATTCTGAGATAACCTTAAAAGGGCTTGATATGAATGATACTCAGGGTGATAAGAGGGTAGTCAATATATTAAAAGATATGGGTGCAATTATTGACATTACAAAAGAAGGGATTAAAATAAAGGGTGGAAATTTAAAGGGGATGGAGATAGATATGAATGATATACCTGATGCACTCCCTGCCATGTCTGTGGTTGGCTGTATTGCAGAAGGAAAGACAATTTTAAGAAATGTCCCTCAGGCAAGGATAAAAGAGACAGACAGGATTGCAGTGATGAGAGCGGAGCTATCAAAGATGGGTGCAGACATTGAGGAACTCCCTGACGGGCTGATTATAAGAAAGAGCAAATTAAGAGGGGCAAAGGTGAGCAGTCATGGAGACCACCGTGTAGTAATGAGTTTATCGGTCGCAGGGCTTGTCGCAGAGGGGATTACAGAGATAGAGACTGCAGAGGCGATAAATATCACATTTCCAAATTTTGTAGATTTGATGAAAAACTCTGGAGCTAAAATAAAATTAATTTAATGATTCTTTTTTTTAACTTCTAACAATGGTCAAATTGCTTTTAACAGGAGTATTCAAACCTTTCGGTGTTTCCGACGAATACGGGGAAGCATTATGTACGATGGAACTCCTTAACAATCAGGTTACGCGGGAACAGGGGATACACTCGCCTCGCTCCAACAATCCGAGTTTTGGTTTATACCTGATGGCGGAAAATCTTGACATCCCCGCAACCGTTTTGGATTTCCCATCGTGGAACGATTTCACTGAAGAAATTATAAAAGGAAATTATACACATGTGGGCATTTCATTCATAGTGCCGAATGTGCTTAAGGCAAAACGGATGATTGAATATATCCGCAGGGAGTCGCCATCAACAAAGATAATAGTGGGTGGACACGGGGCGGCAATTCCGAATCTGCGGGAAATTTTGGATTACGACGAAGTCTGCCGGGGCGAAGGGGTAGCCTGGCTGCGCAGATATTTCGGCGATGATGTAAAAAAACCGATTAAACATCCAGTTATTTATTCGGCGGTGAGAAAATTCGTCTACGGGGCGCCTATATTGGAGATGGCTGGAATTATCCTTCCTGGCGTCGGATGCCAGAACTCCTGCAGCTTCTGCGCAACATCACACAAGTTTGAAAAACAGTACACTTCGTTTTTGAAAACCGGCAGAGAGATGCTGGAAGCCTGCAACAAAACCGCTGAAAAGCTAAGGGTTAAAGATTTCGGTGTGATGGACGAAAACTTTCTTAAAAGTCCGGTGAGGGCAAGACAGTTTGTTGATGAGATGGAAAAAGAGATGAAGGCATACACCTTTAGCATCTTCTCTTCGGCGGACGCAGTTACAAAAATAGGAGTTGATTTTCTTGTCCGAATGGGTGTGAACTTCATCTGGATAGGCGTTGAGTCCAAATGGAATGTATTTGAAAAAACTCACGGCGTTGACCTTTTCAAGCTGATTAAAGACCTGCAAGACCATGGTGTAACTGTCCTTGCCTCCACGATTCTGTTCATGGACCATCATGATAAATTCACGATTGAGGAAGATATAGACTGGGCTATAAGCTTGAAATCCGATTTACTGCAGCTCATGCAGTTCGGACCCATTCCCGGCACCCAGCTTTACAAGGACTACGAAACGGGAGGAAAGCTTTTCATGGATATTCCATGGCCCTCGCAGCACGGGCAGAATCAGATATGGTTTCACCATCCGCACTTCACCTTACCGGAGACTTCGCATTATTTAAAAAACGCTTTTATAAGAAAATATCAAACGGATGGTCCCGGTGTTTTGAACATGGCTCATACGGCTATTAAAGGTTATCTTAAATTGATGGAAGACATTAAAGACCGTGAAGAAAAAGGGCTTGTGTGGTGTCCAAAAACACTTTCATATATTCCGCATCCCAATCCGAAACCTGACGAGTTCATGAAACTTCGCCTTGAATCATGGCGAGAAAACGCCCTCCGATTCCGCCCGATACTTTCCACCGCACTTAAATATGCCCCAAATGAAAAGGCGGCGGAAAAATGCAGGATGATAATGAATCTTTACGACAAGGTCTTCGGCAAACTAACTGTAAAGGAAATGGCTTTAGAGGTTGTTGTAAAAACATTTGCAATTTTGGAAAATAAGAAATATAAAAGAAACGGTTCAATTATGCGGCAGCCGAAAACAAAAAGAAGTGAGTTTCCGGATAGAAGAAATGGATGATATAAATCATACACATTTATTTAAGGCATGATAAATTGTTACATATAAACATTAATACAGGAGGTTTGTATGAGTAATGAAAAAATGACAAAAATTGATGTAA
>MHDO01000015.1:0-906 GCA_001805005.1 Nitrospinae bacterium RIFCSPLOWO2_12_39_16
GGCAACGGGAGTCAAATTGGGTTTAATGACAGTTATGAGGATTACATTAATAATCTCAATTTATGCTGGAAGGAATGCTATCGTGTTTTGCATAGGGGTTGTCGTTTGTGCGTAAATATTGGAGACCAGTTTGCAAGGTCTGTTTATTATGGCAGATATAAGGTTATACCAATAAGAGAGGAGATAATCAAATTCTGTGAAACAATCGGATTTGATTACATGGGGGCTATTATCTGGCAGAAGGTTACTACATGCAATACAACAGGCGGAGCTACAATAATGGGCTCTTTTCCTTACCCTCGAAATGGAATTATAAAGCTCGATTATGAGTTTATCTTGATTTTTAAGAAATTGGGCGATTCTCCAAAGGTAAGCAGAGAGATTAAGGAAAAATCAAAACTTACCACTGAAGAATGGAATGAGTATTTTTATGGACACTGGAATTTCTCCGGTGAAAGGCAGGATAAACACCTCGCAATGTTTCCTGAAGAATTACCGAAAAGATTAATAAAGATGTTCAGCTTTGCAGGTGATATAGTCCTTGACCCATTTTTAGGAAGCGGGACGACCTGTCTGTCTGCAAAGAAATTGGAAAGAAATTCTGTTGGATATGAAATCAATAAAGATTTTCTGCCGGTTATTAAAGAAAAGCTTGGTGCAGATAGTAGCCCAAATGATTTTAGAATAATTTTTCAAAAGGACAAAACGATAGATTACAAAAAAGAGATTAGTAAGCTGCCATACATCTTTAAAGATCCGGTTAGATTTGATAAAAAGATTGACCCGAAAAAATTAAAATTTGGCTCAAAGATAGATAATTCAGAGCATCAACAAGAGAGATACTATTCGGTTAAAGAAGTAATAAGCCCTGAGATTGTAGCTCTAAATAATGACCTGAAAGTCAGG
>MHDO01000015.1:920-8533 GCA_001805005.1 Nitrospinae bacterium RIFCSPLOWO2_12_39_16
ACCTGAAAGTCAGGCTTATCGGCATTAAAGAAAAAAAGGAAATAAATGGAGATGCAATTCAATTTTTGAACGAGAAATTAAAGGGACAAAAAGTATTTCTTAGATTTGATGCTATAAAATATGACGACAAAGGTAATCTATTATGCTACCTCTATCTAAAAAATAAAACCTTTATAAATGCCCATCTGATTAAAAATAAATTAGCTCTGGTAGACTCTTCACTTAACTTCAAATACAAACATAGATTTATTGCAATTCAAGGCAAATAGAATGAAGATAATAAAGCTTACAAACAACGAAATCAAAAAAACATTAGAGATTCCATCTCCATCCTTTCCAAAATATGTAACTCTGATAATCAATTTGGCTAATCGGTTCTCACAGGGAACAAGACCAAGAGTTGTAGGGCAATTGAGTGATTTAATACAGGAATTTTCAGGAAAAACCATTAAAGAATGGGAACAATGGTATCTTGAGAAATATCCTGATGCAATCAAGGATGCTAAAGAGAAAATCATGGAGATGGTTAAAAATATCAAAGACGCAATAAATAAGATTGACGAAAATATGATTAATGAATGGGTGAAAGACCTCGTAATAGTAAAGACATTTCTTGGACTTAAATTTCAGGAGGCAATTTTAAAAAAAGTAGCTAAGATCAAAGGGCTTGACTACAGACTATCTGATAATGTTGCTGAATCAAAAGGAATTGATGGTTATATTGGAGACATTCCCGTTTCAATAAAGCCTGATACCTACTAAACTCAAAAATTCTTAAATGAGGAAATAAATGTTAGAATTATCTATTACAAAAAGGTTAAGAATGGCATTGTTGTGGACTACAGTGAGGTATTTACCTGATATTATAAATCTGCTCATAAGAGAATCTTGGTTACTATCACTTAACCTTTATATGGTTTGAGTATATCCACGGCCTGTATTTTCCGAATATTTTTTGATATACCTCACCTCTATAAACACCCTTTTCTTTTATCTCCAGACTACACACTATGTTGGGGGTTTCGCAAATTTTCTCCCCATTATGTATAATTTTAATCAGCCCATGGATAGGGAGATTAACTTTAATAAAGGCAGGTTTATTTCTTAAAATAAATTCTCCTCCAATACCTGCCTCACTATCATCATCTCCAACTGTAAATAAGAACCCCTTTGCATCATTCCAATATTCGTGTGCCACATAGACCCTGCCCTCTTTAATTGCCTGATATATAATGTCTGTATCCTCTTTTCTATTTTTACTGAAAGGCTTTTCTGTAAGTATATGTGTTCTTATTGTTTTGAAGGCATATCTGAAATTGAATATATAGAAGTTTAATCCAAGAAATCTTCTCTTTGCATTGTGGTTATCTATCTCTCCAATACCTGTAACTCTTTTGTTTCTATTTAATTCATCCCACCGCTTTAGTGTAACTTCTCTTGGTCCCAACAGACGATATGATGAAAAGAAATAGTTTAAAATTGCGGAAGGGTATCCTTTCAGTTTATCCTGCCAGTCGGTTTGCAAATCCCAAATACTTATAGCTGTATATCCCTTCACGGACCAGTCTATCCACGGAAATGGCTTTACTCCGAAAAGTTCAGTCCCTTCGTGGTCAGGGTGGGCTATTATGCCGAAGCCTCCCTGATTGTTTACCTCATCAATATATTCCTGTGGCTTATTTTCATATCTCTTTGTAACTATCGGCTCTTTGATATTAAAGGCAAGGTAGTGATTATATCTTGGTGAAATCTCCTCTCCAACTATTAATAGGATATTTCCATGCCATCCCTCATGCCCATCCTTCTTTGCATCGAGTCTGAAATGGTCTGTAAGCATGATAAAATCAAGCCCGGCACCCTTTGCAGCATTAACAATTTCATCAATTGAAACATTCCCATCATAAGAGTAATTTGAGTGGAAATGGACTACCCCTGCATAGTCATAGAATTTTCTGTTCATAATGTGAGATAATTATCTCACGGAACTATCTGGGGATTCAATGTCGGAATTTTACCACCCTCCCCTTTGAATTCCCCTCCCGTCAAGGGAGGGGGAATTGAGGAAGAAATTATTAAAACAGAAAACAAAGAAAAAATAATCAGGCTTGAGACTGTGAGCTGGGGGATGTATGACTGGGCAAATTCTGCTTTTGCTACAGTCATACTATCGGTTATTTACAACAAATATTTCGCACAGGTTGTTGCAGGAGGTGAAAAGGGTGTTGATATTCTTGAAATCAATATCCACGGGGCTGCCCTCTGGGACTTTATCGTTTCAATTGCTATGCTTATAGTTGCCGTTATCTCTCCATTCTTAGGTGCAATTGCAGACTCCTCTGCTAAAAAACGCCCCTTCCAGATATTTTTTTGCTATGTCGGAGTCATCTTCAGCGGTCTCCTTTTCTTCGTAGGCGCAGGTGACTATCTGATAGGCTCTCTTTTTTTTATCTTAGCCCTGATTGGTTTTTCATCTTCAATTGTCTTTAACGATTCATTCCTTATACAAATCTCAACAGAAAAAAATATCGGGAGAATCTCATCCCTTGGCTGGGGGCTTGGATATATCGGTGGAGGACTTCTGCTTTTAATAAATCTTACAATGCTCCAGTTTCCGAACCTGGTAGGTCTTCCGAAAGGTTATTTTACAGTTCAGGACTGTTTCCTCTCTGTTGCTGTCTGGTGGTTTATCTTTTCCATACCGACTTTTTTGTTTGTAAGGGAAAAGTCTTTTGGCAGTAAACTTCCTGAAGGAGAATCTTATATCATTGTTGGAATAAAAAGACTTGCTAACACCCTTAAATCCATAAAACATCACAAAGAGCTCTTTAAATTCCTTCTTGCATTTCTTATTTACAATGACGGCATAGAGACAGTGATTATCATGACTTCAATCTTTGGTGCAGAGGTGGTAAAAATGGAGACAGGTGAGATTATAATGTTTTTCCTTATGATTCAGTTTATTGCCTTTGCAGGCTCAATGATTTTCGGTCATTTCGCCGATTCGATGGGGAAAAAAGTTGCAATAATAATCTCCCTTGTAATCTGGACTTTTATCTCTATATGGGCATATTTTATCGGAATTATCTGGGACATTAAGACAGAATACTGGATTCTTGGTGTAATCGCCGCTACAGTTCTTGGAGGGAGTCAGGCAATCAGCCGCTCCCTCTGCGGAGCATTAACTCCAAATGAAAAGGCTGCCGAGTTCTTTGGCTTTTATGCAATCTCAGGGAGATTCGCCTCAATATTCGGACCCCTTATTTACGGATTGATAATACATTTTACAAAGAGTGTTCAGGCAGGGATACTATCTGTCACTTTATTTTTCATTGTGGGAATGCTTATACTCCTTACAGTTGATGAGAAAAAGGGAGTTGAGGAAAAGAATATTGCAAAACTACACTTAATATGTTAATTTATGACAATGATTGTATTCGGGGCGTAGCGCAGCCTGGCTAGCGCACCTGCCTTGGGAGCAGGGGGTCGGAGGTTCAAATCCTCTCGCCCCGACCATTTAAAAGCAGTGAATAGTGGTTAGTATAATGATTTCAATACTTGCGTTTCTTTTTGTTTTTACAATTGTTGTTTTAATCCACGAATTCGGGCATTTCATTACTGCCAGAAGGCTTGGCATTAATGCCTATGAGTTCTCAGTCGGCTTCCCTTTCAGTCCCAAAATAGTAACCCTATTCAGACACAAGGAAACAGAGTTTACCCTTCGGCTTCTGCCACTTGGAGGTTTTGTAAGATTTTCAAAAGATGAAGAGGCAGATGAATCTCTGGAGTTTTTAAAGGAAAAAAGATGGAAGAGAGGAATTATTATCTCTGCCGGCTCTATCTTTAATATTATTTTTGCCTTTTTACTCATTGCCATTGCCCTTATGTTTGCTAAACACATATCTTTGTTTGATGCAGCAATTGCAAGTCTCAAGACAATTGAAGCGGTATCTGTCGGCACAATTCAGCTTATCTTCAATCTTTTCGCCGGCAATGGTTCTATGGACAGTTTATCAGGACCAATTGGCATTGCTGTAATGGCTGGCAAGGCAGCGGATGCAGGTTTTATAAATCTCCTATATTTTACAGGACTCCTGAGTCTAAGTCTGGGTATATTGAACCTCCTTCCATTTCCTGCACTGGATGGCGGACATCTCATTATCCTCGCAATTGAGTCATTAAAGAAATCTCCATTGAGCCATCGGACATATCAAATCATAGGTGTTGCAGGTATATCATTTTTCATTATCCTCACCATTTTTGTAACCTATAAAGATATTTTAAGGCTCATTGCCTGATAAATGCCTTTCTTTAAAACTACTGACGGTATCAATCTCCATTACAGAATAGCTGGCAAGGGTAAACCTATTATCTTTATCCACGGATGGGCAATGAATTCTCATGTCTGGAAATATCAGATGGATGAACTTTTAAAGGATTTTCAGATAATAGCAGTTGATTTGAGGGGACATGGGGAATCAGAATGCGGAATACGGAATGCGGAATATGGATTTAATATATTTGTTCAGGATTTGAAGGAGTTAATTAATTTCTTAGGTATAGAGAAATTTACATTGGCAGGGTGGTCTATGTCATCCTTTATTATTGCAAGATACTATTTTAAGTATCCGAAAGATGTGGAGAAATTGATATTTATCGGTGGGACTCCGAAGTTTTTATCGGAGAATGACTATCCTCATGGACAACCTATGACAACGGTAAAGAGGCTGGAACAAAATTTAAAGAGGGATTATAAAAATTACCTCAAAGAATTTTGTGAGAAACTCTTTATTTCGGGTGAGAAGATTGAGGAGAATAGGTTGAGTAAAATTAAGAGGTTAATGTTCAATGAAGATTTTCCGCCACCACCCTATATATCCCTTCAAACACTAAATTTGCTGGTAAAGAATGATATCAGGGACAATTTGAAACATATAAAAGTGCCGACATTGATTGTCCACGGTGATATTGATAAAATATGTCCTGTCGGTGCAGGCAAATATATGGCAAAAGAAATACCAGATTCAAAATTAGTGATTTTAGAAGGTGTGGGTCATGCACCATTTTTAACCCAGCCGGAAAAGATTAATAAAGAGATAAAAGATTTTTGTTATGATTGATAAATCATCTGTAAAAAAATCTTTTTCAAAGAGTGCTATTACCTATGATAGATTTGCGTCCTTTCAGTTAGAGATTGCCAATCTTCTCCTTTTTGAAATATACAGCAGAAACTTACAGCCTGAAAGAATACTGGATGCAGGGACTGGCACAGGAAATATCGCTCTTAATCTGTCAGATAAGTATAAAACTTCAAAAATATTTGCCTGTGATATTGCACATGGTATGTCTGTGTTTACACAAGGGAAGAGAAACGGACATTCAAATCTTTACCTGACTACTGCCGATGCGGAATTGCTCCCCTATCCTTCAAAATATTTTAACATGGTGGTTTCAGGCTTGATGCTCCAATGGGTATCTGATTTACAAAAGGCATTTGCAGAGATGTATAGAGTAACCACAGATAGTGGATATGTTTATCTGACAACACTTGGCGAAGGGTCTCTGTATGAGTTGAAGGATTCCTTTGAAACAGCCTTTAGATTATATTACAAAGATGCGCCCCCTGTTTTTCAGAAATTTAAAAATGCAGAGGAGCTTAAATTATTAATGACAGCGGCTGGGTTTAAGAATGTGTCTTTTGAAGAGAGAGATGAGGTAAGATATTATCCTGATGTTGAGACTCTTTTAAAAACACTCAAATACATAGGTGCAAATCATTCCTATTTTGTAAAAACTAATGGAATGGGAATAAAAGGTGTTATAAAAGAGATGATAAATATATACAAAAATAAATACTGGACTTCTCAGGGTATCAAGGCAACATACAGGGTGATATTTTTGAAAGGGAGTAAATACTACAGTATTGACAGGAGGTTTGGATTAAATTTAAAAGATTTTATCACTAAAATCTAAAGGAGAAAGCTATGAAAAAAATATGGTTAGGATTTTGTTTTGCTGTATTGCTGTCCAGCCAGCTATGGGCTCTGGATGAACACGGTATCAAATCTGAAACATTGGCTAAAAGCATTTCCAGTTGGAACGGAAGCATTCTGCCAGAATACAAGAAAGGTCAACCCGAGGTAACCATACTCAGAATCACCATTCCTCCGAAAGCAAAGTTGCCACTCCATACCCATCCTGTGATAAACGCAGGCATACTCATAAAGGGAGAACTAACCGTCTTAACAGAAAAAAACGAGACTCTGCATCTGAAGGCCGGAGATTCTATCGTTGAAGTGGTTAATCAATTGCATTATGGACAAAATGAAGGTAATGAACCGGCTGAAATCATCGCTTTCTATGCTGGCATACAGGATCAACCCATAACCAATAGATAGGTCTTCTTGACGGAACTGCACTGCTGTAAATCATATTAAAAGCGTGCCTTTGGCACGTTTTCATGAGTCAATGCCTTACCCAGACCCCCTAAATGTCATATATGCTATTACGCAAATAATACATGCAACAATCACCGCCCGCCGCAAACTCGCCTGTTCCCTAAATATAAAGTATCCAGTAGCCATAGCAAAGGATAGTGCCGCACCACGCTTTACTGCAAACATTGGACAGCCGTTTAGCGACGAACCTTTCGGCGTTTTGCAGGTTGTTGTCGGATATTTTAACGGATTTTATACAGAAGGTTCTTATAGGATTTGGTGAACAGGCAATGGAAAAGGGGACAGGCTGGAAAAAAATGGGGTCACCCATTTAAAGTCACCCTCCTCAATCCCATTTTATCTGTCCGTTTTCTGTTTTTCCATCTCCCACATCTTTGCATATTTTATGAATACATGGTAAGAGGATAGGGCTGATACAATGAAGCCTGGCAGGCCATCCAGAAATCCAAGTTTTAATATATACATTTTGAAAAAGTTAAATGGTGGCCTTAAGAGTATGGATAATATGCCTGTCCTCTCCCCCTTTTTAAAATTTTCACTTGCTGAGATGGATGTAAAACTATTAATTGTCTTGAGATGAGAAGATATGGTCGGAAAAGAATAGTGAAGAATGTCTCCTTTGAGATAACCGACCCTTCCATTTATCTTTACAGATTCATGGATTGCTGTCCCCCCTGTTCCTTCCCATCTCCCCTTATCCTTTTTGAATAATCTTATCTTGTGATCAGGATACCAGCCGCAGTGCAGAATCCATCTATTTATATAAAATGTCTTCCGTGGCATATAATAGCCGTCATATTTAAGATTACCACTTAATACTTCTTTAATTTCCTCTCTCAATTCATCCGAGATTCTTTCATCTGCATCTATGCTCAATACCCAGTTATGAGAAGCCTTAGTCAGTGCAAATTTTTTCTGGTCAACAAAGCCTTGCCATTTATTTTGATAGACCCTATCTGTATATTCCCTACAAATCTCCACTGTTCTATCAGTGCTAAAGGAGTCTATAACCACAATTTCATCAGCCCATTTTACACTATCAAGACAATCCTTTATATTTTTCTCTTCATTGAATGTGATAATGGTTACGGATAATTTTTCCATTGCCTTATTCTAATGGAACTTGCAGCTAAGGACAATAAAAAAACTGTGATATAA
>MHDO01000016.1 GCA_001805005.1 Nitrospinae bacterium RIFCSPLOWO2_12_39_16
CAAGATTTAGCCCAAATAGTCATTTGTTATGCAACAAAACCTCATCATGCGTTGAGTGCGTTGTTATTGAACAAGCATAGTAAAGGTTATTTAGGTTTCCATTCCCTAAATTTTTTCCAAATATCTAATATCATTTTTTCTGTTGCCATGACACTCTTTTTGCCAATATTGGCTCTCTTAAGGTTTCCATTAGACTCTACAATCAAGCGATAGTGGCAAATTGGTGTTGTTAAAGTGCAAAATTCAAAAAATTGTTCAACTGTAAAAATTTGATAAAACCAATTATCCAGATTTTTCATATTTCCTCTGCATATAACAAAAAAGTAATTTTTCTTATTTGAAAGCGCTTGAAAAAGTTCAGTAAACATTACACAGCCAAAAAAGTCGCCATGGCTTTTGGAGGAATATTTAATTTCAAAAAAATATTGTTGGTTATTTTTATATCCGATTAAATCACAACTGTTTCCTCTGGCAGGATGTAAATTTTCAAAGCCCAGATTTTCCAAATATTTTTTACATTGGTTTTTTGCCAATGAATCTGATACAGTTTTTTTAAGCATACTTTGAGATTGTAGATAAATTTTAATAGCTTGTCGAGAGAAATTTTTGAGGCTAAAATAATTTAATGCGTAAGATTAAAGTTCTTCTAACTAAAATTGAAGATGTAAGAAGAGTAGAAAGAGTTAAATACCTTGCTACTGTTAATTTATCCAAGAAAGTTAAACAAGTAGAGAAATACCTGAAAAGAAAAATAAAGGAAGGTGATGAAATTGATATCGTTGCTAAAAAGGTGGTTTCAGTAGACATATTAGATAGTGATATGGTTAATGAAGAAACAGAGGGTGTTGAAATAAAGTTTGATGGGGTAAGATTTGCAAAGCAAAACAAATCACTTACTTGTAACAGCTATGGAATTAGAATCAAAGCACGCATTGCTGACTTCTATTTGGCGTTTTTCGCCAGTCAGTGGAAAAAAAAATCCACACCCGGCACCATTTCCTATTACATTGCCAGCACGGATAATTGCTTCTATGCTCAATGAAAATGATGGAATTGTATTAGACCCGTATTGCGGAAGCGGAACAACTTTATTAGCTGCAAAACTTCTTCATAAAAAATTTATTGGTATTGATATTTCAGAAGAATATATTAAGTTCTCTGCACAAAGATTGCAAAACGCTTCATCAGAGAAGATAGCCGTTGAAGAAGAAATACAAAAACATATTGTTCAAAAAACATTCAAGCAGAGAAAAGAAAATGGAGAATTTACTGGCAAGCATAGAATTACCAGTAATTATAAAATTTTTGAGGAACAGGAAAATGCAGCCAATCAACTGCAACTTTTAGAAGAACAGACAAAATACGCTGCGATACACAACAAAAGGCCTCGACCCGTTTAAAAATTTAAATGAAGGAAATATTATTCCTCAATGTCAGAAGTGTAATAGAGCATATAGAAATTTTTGGGTATTTGATGAAAGGGGACGAGTAAGGGGAATAGCAAAACCAACAATAGTCAAAAAATGCAGCAAAGATATAAAGTGGAAAATTTACAAAATTTTGTATAATGAATTTAAAGGAGCAAACCCAAATGAATGAAGCTTATTTAAATAAAATAATCAATGAAGACGCATTGAAATCTCTATCTATGCTTGATGAGAACAGCATAGATTTAATATTAACCGACCCACCTTACTTTTTAGATAAGATGGATGACCGTTGGGATGAAAAGAAAGTAGCCAGCACTAAATATCACCATGTTGTTAAGTCATTGCCTGCTGGTATGAAGTTTGACAAAGAGCAAGGGAAAAATTTTTATAAGTGGTATTTCAAAATTTCGAAACAGATTTTAAGGGTTTTAAAACCCGGCGGCTTTTTCTTTTCATTTTCAAGTCCAAGATTATATCACCGAATGGTCTCTGCAATTGATGATGCTGGGTTTTTGATAAGGGACTGTTTTATTTGGCTGTACACGCAAAATCAGCCGAAGGCCATGAGCTTGAATCATTTTATTGAGAAATTAAATGAAGACAAAGAAATTAAAAATGCTCTCAAAAACCAGTTGAACGGATGGAAAACTCCTCAAATCAAATCATGCTACGAACCAATAGTAATGGCGCAAAAAGAAACAGAAGGAACATTTTTAAACAATTTCAGAAAATATAATGTCGGATTGTTAAATACTAATGTGAAAATCGGCCAAGATATGTTTCCGTCTAATGTGGTTTCAACTGATAAAATAAATGAAGTTATTGATAAATGTTTTTTGATTTCAAAGCCAGATAAAAAAGAAAAGGGGGATTTTAACTTGCACAGAACTGTGAAGCCGTTAAGTTTGTGTGAATATATTATAAACTTAACAACTTACTCAAATGAAGCGGTTGTTCTTGACCCCTTTGCTGGTAGTGGAACAACATTGGTAGCGGCTAAAAAATTAGGAAGAAAATTTATTGGCATTGATGCAAACAAGGAATACATTGAAACAGCTAAAAGAAGAATTAAGTCTTTTGAAGTAGATTCTTCTATATATAATGCTGTAAGCGAAGAAAGACAATTAAGAATATTGGAGAAGAAGGCAAGCTATAAAAGGCTAAATAAAGACAAAATAAAGGTGGCTTAAATTTTTCAAAAATTACAAAAGATGGATTGTAATTGATTATTTTTTGTATAAAATATATAATAATATTAGTTTAGAGTCATATTCTTAAAGAGGGGGTGACCTGGTCTCGACGGGAATAGTGATACTAAAGCTGCATGCCGAGGGATCCATTGACCTCGTAAATCCTGATGGAAACTCATAAGTGCAAACACTTATGAATATGCTCTGGCTGCTTAATTAACAGCCGGCATCCTCTCTGTCTTTGTCTGTAAGACGGAAAAAGGATGTTATAAATACAGGCTGGCTACACATCATGTCTGAGGGTGTGGGGCGAGACTAATCAGGCTGGCTGCTCAAGAATCCTGCCTCAGGGAGTTGAGAGCGGCGAGACACTAAATCAGAGGATAAGCATGTAGTATGCTTTCAGTTGAGCATTTTCGGACGCGGGTTCGATTCCCGCCACCTCCACCATTTCAGATTTGCCGAAGAAGTTGCCTCGAGGCTTCGCCTCTCGGCATTGGTTTCCGCCAAGAAATTCCAGGGGGTTTGAATTCCGCCAAAAGAATTCCCGCCGAAAGTCGGCGGTTCGAGCCAATGATTACCTTTTCGCTCAAAATCAGATAATTTCTCCTCAATTGTTTTCTTTTCCGCCATTAAAGTATTTTTTCGCTCTTGGTATTCCGCAAGCTCCAACGCTTCGGCTAAATATGCATCCGTTAGCCGTTCCAGCTTTTCTTTAATGGCGGGAATACTATCGCGGAGATTTTGAGCGAAAAGGTCTCCCAGTTTAAACAAAGAAAGGCAAAAAAACAGTCTTTTGCTTAATGGGGTTTCATTTTTTTCTGACAGGTGACTTTTAATGGGTGATCCTCATTTTTCTTTTTGCTTGTTCTTTTTGCTTTTGAGAAAGAAAGCTTGAATGCAGGTAAAAATGTGTTACCATAGAAGAAAAGGAGGCCGTAAAAATGGAGAATATAACACTCGAAGTTATTTACAAAAAAGTTACTGATCTGCAGCGTGATGTAGTGCAGATTAAAAAGAGTCCGCGTCTTTTAGAAGAGCCGGAGTTACGCAAAGATTTTATATTGCGGATGAGAGATGTAGAACTGGAAAGGTCAATTATGGTTAATGGCTTTGAAAAGAGATACGGACTAAAATAGTGTATAAACTTGTCGTCAAGGAAAGTCTTGACAAAAAATTCAAAAGACTCCAGAAGAAAGACAAAGAGATGCTGCGGTTAATTAATCGGAAAGTGCAAGATATATGATATTTCAAATTTTATTCAAACACACCTTTGAAACAGATTTTAAAAAAGGAGCAAAGGAATTCTATGATAAAAAAAATGAAAAATAAAATATTCCCTATAACTGTTTATCTTACTCAAGAGCAAATTGAGGATGCTTACCGGCAATCATTAGGAAAAAACGGGGTCAGGCTTGCGTTGTTGCATTATTGTAATACCACAATAATTTTTCTTTATAGACTTTATCCTCCCCCATCTTTTTTTCTATCTTATTTATAAAACAACGGTAACAGGTCTTGAAATATCAGTTTTTGTAATGATTGGGACTGTAGAAATAAATTACCTATCTTTCATAGGCTGCGGCTGCTGAATCCCCCTTTGAAATCAGAAAGAAGCTCTTCCTCAAGCCTAATCCGTTCTTCCACGATTCGTTTTAGCCAAACCTGATAATCACTTGCCCTGTGAAGTTTAGCGAGATGTTTAGCCTTTTCAATAATTGATGGCGAAAATCGAATTAAAACAGGCTTAACGGTTATTGGTTTTCTCCACTTTGTCTTATCATCAGCCTCATCAATTACTATCCTGTCAATTTCTTCTTCTGTCAGTCTTTTTTTGTGTTTCATATTTGCCACCCTGTAATTATCCTGACAATATTGCCAGATTTAAGTTGAAAAATTATTTTTAGTTTTCTACCGCTATCAGTCTGACCAATTAGCTGCCAGCGGTCTTTAAACCTTTTATTTCTTCTAATCTGATAATCGTTAAAGAATGTTTCAACGGCTTCATTGAAAGTAATATTATGTTCACTGAGCTTATCCTTTTCCCAATCATATTCAAATTTAGATGGAATAAACTCATCCCATTTCACTGTTTAAAATTATCATTGCAACCACAAAATTGCAAGTATATTCTTAAATTTCTTAAATAAGAAAAGGGGACAGGCTGATTTTTGGTTAGTAATTTGGTGATTTGGTTATTTCTTGAAATTAAAACTTCTGGATGCTTATTCTTAGTGAGAAGTTATAAAGTAGGATTTGGATTGTTAAATCTGCACGGCAAGTGTCCCTTTATGTTGTTTCTCTATCTGGGCTAATTCAAAAAGACAATTAGCTGCCTTGACCACCTTGTTTGCCCCACCTGGCTGAAAATATGTTTCGCCACAACCCCTACACACCCATGCTTTTATCCCCGAGAGTCTAATTTTTATCCCTTCCCTTTCAAATTCCTGAGAGATAAATCCCTTCTCCAATATGTCTCCACACTCTGAACAGGGTTGTTTCATTAATGTATCAGGGTCTTTAAGCTTATTTAAAAGTCTAACTGATACTTTTTGTTTTCTCATGAACTTTTTCCTCTTTTTGTTGGAGTAATCCACCATGGTTTTTGAGGGATATAAGCTGTAACTATATCTATTAAATCAGGCATTGAGTAATCACAAACAGTATGCAAAGGAGAAGTAGTAGCCTCCGCAAAATGAAAGTTACCTAAAATAAGGCACCGATAGTCATCAGGGTAGTTTTCTATGATTTTACTATTACCTGTCAAAGCCTCTATAGTATTTGTCTCGTTAAAACCCTCTTCTATCATATGACGAATAGCGTGAATTCTTACTCTATATTTTCCTGATATAACAAGTTTCTTAATGCTTTCAAGTATCGCATATTCATCGCCCATCTGCCAAATCATATTACAATATGGTAAATTTTTCAAGAAAAAAACAGGAAAAAAACAGGAAAAAAAACGAGTTCACAAAGTTCAGAAGATGGTCAGTTTTGGTATCCAATTGGAGTGGCAGTAGATTCATCAGGGAATATCTATGTTACTGATACCTATAACAATCGTGGCGGGGTCAGGCTTCGGGAATTGGCATTTGAAGGATGCCTTGTGATATAGTTAATAATGGCACGGAAACCAAGGCTGCATTATACAGGCGCATTGTGAAAAAACAATTGACAGACCTCATTATGTAATGATATTTTATGTTTATAGTTACAGCAATACCATAATTTATCATAATCAGCATTACCTTTTCTTTTATGTGAGACAAGTTATGAAGACGGCAACAGCAAAAGAATTTATTAGACAGGTATCCGCAATCCTTGAAGATGTCAGAAAAGGCGAGGAGATTACTATAATAAAAAATGGGGAATCTATTGCTATTTTGAAGCCTTTTAGGAGAAATGGAAAACAATTTAATCCTGTTGGATTTGGCATGTGGAAAGACAGGAAAGACCTGAAAGATGTAATAAGGTGGATAATCGAACGGAGGAAAGAAAGATTTCAAAGATAATCTTTGATACCGATGTTCTTATATGGTATTTCAGGGGCAATCAAAATGCGAGAGATCTTTTAGCGAACGTTCCGTCCAGAGATAGATTGGTATCATCTCTTTGTATAATGGAATTAATTCAGGGATGCCTTGATAAAAAGGAAGTAAAAACTGTAAAAGAATTTGTTAAAGAAAACTTTCCGTTAGTAATCCATCCCGATGAAAAAATATCAGAGAATGCAATAGAATTGCTCGAAAAACATGCTTTGTCAGATGGATTAGGAACTATTGATGCTCTTATAGCATCATCCGTATTATTAAAAGAGGCAACTTTTGTAACTGCAAATTACAAACACTTTAAAAACATACCCAACCTTAATATCCAGAAATTTGACCCATTAGCAGCCTGTCCCCATTTCTTTGTTTGAATTGGTTTGATGTGAAAGGTGGGGCTGAATTTATTTTCAATCATTACAAAAAGTGATATTTCAAGACCCTCGCCCTCTACTAAAAGTTTATCCTCCCTCAAAAAAGGTAGTCTTGTATAAATCTTTTATGATATATTTATAAAAGGATGAAAGTATATATAGATACCAGTGCTTTAAATAGAATATTTGATGACCAATCACAGCCAAGGATTTATCTTGAAGCATCTTCTATGTTGATAGTTTTTATGCTCATTGATTTTGAAACTATTGAGTTTGTTTCTTCTGATGTTTTATTGTTTGAGAATGTGAGTAACCCCTATGAGGAAAGAAGGGTATTTATAAATTTATGCATTCAAAAGGCAAAACATATTCAGCCAATAAATGAAGGTATTTTAACACGGGCACAGGAAATAGAAGCACTTAATATAAGGGGTCTTGATGCCTTACACATAGCCTGTGCAGAGAAATTAAAAGCAGACTATTTTCTTACCTGCGATGATAAAATATCAAAAAGGTATAATGGCTCAATAAAAGTTCAGAATCCAACTAATTTTGTAATAAATTTCTTTAAAAAGGAGGAATCAAATGACAGTTAAAACAGAATCTCTTCCGGATATAAAAATACTTAAAAGCGAGGTTGTAGAGACCATTGCAAAAAATCTTGGTGTAACAAAGACAGCTTTTTTCCTTAGAGAAACAATGTCTCAAAAAACAGATTATCTCAAAATCAAAGAAGGGTTATTTGGAAAGAAAACCGCTGCTCAACTTTATCGTGAGATTTCTGAATGGAAAAAGAAGATATAATCTATATCATGGGGGGGGGTATTTTGCTTTAATTCCTAAATTCACTTTTCTCAAAAAGTGATATTTCAAGAGGCTGTTGCCCAAATATATTTATCTCACCAATTGCTATTTTTTATGTCATTCCCACGAAAGTAGGAATCCAGAAGTTGTTGAATTTACATAGACTGGATTCCCGATAGAACCATTCGGGAATGACATTTGTGGTTTGGGCAACAGACCGTGTAGACCTGACATCATTTGTTTTCTGTATTCACCCTTAACAAAGGGGGTTCGGGGGTTGTTGTATGGGTTGGATTTATAAAAAGAAAAAGTGATATTTCAAGACCCC
>MHDO01000017.1:0-394 GCA_001805005.1 Nitrospinae bacterium RIFCSPLOWO2_12_39_16
CCCGCCTTATTTGCGTAAACATAGGCTGCAGAGAGCAGATAACACAAGCCCCTTTGTCCACTCTACTCTTTACCCCCATCTTTATTAATAAAATACCAATGACCAAATCCCAAATTCCAAATAAATTTCAATAATCAATAATCATATATATTATTGGTGATTGAATTTTTGGTCATTATTTGGTTATTGTAATTTGGCGTATTGATATTTCCTTAAATTAAATCCTTATCTTGTCCAACTCCTTATCATCAATTGCCCTTACATGAACAATAGCAGAAACAGTATCACATTTTTTCCTGTAATTGACTGGTATCTCCTTATTCTTAGGTGCATCGCTGTATCTTAATGTAATCTTGGAAGCAATTGGTATCAGCTCATTTTTAATTGCACCCCG
>MHDO01000017.1:404-9533 GCA_001805005.1 Nitrospinae bacterium RIFCSPLOWO2_12_39_16
ATTGGTATCAGCTCATTTTTAATTGCACCCCGCATGACTACTACCGGCCCCTCATAACTGCTAACTGAAAATATATAATCATCAGGTTCTGCAAGCCTCTCCAGCTTTTCATTTTCTGACTGGTCTCTTCCGACAATGACCTTACAGTTTTCGTCAACCCTGAAATGTCTCCCTACCCTAAGTAATTTTGTATCCTTTACAGCAGGGGCTTCTGTATGCTTAATCAGGTCCCTCATCCTACCTGCAAAATTAAATTCGGTCAGGAGACAGCCCCCTGACGCACAGGGGTAGTCATTTATACCCATTGTCTCTGCCAACTCTATCTGTGCCTTCCTTGACCTGCCGGTTAAATCAAGGAGACGCTCTCTGTCAATAATCCCCTCTTTTTCAGGTATTGTAGGGTCAAAGTGTTTTGCTGAAAGGGGCCTTAAGATAAGTCCTTTAAGTCCGCTGTCTCTTTCAATTATATTCATGGCATCTCTCCTTTGGGACATTGGACGCTGTCCCAGCACCTCGCCGGTAAATACAAAAGATGCCTCTTCTTCCATCATTGACTCTTTTGCCTTTTTAAACATCATTATCCTGCAGTCAAGACAGGGGTTAAGGTTCCTTCCGTAGCCATATTTCGGGCTTGCAACCATATTAATGTATTCCTGACCCATATAGACAGATTTAATTTTAATATTAAACTTTTCCGATACCTTGACAGCCTGATTTTTACATCCAGCATTCTTACTTGTGCATGTGCAGAATGGGCTCGTAAAATTTAAAGCTATCACCTCAATCCCTAAATCCACCATTAAACCCACAGCGATGGTGCTGTCCAGTCCGCCTGATAATAAACCAATTGCCTTCCTATTCAAAATTCCCTCCAGAACAAAACTCAATTAGCCACAGAGACACAGAGAGAGACAAAAGCAAAAAAGATTAAGGAGAAAGGGAGAAGATGGAGAGATGGAGAAAAGGGAAAATAAAATATTTTCCCCCTTCCCCCCTTCTCAAATTTCTACATTTTCTCCTTATTGTTTTCCTCCGTATCTCCGTGCCTCTGTGGCAAATTTTTATAATTTCCTTATATTTTCTTTTACCATAAACCATGTATCATTGCAAGAAAGCGGCTACATGAGATTAATGGGGTCAATATCTATATCCAGCTTAATATTTCCTTTTGATGTTTTTTGAAGTGTTGTCTTTGCCTCTTCAGTAGCCCTGGAAACTATTTTTCTTAGACTGCCTATTTTTTTGCCTTTTAAGATTATCTGCCATCTGTATCTGTTTCTGATTTTATAGATAATCGCCTTTGATGGTCCCAGCTTTTCTACAACCCCCACACCTATTCCTGCGGGAGTTGAACCGTCCTGAATGGATATTGGTAATCGTTGGGAATAGGTGTGGGGGGCGTTCTCTCCTATTATCTCATCAAGCATCTTTCCAAGATTATGGCTGAACTGCTCAACCACCTTTTCATTACTCCCCTCAATCTTGAAAGATACCATTTTTGAGTATGGAGGATAATTGAGTGCCTCACGAAGCTCCCCCTCCTGATTATAAAAACCGATAAAATCATATTCCTTTGCACATTTTACTGAATAATGGTCAGGATTATATGTTTGGAGTATAACATCACCATTTATATCGCCCCTTCCTGCCCTGCCTGCTACCTGTGTTATCAGTTGAAATGTCCTCTCAGATGCCCTGAAATCGGGTATGTTTAAAGACTCATCTGCCGATACAATTCCGACAAGTGTAATGCCGGGGTAGTCATGCCCCTTTGCTATCATCTGTGTGCCAATGAGGATGTCAATACTTCTCTCATCTATTCCTTTTAATATCCTCCCCGCCTCCCCTTTTTTTCTAACCGTGTCCCTGTCCATCCTCTCTATATTTGAATTTGGAAATAATGCCCTTATCTCATCTTCAATCTTTTGAGTGCCTCTCCCTTTATAGTTTATTGTATATCCCTTACATTGAGGGCAGGTATCGGAAACTGTCTCAGAATAGCCGCAGTAGTGGCAGACACAGAGGTTATCCTTTTTATGATGTGTAAGGGAGACACTGCAGTTTTTACATCTCCACACATATCCGCAGTCAGAACACTGGATGAATGTAGCACTCCCCCTGCGGTTTATGAAAAGAAGAGTCTGTTCCTTCCTTTCTATCCTTTTTTCAATCTCTGACTTTAGCCTCTCAGAGATTATATTTCCTCCCTTAATATCAACAATCTCAATTAAAGGAAGAGTCTTTTTATCTATCCTATCCGGGAGATGCAGATATTCGTATTTGCCTGTTTGGGAGTTATAAAACGATTCCATAGATGGGGTA
Source organism: Nitrospinae bacterium RIFCSPLOWO2_12_39_16 (assembly GCA_001805005.1). Classification (GTDB taxonomy): domain Bacteria; phylum Nitrospinota; class Nitrospinia; order UBA9942; family UBA9942; genus UBA9942. Next base: position 2,727 of record MHDO01000017.1, read on the forward strand.
GCTGAACCGAGAATAACTACTGCCTCAGATGACTTTCCTCTGACTATAGCTATGTCCCTTCCATTATATCTTGGACTTGTGTCCTGCTTATACGCAGTATCATGCTCCTCATCAACTATTATGAGCCCTATATTTTCAAAAGGGGCAAATACGGCAGACCTTGCACCAATAACAATATCAACCTCTCCATTTCTGACCTTCATCCACTCATTGTATCTCTCCCTTTGAGTGAGACCACTATGCAGTATTGCCAATCTATTGCCAAAAATTTTTAGAAATCTCTGAAATAGCTGAAGGGTCAATGTTATCTCAGGGACCATTACAATGACCTTTTCACCCTTCTTCAATACCTCAGCAGTAGCCCTTATATAAACCTCTGTCTTACCGCTACCTGTTACTCCGTGTAGTAGAAATACCTGATGCTTTCCTTCATCAATTTTATTCTTGATTTTATTAATGACATTTTCCTGATAAGTTGTAAGGGAAAAATCGGAAGTTTTGCCTTCTAATTTCTGGCTTCTGGCTTCTGGCTTCTGGCTTCTCTCCTTTACCCTTCTTATCTCTCTCTTATTAACTATCTTTACATCAACCCACTCAGGCATTGCTGATTCAATGACCTCACCCCACGGGCATAAATAATAATCAGAAATCCATCGGGTAAATTTAAGCATCTCTTCATTAACAACAGGCTTATCGTCAAGTATCTCTATGAGCTCTTTTGTCTCTATATCAGCCTTATCCTGAAGGGCTACTATATACCCAATCAGGTTTCTCCTGCCGAAAGGTGCGAAGACCCTTATCCCTTTTGTGCAAAGAGGCTTTAGTCTGTCAGGTATCTTGTATAAAAATATCTTGTTGACAGGGATGCCAAAAACTACTTCTGCGAATAGATTCGCTCCGCTCACTACAGGTTTATTTGAAGATTCCATATAAATAAAAACCTTAATAAAAATTTAATAAAACCACAGATGGACACAGATTTACACAGATAATTAAGACAATAGACTTTTTAGATTATAGACTTAAGACTGAAGTAAGGTGTAAGGAATAATTTTAAATTTCGCCGGAAAAAAAACTAAAGTCTAATGCCTTTTTTTAAAATCTGTGTCTATCTGCGTTTATCTGTGGTTGCTTTTATAATTTCCACATGAAAATTATTATATCACGCAATCCCGCTTATTTGACAAAATGGGGGTTAGGGAGTAGATTAGAATTATGACAATACAATTAAAAAAGATTGATGACTACAGATGGGAAATCCCTATAGACTATAAAGAGGGGATGAGGGTGCCTGGGATAATTTATGCAGATGAGGTACTTTTAAAGATGATAGTAGCAGACCAGTCAATTGAGCAGGTGGCAAATGGTGCCTTTCTTCCGGGTATAGTGAAGGCATCCCTCGCTATGCCTGATATGCACTTTGGATACGGGCTTCCGATTGGTGGGGTTGTAGCTACAGATATTAATGACGGTGTGGTATCACCTGGGGGGACAGGTTACGATATTAACTGTGGAGTTCGCCTTGTGAGGAGTAATCTGTTTAAGAAAGATGTAAAAGACAGAATAAGAGAGCTGGTTAATAATCTCTATTCAGAAATTCCTTCAGGAGTAGGCTCTAAGGGGAAGATAAATCTCTCGCGTGAGGAAGAGAGTGAACTATTGATAAAAGGGGCAAGATGGGCTGTAGAGAGGGGCTATGGAACAAAGGAGGATTTAGAGCATACTGAAGCCAATGGCTGTCTTGAGGGTGCAGACCCCGATAAGGTTAGTGACAGGGCTTATGAGAGGGGAAAGAGGCAGAGCGGGACTCTCGGCTCAGGGAATCACTTCCTTGAGGTTCAATATGTTGATGAGATATATGATAAAAAGGCTGCAAGTATTATGAATATTGAAAAGGGGAGCGTAGCAGTGATGATACATTCAGGCTCAAGGGGATTTGGGCATCAGGTATGCACAGATTATCTTGAGGTGATGGAGGGTGCAATAGATAAATACAGCATAAAACTCCCTGACAGACAGCTTGCATGCGCACCTATAAATTCTAAAGAAGGGCAAAATTATCTGTCAGCGATGAAGGCTGCTGCAAATTACGCATGGGCAAACAGGCAATTTCTGATGGTCTGGATGAGGAATGTATTTATGAAGACACTCAGCCTCTCTCCAAAAGATTTGGGGATGGATTTAATCTATGATGTTGCTCATAACATTGTTAAGATAGAAGACCATATTGTAAATGGTAAGAAGAAAAGGGTTGCAGTCCATAGAAAGGGTGCAACAAGGGCATTTCCTCCAGGACATCCTGAGACCCCTTCAGTATACAAAGAAATCGGTCAGCCTGTAATTATACCCGGAGATATGGGAAGGGCATCTTATATACTGGTAGGGACACAAAGGGCAATGGATGAGACATTTGGAAGCACCTGTCATGGTGCAGGGAGATGCTTAAGCAGGCATGCGGCTATAAAGGCAACGAAGGGGAGGGCTATACACAGGGAGTTGGAGGAAAAGGGGATAATCTGCCGTGCTGCAGGGAGAGAGACTTTAAGAGAAGAATTTCCTGAAGCCTATAAAGATGTTACTGAGGTTGTGAATGTAGTTCACAATGCAGGTATTTCAAAGAAGGTGGCAAGACTAAAACCGCTGGGTGTGATAAAGGGATGATCCAAAAAAATACATGAAACCACAGATGAACACAGTTTATAAAAAAACACTATTTCCATACACCTCTTTTAATATTTTATCTGCACCCATGTTAAGGAGTTTTTCAGCAAGTCTTACGCCGAGTTCTTCTACTCTATTCTCACCATCTGTCTCCGTATCTCTGTATAATATCTTTCCATCTATACTTCCAACAAGTCCCTCTAATTTTATAGTATTACCATTAATCATCCCAAAGGCTGCAATTGGAACCTGACAGCCTCCCTCCAATCTTTCAAGAAATGACCTTTCTGCCCTGACACATAAAGATGTTTCTCTATGATTGAATCTCTCAACAATTTTACCTGCTTCTCTATCTGAATCTCTAATCTCTATACCAAGAGCACCCTGCCCTATAGCGGGGAGAAAAATATCATAGGGCAGATATTCTGTAATTTTATCCTTCCATCCCATTCTCTTTACCCCTGCTGCTGCAAGCATAATAGCATCAAAATCTCCTGCACTTAGCTTTTTCATCCTCGTATTCAGATTTCCTCTGAGTTGATATATTTTAAAATCCTCTCTGAAGTTTAAAAGCTGAACCTGTCTCCTGAGACTACTTGTCCCTATCTTTGCCCCTTTTTTGAGTTCTTTTAATTTTAATCCGTCTTTTGAGATAAGGGCATCCCTCGGGTCTTCCCTCTCCGTGATTGCGGAAATAGATAATCCTTCGGGCAAGTCTGTTGGAACATCCTTCATACTGTGGACTGCTATATCAATTTTTTTATCAAATAATGCCTCCTCAATCTCTTTTACAAACAGTCCTTTACCGCCCACTTTTGAAAGTGGTGCATCAAGTATTTTATCCCCTGTTGTTTTTATCTTATGGATTTCTATCTCTATGCCGGGATTCCACTCTAATAGCTTACTCTTTACCCAGTTTGCCTGCCATAGTGCAAGCTGGCTTCCGCGTGTGCCTATACGAATTTTTTTATTCATAAAATTATGTATCCGCAGATTTCACAGATTATCGCAGATTAAACAAGAGGCAAGAAAGAATCTTACTTTTTAATGTATCTGTGTAAATCTGCGTAATCTGCGGATTAACCAAGTCTTTATTCTCCTATTCCAGATTAAACAGATGTCTTACTACCTTTATATACCAGTGTCCGTCTGTTGATTCTATCTGCTTTTTTAAGTTTACAGTAGGCTCATGTAGGAGTTTGTTGATTATTGCCGATGTGAGATTATCAATTACAATTCTCTCTTTGTCGGAAACTGTTCCAAGTTTTGAAAATGCCTCCTCAAGCTCCTTTAGTCTTATCGCCTCTGCCTTTTCCCTAAGTGCTGCAATTGTTGGAACAATCTCCAGCCCATCAAGCCAGTTTAAAAACTGTCCTACCTCTTTCTTTATAATCTCCATTGCCTTCTGCGATTCCTTCTCTCTCTCTTTGATATTTGCATCTACTACATTTTGGAGGTCATCTATATCATAGAGGAATACATTCTCTATTGTATTTATTGCAGGTTCTACATCCCTTGGGACTGCTATGTCAATAAAGAATATCGGTTTATTTCTCCTCTTATGTATAACCCTCTCAACCATATCTTTCTTTATAATAAAATGAGGCGCTCCTGTTGAGCTTATTACTATATCTGTTCGTACCAACTCATCCTCTATGCTGTCAAATCTTATAGCACTTCCTTTAAGATCGCGGGCAAGTTCTATTGCCCTGTCAAATGTACGGTTTGACACAAGTATCCCCTTTGCACCACTTGAGATTAAGTGTTTTGCAGCGAGCTCGGACATCTCACCCACACCTATTATCATGATAACCTTACCGTCAATATCACCAAAAATCTTTTTTGCCAATTCAACTGCTGCATAGCTGACAGATACGGCACTCTCCGCTATCCTCGTCTCATTCCTTACCTTCTTGGCGACAGAGAATGCCTTTTCAAATAGCTGATTGAGTATCAGCCCTGTAGCCCTGCATTCCTTTGCAAGGGTATAGGCATCCTTTACCTGACCCAGAATCTGAGGCTCACCAATAACCATTGAATCAAGGCTTGACGAAACCTTAAAGAGGTGTTCCACTGCATCTTCCGTGAAGTATGTATAGAAAAATTTTTCTAATTCTCCCTTATTGATATTGTGATACCTGTAGATGAAGTCTTTCAGCCTTTTTATCCCATCATCTATATTACCTACCCGCGCATAAATCTCTACCCTGTTGCAGGTGGAGAGTATAACCTTTTCCTTTAGTTCGGGGTAATCATGAAGGGCATTAAAGGTCTCTTCAAAATGCTTTTCACTGAAGGCAAGCTTCTCCCTAATCTCTACAGGAGCTGTCTTATGATTTACACCTAAAATAATTAGATTCATATAACGAGTTGATGAGTTGAGAAGTTAACTCCTTAACTCAATATATATGCACTATATATGCAATTATAACTACCATAAATCCATATACTACAAAACGGGCTGCCCTTTTACCTCTCCATCCTGCCATTATCCTGCCGAAGAATAGTGTTCCATAAATAGACCATGTGATAATCATCAGTAAAGTGCGTTTAAAATCTAAGGAGAAATATCCATCTCTTTGCCAAGCCCATATAATCCCTGATATAAAACCAAGTGTAATAAGTGGAAAGCCAATGTCAACTGCCTTTTTATTTATCTCATCAAGAATTTCCAGAGAGGGGAGACGATAATAAAATGTGCCTAAATGCCTTGATTTGAGCTGGCTCTCCTGAATTATATACATAATGCCGGCTCCAAATGTCAGGGCAAGTGTTGCATAACCAATAAAAGAAAGGGTTCTGTGAATTGTGAGCCAGAATTGTACGATAGGCACCGTGGTTGAAACATATCTTGAAAGGGAAAAAGAATATGCGAGTGAAATAAATGCAATTGGAATTACAAATGAGCCTAAATCTTTTATTTTATATCTAATCTCTGCAATAAGATAAACAAGAACTGTTGCCCATGAAAAAAATGCATAATATTCAAATGTGGTTGTATAAGGTCCGTGTCCTGTCTCCATTGATCTTGCCACAAGAAGTGCTGTATGAAAAACAAATCCAGCAGTTATTGATGCTGTTGCAATGATAAACAGCATCCTTTTTCGGACTGCAAGGTAAGAAAAATATTTAACCATGCTTATAAAATAGCAGAAAAGTGTAATGCCAAAGAGAATTTTCATAAATTGAAAACCTAAAAGCAACCACAGATGGACACAGATTAACACAGATAAAAAAAGAATTTTTAAAGCCTTAATCTGTGAAAATTTGTGTAATCTGTGGTTTAAGTTCTTTGTCTAATTATCTCATTAACCCTGCTTTTAACTGTCTCATCGTCGCCATCCCTTATTAACTTAATTATATCAGAGTCAACAAGTTTATTATATATCTCCTCTCTTTTTTTCTTATCCCTAATCTTAGATGATATTTTCTTTCTCAAGCTCCCCATGGTATTTAAAAATTTAGAATATTCAAATCCATACCTATCTTCAAGTTCTTTTCTCAGTTTTTTTGATAGGGCAGGGCTCTTTCCCCCTGTAGATATGGCAATTATAAGATCGCCTCGTTCTACAATAGATGGGACTATAAAATTGCATATTTCAGGAGAGTCAACAATATTTACAAGTATATTTTTTTTGCTTGCAGCCTTATAAATCTTAAGATTGACTTCACTATTATCAGTTGCACCAATCACAAGAAACATATCTTTTAGATATTTCTCTTTAAATTCTCCCTTGAAAAACTTAATTTTTCCTTTTGAATTTAATTCCTTTAATCTGCTGATTAGTTCAGGGCTGACAACAGAGACCATGGCATCACATTTCAACAGTAGTTTTACCTTTCTCTCTGCTACCTTGCCTCCGCCTACCACCAGACATCTCTTCCCTTTTATATCAATATAAGCAGGGTAGTATCTCGGCACTGTTACCTCTTTTTTTATGTGTGCTATTTCAAATTCAAATAATAAAATCTTAATATTTTCCCAATTATAGAACGAAAGAGATGCATTTTCAAGAATCTATTGTTTTTAGACAGGTAGAGGATTTGTTATGTGGCATCTCTTGATAGATACACCCTTACAGATTGAAAGGTGAATTTAGCCATGGCTGATAAGGTATTTTCCTTACACTGCCAACGACCGCACAC
>MHDO01000018.1 GCA_001805005.1 Nitrospinae bacterium RIFCSPLOWO2_12_39_16
CGCTAAAGGGGAGGATTTTTTAACTCCCCCTTTGGAAAAGGGGGATACAGGGGGATTTTCAGTTATCGTCATCTTGTGGGAATAGTCAGCCTTTGAATCAAACGGAGGGTCAATATAAATGAGGTTGATTTTCCCTTCATATCCCTGATTAAGCAATGCCTGCATAGCAAGAAGGTTGTCGCCCCAAATAAGGCGGTTCATCTTCTGCTTATCAATCTCAGTTTCACCGATTAGACCGTCTTTAAATGATAACGGCAGTTGCTCCCTGTGCGCAGGATTTGGGATAACAACCTCTGCTGTTTGAAATTCTATATCCTTTGGATTCGGCGCCCTGCGGGGTTTAGAGTCCCACACCAGCCTTACAGAATCTTTTTTACGAACCCTTCCATTATCTTTCATCAGGATTAATCCGATTTTTCTATTTCTTGACAAATACTGCCACTACTCCTGCTCTTAAATTTTAAACCTTTGATTATTATCCTAACCGGTATGTAATGCAAGGTCTTAATCTGATAGAGATTATTTCACAGGACTTTTAGGATTTCAAGGGTTTTATATAAATGTGATTTTTTTTCTTGATTATCTCACCTTTAATTTTTATAATCCATCATAATATTGAATAAACATAAAAGACAATGTTATCTTAAAAAAACCTATTAAAATGATACTATTATAAACAGAATAAACATAAATAATGGAGGGAAAAAAATGGCAGTTTTACTGGAAAAAATGACGAATGATGCATTATCTCTACCCAAAAAAGAGCGTGCTAAGCTTGCTCATGAGCTAATAGTAAGCCTTGACGAACATCTTGATTCCGATATTAGTGATGCATGGGAGAAGGAAATTTGTAGAAGGGTAAAAGAAATTAAAGATGGAACTGCAAAAGGACGGCCTGCGGAACAAGTACTATCAGAAATAAGAGCAAAATATCAATGAAGAAGATTATTATTCATGAAGATGCAGAGAAGGAGCTATGGTATGCAACTGATTATTATGAAGATAAAGTGGTTGGACTTGGCTTAGATTTTGAAAATGAAATACAAAAAGCGCTAATTTCAATACAAGAAAATCCCAAAAGATATATAGAAACTGAATATAGAGTTAGGAAATATTTGCTTCAAAAATTCCCTTATTTTGTTTATTACATTGAATTTGAGGAATATATTTGGATAGTGGCTTTCGCACATACGAGTAGAAAGCCTTTTTACTGGGAAAAACGAATATATTAGGTTGTATTTTAACTTTTTTCTTCCACCACTTTTATAGTCATCATCATGTTGAAGACAAAGATTATCGCTGAGAGCAGTTCTATATAGGCAGAATATAGTAGTTGTTGCCCATACTCCAATTTTCCATGTCCTACAAACCCGAAATATAATACCATCCCCCATACCCCTATGTTTGCTACATAGAAATGAACCCATCCAAGTTTCTTACTATACAGCGGTCTCCCGCTGTGTTTTGGCACTACATGGTAGAGCAGTCCATACAGTGTCATACTCACCCAGCCGAGCAGATTAAGGTGCGCATGACCTGGTATATATGTCCTCGTCCACCACGGAAGCATAAGCATCAATACACCCATACTTGCCGCTATAATAAAATATATCAATGCCATTCTTATAAACCATACTGAAATCTTATTCATTTATCCCCCTCACCCTACCCTCTCCCGCAAGGGGAGAGGAGAAATTGTTAGATTACCTCCTTTATCCAACCGCCTCCGATTAGTGTATCTTCAAGATAAAACACTGCTGCCTGTCCGGGTGTTATTGCCCTCTGAGGCTCATCATAAATTACCTTTACAGTATTATTAACATTCCTACTCCCCCTCACCTCAATCCTCTCCCCTGTGGGGAGAGGCGATAGAGGTGTAATCTCTGCCTCTGAGGCATTATGTCTGTATCTTATCTGAACTAACGCTCTTATAGAAGTGATGAGTTGAGGGATTGACCAGTTTACATTCTCAACTATAAACTCCCTTTTTACTACACTGTCACTTTCACCTACAATGAGACGATTATTCTCTACATCAATTTCGCTTACATATAAAGGTCTCTCATAGCTTATCCCAAGCCCCTTTCTCTGCCCGATAGTATAAAATGGAAGTCCTCTATGCCTTCCTATTACCTCGCCATCTGTTGTCACTACCTCCCCTTCTTCTATCCTATATTCATCAACCCTCTTTCTTATGAAATCCTCATAGTTATTATCAGGGACAAAGCATATTTCCTGACTCTCCTCTTTTTCAGCAACATTTAGACCAAAGGATTTTGCCATTCTTCTTATATCTGATTTTGTATAATCTCCAAGCGGTAAAACAGCTCTTTTCAACTGTTCATGACTTAAATTAAACAGAAAATAGCTCTGGTCTTTGCTTCTATCAACTCCCCTCCTTATAAAATACCTCTCACCCTCCTTTATAACCTTTGCATAGTGTCCTGTTGCAACCTTTGACGCCCCGATCTTTACAGCATAGTTAAGAAGCATATCAAATTTCAACTTCTGATTGCACGGGACACATGGATTTGGTGTCCGACCCCTCATGTATTCAGAGACAAAATATTCAACTACATCCCTTTTAAACTCCTCCTCAAGATTTAAAACATAAAAAGGGATACCGAGCTTTTCCGCCACCCTTCTTGCATCGTTTATATCATTCAGAGAACAGCATGTCCCGAATTTATCTGTATTTTCTGCAGAATAATCCCATATCTGCATGGATATGCCGATTACATCATATCCTTCATCCTTTAAAATAGCAGCAGCAACAGAGCTGTCCACCCCGCCGCTCATTGCAATTACAACCCTTTCCTTCATAGGACAATATTATCATAACATTTAATCAACTTCCATTACCCCTATCACCATGATATAATTATACCATTTTTGAAAGGGATAGATTTTTATAGGAATAAGCAAATGAGGGCAAAACTCCTAAAACCATTATTTACATCTTTAATTCTTTATTTAATTGCAGGGATTTTTAAGGCAATCATTATTATTGCAAAGGCTAATGCCCTGCACTTTCCCCAGCTTATACACATAGGAGAGAAGTCTCTTACTCTCTTTTTTACTCTTGGCACAGTCATCTTGTTGAGATGGGTCATAGCAGATGCCCCTTTCAGCATGCTTCGCAGATATACAGTCGCTCCTCTCTTAAAGAGTATAATAACTTTTCTACTATATTTTGGTGCTGTCTTAGTTTTACTAAACCGCCTCTTTGGTATAAACCTTACACCACTCCTAACAACATCCGCAGTCTTGACAGGTGTATTAGCATTATCTCTTCAGGAGACACTAAAAAACTTCTTTACAGGTCTCTGGATAAATACTGAAAGGATTGTTGCAAAGGGAGACTGGGTAAAGATTGCCGATAAAGAGGGTGAAATCCTTGAGGTAACATGGAACACCACAAGGCTCCTCACCCGTAAAAACGACTGCGTATACATACCTAACAGGATACTAATGGAAGGACACCTTGAAAACTATACATACCCATCGCCACTCCACGCTGCAGAAGTTGATATAGGGGCAAGCTATTTTGACCCGCCAACCAAAGTAAAAAATGTCCTTATTGACTTGGCTAAAGACCTTCCTAATGTCATGATAGAGCCAAAACCTGAGGTGTGGATAACAAACTACTCGGATTTTTCTATAAATTACAGGTTAAGGGCATGGGTGAATGATTTCAGATTAGTCCCGTATGTAAAGACTGAAATAAACAGCAGAATCTGGTATGTCTTCAGGCGTAACAATATAGAAATCCCCTTCCCTGCAAGGGTTAATTATGCCCGACAGGAGAAAAAACATTCCGAAACAGAGATTATAATGAACTCACTTAAAGATATTGAGTTCTTAAGCCCTATAAACTACGATGAACTAAGAAATATCGTTTTCTATTCAAACTTTGAGACCTTTGGTGTAGGAGAAATTATAGTCAAACAGGGGGAAACAGGTGATACATTTTATTTAATCCACAGCGGTAGCGTAGATGTGCTTTACAAAGATTCAGCAGGAAATGAGAAACCCCTGGCCACTCTAAAACAAGGAGAGTTCTTTGGAGAGATGAGCCTTCTTGCAGGAGAGCCAAGAAGGGCAACTGTAATTGCCAATGAAGATACATCATGCATTGTAGTTAATTCTAAAGGTTTTCAAAATATATTTATAAAAAACCCCACTCTGGCAGAAAGTTTAAGTGAACTGCTTGCCAAACGGTCAGACGAACTTGAAAAGATAAAAAATCTTGCCGTCTCTGAAAGGGAAAAATTAGAGGCTGAGATATCTCTAAAGAAAAATATCATGAATAAAATTAAGAAATTTTTTAAAGTAGGTTAAATCTTGAAATATAATCTCACACTTATATATCCTGCACATAAGAAAAATCTTGGAAATAATAAGAAAAAGAGGGGTAAATATCCTATACCTCAATTAAGCCTCCCAACTGTTGCAGGATTGACAGATGAGCGGTTTAATATAAATATTGTAGATGAAAATATAGAGGATATAGATTTTAATATCAAAACTGACCTTGTAGGGATAACTGTTATGACTGCACTTGCGCCCCGCACCTATGAAATATCTAAAGAATTCAGAAAGAGGGGTGTGACTGTAGTGCTTGGCGGAATACATGTATCTATGCTTCCTGACGAGGCATCGGCAAATGCAGATTGTATTATTCTGGGCGAGGCAGAGGGTATATGGTCAAATGTCCTGGAAGATTTTATTCAGGGGAAGATGAAAAAAATTTATAAAGGAACAGGACAATATTCTATGGAAAATCTTCCTAAACCCAGATTGGATTTACTAAAAAGGGATAGATATTTTTCCAGCAGTCTTGTTATGGCTTCACGGGGGTGTCCGCATGACTGTAATTACTGCTCTGTTACCACATTCTGGGGAAAAAGCTTTAGATATAGGCCTATACCAGAGGTTATAGAGGAAATAGAGTCTCTAAAGGACAGGATGATATTTTTTGCAGATGACAACCTTTATGGCAATAAAATATATGCAAAGAAATTGTTCAAAGAGATGATGCCTCTCAGAAAAAAATGGTCATGCCAGGGAGACATCCTTATTGCAAAAGACGTGGAACTTTTGAAGCTGGCTGCCGAAAGCGGCTGTCAGTGGATATTTATAGGCATAGAATCCATATCAGAAAAAAATCTCAAACAAATGAGGAAATCCTTTAACAAGGTTCACCATTATAAGGAATCTATTAAAAAGATACATGAGGCAGGTATAAATATATTTGGCTCTTTTATCTTTGGCATGGACGACGATGATGAAAATGTGTTTAAAGATACTGTTGACTTTGCAATTGATGCAAAACTTGATGCAGCCAACTTTTATATCCTTACGCCATTACCCGGGACAAAACTATTTGAGGAGATGAGGGATGCAGATAGACTGTTGCATACACAATGGGACAAATATGATGCCAACCATGTAGTTTTTAAACCTGTCAAGCTAACCCCTGAGCAACTCTCGGAAGGACTTATATTTGCCTACAAATATTTTTATTCTTTACCGTCTATCATGAAAAGGATGTTCAGGGGCGGCAATAAAAAGATTATTCAGGCACTTGAATTAAACATCGGACGCCACATCAGGAGAAAACGGTTTGAAATGATATGCAGGATGCAGTAAAAAGGCATATCAACTTACCTCTCAAATAGTGGAACAATCTTTGATTTCTCCACATCTATCAAACCCTTATCAGTAATTTTCAATTCAGGTATTACAGAGAGTGACAGAAATGAAAGGGACATGAAAGGATTGGTGAGTGGACATCCAAGCCTTTTGGCAGCAAAATTCAGCCTTTCTACTCCATCCTTAACCTCATTTAATGATTTATCAGACATAAGTCCTGCAACCGGAAGGGGGAAAGATTCAATAATATCTTCACCACTTACCACAACCTGTCCCCCTTTTAAATGAATAATCTCATTTACAGCACACATCATATCCCTGTCACTAGTCCCCACAGTTATTATATTGTGTGAGTCGTGTGAGACAGATGATGCTATTGCCCCCTTCTTTAGACCAAATCCCTCAACAAATCCTATACCAATATTTCCGGAGGATAGATGTCTTTCTATTACAGCAACTTTTAGAATATCTCTATCCACGTCTGCAACAACTATCTCTCCATCAATCTTCGCCTTTTCTATCTTTTTTCTGGTTATCAGTTGTCCTGATATAATTTCAATAACCTTTATCAATCTCCCCCTTACCTTAATTTTTAAATTATCTATGGAAATGGGTTTTACATTCATTGAACACCTGAGATGTATAGGATTTTCCGATGGTATTTCTGGAATAAGGCATCCATTTTCGGCAACTAATCTACCTCTTTTAAATACCTTTTTGATATTGAAACTCTTAAGATTATCAAAGAAAATAAAATCTGCATTATATCCAGGGGCAATTGCCCCAAATTTATTCAGGCGAAAATACTCGGCTGGATTCAGTGTTGCCATCCTCACAGCGGTTACAGGGTCTATCCCCCATTTAATAGCTGTCTTAACCATAAAATTAATATGCCCTTCATTTACAATATCAACAGGGTTTCTGTCATCTGTAACAAACATGAATCTCCTGCTGTTTTCAGTTGTAATGAAAGGAAGTAATGTCTTTAGATTCTTTGCAATGGTCCCCTCACGAAGCATTATATACATCCCCTTTTCAAGCTTCTCCCTTGCCTCCTCAATCGTAGTGCATTCATGGTCAGACCTTATACCTGCACTTATGTATGCATTTAATCCCTTTCCAGAGAGCCCGGGTGCATGTCCGTCTATTACCTTCCCCTTCATAATGTCTATCTTTTTTAGAACACTATTGTCCCTGTGGATTACACCCGAATAATTCATCATCTCTGCAAGTCCTAAAACCCAGGGTTTATCAGCAAAGGTGGAAAGGTCATGATACCCAAGTCTTCCCCCTGATGTCTCCATATCGGTCGCAGGGACACATGACGGGAGCATAATAAATATATCAAGCGGAATATTTTTGCTATATTCCGCCATAAATTTTATCCCCTCAAGTCCAAATACATTTGCAATCTCATGCGGGTCAATAACGACTGTCGTTGTGCCCAAAGGGGCAACACCAGTTGCAAATTCAATAGGTAAAACCATTGAGCTCTCTATATGGACATGCCCGTCTATTAATCCCGGAGAGAGATACATCCCCCTGATATCAATTGTCTTTTTTGCCTTGTATCTTCCAAAACCTGCAATCATCCCCTGAAATACCGCTACATCTGTCTTCTGAATCTCTCCAGAAAATACATTGATTACCTGTGCATTTTTTATAAGGAGGTCGGCATAAATCTCCCCCATCGCAGCCTTAATCCTTTTCTCTAAATTAATCATAAAACAAAGACTTGATTAATCCACAGATTACACAGATTTTCACAGATTTTTAAAAACCATTTTATTTTAATCTGCGGTAATCGGCGAAATCTGCGGATGTTTTTATAATTTCCTATACATGAACAAAAACCTAATTTCTTATGTATTAAAATATAATCTCTGACGGCCTCTTTATCCACTGCTAAAAGAGGAAGATAATATTTTTCCACAATAAGAGAATTTACTTTTAAAGTTTCAGGTGGTCGCCAATACGCCTCATCCATGTCATCTCTTCTTGAGATAATGGTCCATTATCAAGGGCGGTAAGTGCCTCAGTCATATGCTCCATATTTTTAGGTCCTGCTATACAGACATTCACATTAGTATTACTGAGGACAAAACGATAGCAGTCTGATGCCATTGGTGTTCTCTCCCCTTTTGGCATTTTTTTTGGGTTAACAAGTCCTCCCCATCGTGTGGCAGTATATGTAACAATACCGGGGCGATTTGCTGCATCAAGATTTGGAAAGACCTCTGTCTCTGCTCCGCGGTGAGCAGCATTATAGCGGATATGGAATATGTCATAATTTCCTGTCTTTGCAAATTCAGGAAATGCCTTTCGGTTATGACCTGAAATTGCTATAAAACGAGCGAGTCTTTTCTCTTTCAACTCTGCACATATATCAAGGATTTTTTGAGGTGGATATGAGTTATACCAGCCGAGAAGGATTACATCTACGCTATCAAGCCCTGTCTTTTGTAAGAACTTTTCAAAACTCCTTCTGAAAAGCCATCCAAAACGCCAATAAATCTGAGCAACTACGATAATTTTATCCCGCTTTCCTTTGTTGCAGATATTTTTGATGGCGGTATTCATACCTTCACGGCATATTGAACCATGATAAAAATAATTGCATCCCCTCTCAAAAGCCATCTCAAATGCTTTTGAAGGAGCTCCGTAGCCACCTGAAACACCAAGCCTCCCCACCTTAAGACCTGTTTTCCCGAGTATTCCATTTGTAAAAGAATTGCTATCTGCCATGATTCATCCTAACCCGACTAAATCGGAAAAGAAATTCGTGTTCTAAGTTTTTTTGAATTTTCTTAGGTTTTTTATCACACTATAATCTTTTTTACAATACAATTTTATGGCATGATAGTTTTATGGCTAAAATTAAATTTAAAATCCCTGTAAAGTGTGGAGAGAAGTTTGAATTATCCGTTGAAGATATTGCATCAAGTGGTGACGGAATCTCGCATTACAAAGGATATACTCTTTTCGTTCCTCAGACAGTCAAAGGAGACAGGGTTTTTGTAGAAGTTATCAAAACCACACCAAGATTTGGTATAACAAAAATTATTAAATTACTCAAACCCTCTACATGGCGAATAAATCCTGAATGTCCCATTTATTTTGAATGTGGAGGATGTCAGCTCCAGCATATTAAATATGATGAACAGATGGAGTTTAAAAAGAAGGCAGTAAAAGACAGCCTTGAGAGGATTGGAAAGATTAAACTTGAATTTGAGTCTGAAATAATCCCTGCAAGGCAGCCTTTTTTCTACAGGAATAAAGGGATATTTCATTTCAAAAGGACAAGAAAAGGCTTGAAGGTAGGTTTCTTTGCAAAAGGGACACATAATGTCGTTGATATTAAAAACTGCCCTGTCCTTTTAGAACCAATAAATAAAATAAAGGAAGCAATACGAAGGAGCATAGAAAATAAAAATGTTTCTGTATATAACGAATTATATCATAAGGGATTTTTAAGAAGCCTTATTATCAGGCAATCAGCAAAAACGAAGGAAATCCTTATCGGTCTTGTAACAACAGAGGGAAATTTTGACAGCTCATTTATTCAGGATATAGCAGAAATAAATGTCACCTTGAAAGGAAATTATAAGCTCGTTGGGATTGTCCAGAATATCAATACACTAAAAACCAATGTAATCCTTGGAACAGAAAATAGACTTCTGTGGGGGCGTGATTATTTGAATGAATCTCTCGGAGGCATAAATTACCAGCTTTCACTCACCTCTTTCTTTCAAATCAATCCATACCAGACAGAGACTCTTCTAAAAACAGTTGAGGAGATGCTTACGGGAGTAAAAGGCACAATACTTGATACCTATAGCGGTATCGGGAGCATAGCACTTTACCTTGCGAAAAATTTTGCTTCTGTTATTGGTATTGAAGAGAATGAAGTGGCAGTAGAGGATGCAAATAAAAGTGCAGAGAGAAACGGGATAAAAAATTGTTCTTTTCTCGCAGGCACAACTGAAAAACATCTGAAAAATTTTGAAGGGTCATCTGATACTAAAGCAATTATACTTGACCCGCCGAGAAAGGGCTGCTCAGAAGAAGTCTTAAATTCTGTCTTAAAAATAAAACATGAGAGAATTGTTTATGTCTCTTGTAATCCATCTACACTATCACGGGATTTAAACAAACTCTGCCAGGAAATGTATTACATAAAGGGTGTAAAAGTTATTGACATGTTCCCCCAGACTGTTCACATGGAGACAGCAGTATTGCTTGAGAGAAACGGATAGATAGAAAGTGGCCCTTCAAATGGGTAACCCAAGACCTTTTACAGTTATACTTAATTAGCGACAAATTCAGCCATAACAGGTATCTTTTTTAATAACCCTTTTTTAGAAAACCGTTTTGTAAAACTTATGATTGTAAATCCC
>MHDO01000019.1 GCA_001805005.1 Nitrospinae bacterium RIFCSPLOWO2_12_39_16
CAATAGGCTATATTGCCGCAATTAATTACTACCTCCCCATATCCGCTTATACTGCGAAGGTGCTTAATCCATCAATCTCAAAATGGGTGAGTTTTATAGGAATATTTATTGTTATATTTATTGCTGTAATACTCATAGGAAAACTTATCCAGAAGGTCTTAAATGTATCAGTAACACTTACTGTTGTTGACAGGGCTGCAGGCGGCATAATCGGCATGGCAAAGGGGATTATAATACTCTCAATCGTTATTCTCTTTTTATATGCTATTCCCTTTACACGAGATTATATACCAAAATCATTTATAGCCAGACATATAGTGATTTTAAACAAGAAACTTACAGGTGCATCCCCTATAGAATTTGTAAAGGAATTAAGAGGCAGTGTAAATATAGACAGGTTTATTTCATCCTCAAATGAAATTTTTAAGCATAGTGACGAGATATCGGATACAGACAGAAAAAAGTTAGATGAAATAATAAAAGAAAGGATCGAGGGGTCGAGGGATTAAGGGAAAAATACTTGAACCCTTGAACCCTTTTTATAAAGAGGGAGATTTTTATGCAAGATTTAAATATATTAGTTGTGGATGATGAAAGGGACATACGGGATGGGCTTAAAGACTTATTGGAGAGAGATGAATATAAAGTTGATACTGCGATTGATGGTAATGACGCACTTGAAAAGGCTAAGGGGCTTAAGTATCAACTTGTTATTTCCGACATAATTATGCCTAGAATGTCAGGCATAGACCTTCTGGAACAAATAAAGAGTCTAAGCCCATTTATTGAGATAATAATGATTACAGGCCACTCAACATTTGAAAGAACGCTGGAATGTATAGAAAAGGGTGCCATCGGTTATATAGAAAAACCTTTTGAAAATCTGAGTGATATAACAAACCAGGTAAAAAGAGCGGCAGAAATAATAAAAGGGAAAAAAAAGGTAATGGATGCAGCCATTGAAAAGATACGGGAGAGGCTGTAGTGAGGAGAGAAGTCAGAATTCGAAAGTCATCGGTTAATGATCAGTGGTTAGTGGTTGCTGTATTTCTATTTTTTTTATTGGTCACTGTATCTACTGCGAATGCGCTTTCTATCGGTGCTATTGAAGTTAAGAGCTCTTTTAACGAAAGTTTTCAGGCAGAAATTCCTGTATATGCAGACGGACAGAGCGGCTTAGAGATTTCAATAGGAAGCAAAGATGATTATGCAAAGCTTGGTATTGAAAGAACTGATATAGTTGACAGCTTATCTCTTAATGTAGAACCTTTTAATAAAGATAAAATAATTATAAAACTCTCATCTGCAAAACCGATTAACCAGCCCTCTTTCAATCTTATTATCAAGGCAACACAAAACGGCGGAACTATTCTGGAGAATTATTTTCTGGCAGTAGATTTTAAGAAAATTCTCTCCCTAAATGCCCCTGCAGCAGATAATAGACTGAAGGCTGAAGTTCCAGAGACCCATATGCCAGTTACAAAAAAAGAAGTTAAGACCTCAAATAGTTTTGCCAGCTATATCTTTACAAGGAACATGAGAAGGGGAGATAAGCAGGAGGACGTTAAAAACCTTCAAACCTTTTTAAAATTGGATTCTTCGGTTTATCCGGAAGGTCTTATTACCGGCTATTTCGGCTCAAAGACAAAGTCAGCAGTTATAAGATTCCAGGAAAAATATGCCTCAGAAATACTGTCGCCTCTTGGACTTAAATCTGGTACAGGTTATGTTGGTCCTTTTACACGGGCAAAATTAAATACCATGTCTGACTCAAAAATCACTTCTATTTATGAAACCCCTTTCTCTGTTGAAAGTCTTGCAATCGCTGATGCAATAAGGAAAGAAATAGTGGAATGGAAAAAATACTGGGAGAAAAAAGATATTGAAAAATATATGTCTTACTATTCAAATAGGTTTAAATCAGGCGAAAGTAATCTCTCGTCATGGAAGGAATATAAAAATAATTTTAATAAGAGACATAATGGGATTGAAATATCCATAGACAATATACAGATAAGAAGAGAGAGAAAAATGCTGATAACATCATTTCTCCAAAGATTCAAATCAGATAAGATGGAGAGTGTCGGGACAAAAACACTTTATTTTGAAGATGACGACGGCGAGTGGAAGATAAAGGATGAGAAGTGGAATAAATATACCGAGAAGGATAATCAGAATACACATCCTTATGTTATTCATATATTTTCTTACAGGAATAGAGAATCTGCCTTAAAAGAGGTTAATTATTTCAGAAAAAAGGGTTACTCTGCTTATGATGTATCGTTTAAATTACCTGAAAAAGGTGTCTGGTACAGAGTTTTGATTGACAGATTTTCATCAAAGGAAGAGGCGCAGGAATTTGCAATGACAATTACTAAGGAGGGACATGCAGATTATGCAAAGGAATTGTACCTGCCCTATGCAATAGAGACAGGAATGTTTGAATCACATGAGGATGCAAGCAAGGAACTTTTAAAATTAGGGAAAATGGGCTATTCCTCCTATCCATTGATGATATGCAGTTCTGATAAATGCTCACATCAGATACTTATCGGGGCATACGGCAATGCCAGCAATGCTGCCCCAATATCCGAGGAATTAGTCAGCAAGGGCATCCAGAATAAAATCGTCCAGCCATAAGAACAAAAATCAAAAGTGTCAGTGAACAGTGTGAGTGAAAAATACTGACACTCACACTGGCACTGACACTTCTTTATTCCACTGTTACACTCTTTGCCAAATTCCGGGGTCTATCCACATTGAGACCTCTGCGGAGTGCCACATAGTAAGCAAGAAATTGAAGTGGTATGGACATGATAATGGGAAAAAGATACTCACTTGCATGAGGGACATAGAGGACATGCCTCGCCCTTTTCATAACCTCAGTATCCCCTTCTGTCGCAAATACGATAACAACACCGTTTCTCGCCTTTACCTCTTCTATATCTATCAGACTCTTTTCGTATAAGCTGTTCTTTGGTGCAAGGATTATCACAGGTGTATGTTCATCAATAAGGGCTATTGGTCCGTGCTTCATTTCCCCTCCCGGATACCCTTCTGCATAGATATAGGAAAGCTCCTTCATCTTCATTGCCCCTTCCAATGCAACCGGATAGTTTATCCCCCTTCCAAGATATAGAAATCCCTTCTTTTCGTAGAACATCTTTGACAACCCTTCTATCTCCTCCTCAAGCCCCATGACATCCTCTATCTTTCCCATGACAGCAACAATATCATTAATCAATCCTGCAGTTTCATTATCATTAATAACACCCTTAAGTTTTGCAAGATATACTGAGAGTATGTAAAGGGCTGAAAGGCTGCTTGTAAATGTTTTTGTAGATGCAACACTTATTTCAGGACCTGCGTGGATATTTATCGTACTTCCAGACTCCCTTGATAGACTGCTTTCAATAGTATTGCAAATGGATACAGTTTTTGCCCCATTTTTCTTTCCATTCCGCATGGCAGCAATAGTATCCACTGTCTCTCCTGATTCCGATATGGCAATTATCAGTGTATCTGAATTTATAATGGGATTTCTGTATCTAAGCTCCGAGCTTATATCCACCTCTACAGGAATCCTGCTTATCCCCTCTATCATGAATTTCCCGATTAATCCTGCATGCCATGATGTCCCACAGCCCGTTATAAACACCTTTTTTATATTTTTAATATCTAAATCAGTAAGTTTGAAATCCTCAAAAATAATATCTCCGCCGGAAACCCTGCCTCTCACTGTATCCCATATAGCCCTTGGCTGTTCAAATATCTCCTTGAGTATGAAATGCTTATATCCACCCTTCTCCATTAAGATGGGGTTTAAGCCGAGCCTCCTTATATTTTTTTCAACCTGTCTATTATTTTTGTCATATACCTGCACACCCTCTTTCTTAATGACAGCAATTTCACCGTCATCAAGGAATATAATATCCTTTACATAGCTCAATATTGCAGAGGCATCGGAGGCAATAAAAAATTCACCCCTTCCCAAACCTATTACGATGGGGTTTTCATTCCTTGCAATAACAATCTTCTCAGGGTCGGCAGGACTTATGGCAACAATGGCATAAGTCCCTGAAATCTCCTTAAGGGTTTTCTGAACTGCATTCTCCAAATTACCTGTAAAATTTTTATCAATGAGATGGGCAATAACCTCTGTATCGGTATCGGACAGAAACTTTCTGCCTTCTTTCAGAAGGGATTCTTTCAGAGAAAGATAATTCTCAATAATGCCATTATGGACAATGGCTATCTTGCCCGCTATATGAGGGTGGGCATTCTCCTCAGTAGGCTTGCCATGAGTAGCCCAGCGGGTATGCCCAATACCATTCATTCCGTTTAGGGGCTCATTATAGAGGCTCTCCTTCAGGACATCTATATTCCCAACCCTCTTCCTTATGCCAAGACTACTGTCCTTTATTACAGCTATTCCTGTAGAGTCATAACCCCTGTATTCAAGCCTCTTTAAGGTATCAATCAGTATGGGGATAGCATTCTGCCATCCTATGTAACCCACGATTCCTGACATAATGATTTGGGATTTAGGATTTAGGATTTAGGATTTTTAAATCATAATTCATAATTCGTAAATCATAAATCCTCTCTGCCTTTTTCAATTCCTCCTGCGTATTTATACCCATTATCTCATCAGGGTCTTCTGCCATTAGGGTCTCTATCTTTAGAGATGATTTGAAGGCAAGACCAACTACATCTGTAAGATAATATTCCTGCTGGATATTATTTTTATCTATTTTTTTTAATGAATTAAATAAAAAATCTTTTTTAAAGCAATATATCCCGGAATTTATCTCTTTTACCTTCTTTATCTCCGGTGATGCATCCTTCTCTTCAATTATATTTATAGCCCTTCCTCCTGAATCCCTGACTATCCTTCCATATCCTGTAGGATTATCTACCTTAGCTGTTAAAATTGTAACCACCGCACCTGAGTTTATATGTATTTTAATAAGTTTTCTGACTGTGTCTATCCTTAACAATGGGACATCGCCTGACAGAATGAGCAGATTGCCATTATAATTTTTCAGTGCCTCTTCGGTCTGCTGAACTGCATGTCCGGTCCCTAACTGTTCCTTTTGCTCTACAAACTCTATTTTTTCCACTGACCACTGTTTCACTTTTTCTGCACCGTGGCCAATTACAACAATTATCTTTTCAGGATTTAACCCCTTTGCAAGGTCAATTACATGGGCTAATAAAGGCTTATTAGCTAATGGGTGGAGAACTTTCGGAAGATGAGATTTCATCCGTTTTCCCTTCCCTGCCGCCAGAATTATAATAGCCAATCTTTTCATAAAACATATAAAGTCTAACATTTAAAACTGCATGGTGTCAAAATATGTTATCCAAAGTTATAATAACCCCTAAAAACATACTAATTTTTTATTTTCAAAATATATTAAAATAATACTTGACAAGTTTTATAAGGTATATTATATTAATTCCTAACAGATATATTTAACATTTTTTAATTTTTTACGAGATTGTATGATTTCTTATAATCTAACCCATTTAAAACAGCTTGAGGCGGAGTCAATACACATCATCCGTGAGGTGGCGGCCGAATTCAACAACCCTGTGATGCTATATTCTATAGGAAAGGACTCTTCGGTTCTTGTCCATTTATCCCGTAAGGCATTTTATCCCGCCCCGATTCCGTTTCCCCTCCTCCATGTGGATACTACATGGAAGTTTAAAGACATGATAACCTTCAGGGACAACTTCTGCAGGGAGTACAACCTTAAATTAATCGTGCATATAAACAAGGAGGGTCTGGAAAAGAACATCAACCCCTTTGAACATGGCTCCAATATCTACACCAACATTATGAAGACAGAATCCCTGCGTCAGGCTCTGGATGCCGGGGGATACGACGCCGCATTCGGCGGGGCAAGGCGAGACGAGGAAAAATCAAGGGCAAAGGAGAGGATATATTCGTTCAGGGACGAAAGGCATCAGTGGGACCCAAAGAACCAGCGTCCTGAACTCTGGAACATATATAATGGGAAGGTAAAAAAGTGTGAATCTATCCGTGTATTTCCACTGTCAAACTGGACGGAACTTGATGTCTGGCAGTATATTTATCATGAGAATATAAAAATCGTCCCCCTCTATTTTGCCAGAGAGAGGCCTGTAGTAAAAAGGGATGGAAATCTGATAATGGTGGATGATGAACGTTTTCGCTTTCTTCCCGAAGAAAAATCTGAGATGAAAATGGTTCGCTTCCGCACACTCGGCTGCTATCCGCTCTCAGGGGCAATAGAATCAACTGCAACGACCCTGCCCGAGATTATACAAGAGATGCTCCTTACGAGGCAATCCGAAAGACAGGGACGGGTCATAGACCATGACGAGGGGGCATCTATGGAGAAGAAGAAGAGGGAGGGTTATTTTTAACCACAGACTTTCACTGACTAAAAATAAGAACAAAAATTTGATTTAACCACGGAAAGACACGGATGAACACGTAAAAATGAAACAATAAAAAGATTTGTTTTACCCGTGTTTATCCGTGATAAATCTGTGGTAGCTTTTATAATTTATGAACGAACAAGAGCTTATAGAAAAAGATATACTGGCATACTTGAAGCGGCAGGAGAACAAAGGGCTTCTACGCTTTCTTACCTGCGGCTCTGTGGATGACGGCAAAAGCACGCTCATCGGAAGGCTCTTACACGACAGTATGCTCATTTACGAGGACCAGCTCGCTTCTATAAAGAAAGAAAGCGAGAAAAGCGGCTCGGCAGGCGAAGAGTTGGACCTCTCCCTCCTCGTTGACGGACTTGCCGCAGAGAGAGAACAGGGAATAACAATAGATGTGGCATATCGTTATTTCTCTACGGAGAGGCGCAAATTTATTATTGCAGATACACCGGGACATGAGCAGTATACACGCAATATGGCTACTGGGGCTTCTAATAGCGATTTAGCCGTTATTCTGGTTGACGCCCGTTACGGCATCCTGCCGCAAACAAAGAGGCACAGCTTTATCTGCTCCCTCCTCGGCATAAAACATATAGTAGTAGCCGTAAATAAGATGGATCTGGTTGATTACAGGGAGGAGGCATTTGAAAAAATATGCGATGACTATAGGTCGTTCTCCGTAAGGCTTGATATAGACGACATCCATTTCATCCCTATCTCTGCATTGAAGGGCGATAATGTAGTTGAGACAAGCAATAAAATGACATGGTTTAAATCAGGCCCGCTTCTCAACTATCTTGAGACTGTCCATATTGCATCAGACCGCAATCTTATAGATTTACGGCTTCCGATACAGTATGTCGTCAGACCCGACTTAAACTTCAGGGGCTTTGCAGGGACGATGGCATCGGGCATACTCCATCGTGGAGATGAGGTGGTCGTTCTCCCCGGCGGACAGAAGAGCCATGTAAAAAAAATAGTCACATTTGACGGCAATTTAGAGGAGGCATTCCCTCCGCTATCAGTAACCATAACCCTTGAAGATGAGATAGATGTAAGCCGCGGAGATATCATCGCCCGTCCGGACAACCAGCCAAGGGTTGGAAGAGAACTGGAAGCAATGATTGTCTGGATGGCGGAGCAGCCAATGACACCTATGAACAGATACCTCTTTAAGCAGACTTCTAACATGATTAGCGGAACTGTATCTATGCTGCGATACCGTATTAATGTAGATACCATTGAAAGGGAAGACTCAAAGGAACTAAAAATGAACGAAGTGGGGCGGTGCAGGGTATCGCTGGAGAGGTCAATCCCTTTTGACTCTTATAAAAAAAACCGCACTACAGGTGCATTCATAATTATAGACAGACTCACCCTTAACACCGTTGGTGCAGGTATGATAATTGACCGCGAGGCAGAAGACGAGGAGGGAAAGGATTTCTGGGGTATAGAGGTAGCGGATGAATTTTTAAAACATCAGAGGAGTCGTGTATCTATCAAAGAAAGGGTAGAACTTTACAAACAAGAACCTTTGACTATACTTCTTACAGGTCTTCCATGCACTGGAAAGACAACTATAGCCTATGCCCTTGAAAGACGGCTCTTCGACAATAGACTAACAGTTACTGTGCTTGATGGGGCAGACATAAGAAGCGGCATCAGCAAGGATTTGGGGTTCACTGCAAAGGAAAGGTCGGAAAACATGCGTCGTGCAGCCGAAATTGCACTCCTGCTCAATAATTCAGGGTTAATCTGCATCTG
>MHDO01000020.1 GCA_001805005.1 Nitrospinae bacterium RIFCSPLOWO2_12_39_16
ACAGGTTATAAAGTAGATGGAAACCTTCCTTGCAGCAAATGTGGAGGCAAAGGAGTTATTCACAAAGGGGGATGATTTATGGATAATATAGCGGGTGGTATGAAGTCTCTCTGTGAAGATATCGCCGCGGCCCACGGAGATAGAAAGAGAAGCATAAAAGATTTAAAGGAACAGGCAGAGACCATCAGAGACAATGCCAGGAAGTTCGTAGGGCACTGCAGAAAAGTTCATCAGGAGATGGCCGAAGGCTTAACGAAAGGGCTTAAAGAAGATAGAGAAGAATTGGTTAAGAATGTCTCTTCTCTAAGGGAAGATTTTAGAAAGAAGGAAAAAGAGATTCGCGCCGATTTGGCCGAAGCAAGCAGAATCTGGAATAAGATGAATAAAACTTTAGAATCCAAGAAAAGAGGTGATATAAAATGATTGATGAGATGACTACAGTATTAGAACCCAGTCCTTTGTCAGACTTTGTGGAGACAAAGTATATCAAGGATATCACTAAGAGGTCCCTTGACTATATAAAGGCAGGTTTTCCAGTCCATTTTAGAGGGGTATCCGGTTCCGGCAAGACAACGCTTGCTATGCACATAGCCAGTAAGATTAAAAGGCCGGTGGTAATGATTCACGGAGATGAAGAATTTACAACCTCTGATTTGGTTGGCGGCGAATACGGCTACAGGATAAAGAAGGTTGTAGACCGATTTATCTCAAGGGTTTTAAAGACTGAAGAGGATATGATAAAGCGTTGGGTGGATAACCGCCTCACCGTTGCCTGTAAGTATGGATTTACCTTAATATATGACGAATTCACGCGTTCCAGACCAGAAGCAAATAATATTCTCCTGTCAATCTTGCAGGAGAAGATGATGGATCTTCCGGTGGGAAGAGGTGGAGAAGAACCATATTTAAGGGTTGATCCGGATTTCACTGCTATCTTTACTTCAAATCCTGAAGAATATGCCGGAGTCCATAGAAGCCAAGATGCGTTGAGGGATAGGATGATAACCATGGATTTGGACCATTTTGACTATGAGACAGAGGTGGCCATTACCCAGGCAAAGTCTAAGCTTTCAAAACAACATACTGAGATAATCGTCAATATCGTCCGGGGCTTAAGAGAGTCAGGAAAGTGTGAGTTTGCTCCCACTGTGCGCGGCTGTATCATGATCGCCAAGACTCTTAAGGTCCAGGGAATCACCCCTGTAAAAAGCGCCAATGGGGTTTTTACGCAGATGTGTCAGGATATATTGGCTTCTGAGACAAGCAGGGTCGGCTCAAAGACTAATCAAGATAGGGTAAAAGGAATAGTTAAAGAACTTGTAAGTAAAGAAGTCGGCGCAGGGAAGACTATTAGCGTAAGCAAGAAAATGAAAAGAGATACCGCTATTGTTTAGGTAGGTGAAAAGTGGCGCTTTTGAGGCTCTTCTCAAAGATGGATGAGAAAAACAAAATTACAATACCACGTGGGATGCGCAAGGAACTTAATATCAAGCCGGGCGATAGATTAGAATTAACACTTGGCGGGATAAATAAGGCACGAAAATTGATTATATCCAAGACAGGGGGGAGGTGTATTAAATGAGAGGAATGTTACAGATACCGGATATTAGAAATATAAAAAGTATACATACCATAGGTGCTCGGTGTATTCCAAAGGTCCAAAGGTCAAGTTATTTAGAGTTGTATATGCTTCGTAGAGAAAAGGATAGATTAGAAAAAGAGATTTTTGTATTAGACAAAAGAGTAGGCGCAGCCAAAAGACAATTAAATAGCATAAATCAACGGATTGAAAAATTGCAGGAAGAAACGCACGAGGAGCAGAAAATCAAGACTTATAGAAATATACCTACAAAGTCGCTTAAGACAATGTCTGTAAATTATTAATTATTATAGATAACTTGAGATGTACTGGAAAACCTTTGATTGGAAAAGTCAGAAAGTAGGTCAAAAGGGCGAAATCCTTAACAAGACGGACTATAAATGCGGGTTTTGTAAAGGTACGGGGCTTATGCCCTCTAAAAAAAGCACACGATGTCCTGCCTGTTTAGGCGCCGCAACTGTAAAGGTTTCGTCACCAGCGGTTATCTGTGCCTATTGTAACGGAGAGGGGCGCTCGTTCTTGAACAGAGATCTTACCTGCATTATCTGTAAAGGAAAAGGTGTAGTAAGCGTGAGCAGTAGAGATATTGAACCTTGCCCGGCTTGTAAAGGTAGAGGCAGAGAAAGAGGTGTTGACCTTCCGTGTTTAATTTGTAAGGGAAAAGGAGTTGTAGAGAAGAAAGATGAGAACCTCGCCCTTTCAAATGAGCAATAAAATACCTAAACTATAATAATATGTGAGGCAAAAAGGGGTAGCTAAATGGCAAGAGAAAAGAAAAAAAAGGAAGAAGAAATAGGTTTTGATTTTGGCATTGGTGGTTTATTTAAAGGCATTGAGAAATTGATTGACCTTGCGGCAGATTTAAAAGAGGCAGGCGGCGAAATCAAAAAAGAAGGCGAGATAGACTTAAGCCATCTTAAAAAAGGAATGAAAGGCGTCTTTGGCTTTTCTGTAAAGACAATGACAGGTGGGAAGACTGTAGTTGAGCCATTTGGAAATGTTAAGAAGACTCCTAAAGGGCCTATAGTTGAAGAGGAAAGAGAGCCGATCATTGATGTTTTTGATGAGAAAGATGAAATAAGAGTTTATGCTGAGATGCCCGGTGTTAACGAGGAAGCCATATCATTAGAGTTAAAAGGGGATATATTAGAACTAAAAGCAGTAAGTAAAGATAGAAAATACTACAAAGAGGTTCTACTTCCAGCAAAGGTTAAACCCGAAACCCTTACCCGTTCCTATAAAAATGGAATATTAGAAGTAAGGATACACAAGTAGTAAGACGACCTCGCACTTACATGTGGGGAATATAGATACCACACTCGTAAGAGTGTGGGGGAACAATGGATGGCATTAACCGGATTAAAAGAAAATGCATTAAAGTTAATTTTATTTGGCGGAAAGGGCGGAGTGGGAAAGACGACCTGTGCCTCAAGCACAGGGTTTTATTTAGCTAAGGAAGGTTTTAAGACATTAGTTATTTCTACTGACCCGGCACATTCTCTTTCAGATAGTTTAGGCCAGAAAATCGGAGATGAGATAAAAGACGTAGAGGGTGTCCAGAACTTAAACGTTTTGGAGGTAAATGCGCAAAAAGCTCTTTCTCAATTCAAGGTAAAATATGAAGCCCAGATAAAGAAAATCTTTGATACCTCTACTTATTTAGACCAGGAAGACATTGACTCTATTTTTGCCTTACCTATTCCGGGTATAGATGAGGTAATGGGGTTTAAAACCATAGTTGACCTTATTGATGAGGCGAAGTTTGATAAATATATTGTAGATACTGCGCCCACTGGTCATGCCCTTCGGCTTCTAACCTTACCAGAATTGTTGGATGAATGGATTAAAGTTTTAGCCAAAATGCGCTGGAAATATAGGTATATGGTAGAGACCTTTTCTGGGAAATATAATCCTGACGAAGGCGATGATTTTCTGGTAGAGATGAAGAAGACGGTAAAGAAAATAGAAGGTTTGCTTAAGGACCAAAATAAATGTGAGTTTATTGCAGTAACTATCCCTGAAGATATGGCGATTTTAGAAACGGAAAGGTTGATAAATAATCTAAGTAAATATGGCATAAATGTAAGGCAGTTAGTGATAAATAATGTTTTGGAATCAACTGGTTGCGGTTTTTGTAGAGAGAGAAAAAAGGAACAGGGAAAATATATTAACCAGATAGGGGGAAAATTCAGTAACTTAAAGATAACAATTACTCCATTACAATCTAAAGAAGTTAAAGGCATAGATGCTTTGGAGAATTTTAAGGAGTTTCTATTCAGGTAATGATGGTGAATAATACTCTAACTCTAAAAGTAAAAGAAGCCTTACCTAAGGATGTAGGCAGGGCGATTGTTAGAATTGACCCGGAGGATATGAAGCTCATTGGATTGGAGGTAGGGGATATTATAGAGATTGAAGGTAAAAGAAAAACCCCTGCTAAGGCAATGCCTTGCTATGCCGAAAACAGAGGGGGAAAGATTATTCAGATGGATGGAATCTCCAGAGAAAACGCTCAAATAGGGCTGGATGAGAAAGTAAGAATCAGTAGAACCGACTCTAAGCCCGCCAATAAAATTACCCTCTCGCCGCTAACGATATCCAGCCTACTCCAGAGAGATAGCGACACTAAATATATTGGTTCTCTCATAGAGGGGCTTCCGGCACTATCTGGAGACAAGATTAGGGCGACTTTTTTTGGGTCAAGGTCGTGTGATTTTAAGGTGGTAGACACTATTCCTGACGGCGTAGTCCTGATAAATGCCGCTACTTTAATAAGGATGGAGACGAAGAAACAAGGAGAGGCAAAAGCAGCCACGGTCTCCTATGAAGATATCGGGGGCTTGAGTTCCCAAATTCAAAGGATTAGGGAGATGATAGAGCTACCTTTGCGTTATCCTAAAGTATTTGAGCGATTAGGAATCGGTGCGCCGAAAGGAGTTTTTCTCTACGGGCCTCCCGGCACAGGCAAAACCTTAATTGCCCGGGCAGTGGCTAATGAGACGGATGCATATTTTACTCATATATCAGGGCCTGAAATAATGGGAAAGTTCTATGGCGAAAGCGAAGCTCGATTAAGAAGTGTATTTGAAGATGCTCAGAAAAATGCGCCAGCTATTGTCTTCATTGATGAGATAGATGCAATCGCCCCTAAGAGAGAAGATATGGGCAGCGAGAAGCAGGTTGAGAGGCGTGTAGTATCCCAACTTTTATCTCTGCTTGATGGATTAGAGTCAAGAGGGCAGATAATCGTTATAGGAGCAACTAATATCCCTAATACCATAGAACCAGCGTTAAGAAGGCCCGGTAGATTTGATAGAGAAATTTCAATTCCCATACCTGATAGGAACGGAAGATTAGAGATCCTCCAGATACACACACGAGGTATGCCCTTAGCAGAGGATGTGAGTTTAGAAAAATTAGCTGAGATTACTCATGGCTTTGTGGGAGCGGATTTAGAGGCTTTATGTAGAGAAGCAGCGATGTCAGCATTAAGAAAGATTCTGCCTAAGATTGATTTTGAGCTGGCAGAAATTCCTTATGAGACGTTGATGAAGTTAGAAGTAACCATGGATAATTTTTTAGAGGCAATGAAGGATGTTGAACCATCAGGAATTAGAGAATTTTTTGTGGAGGTCCCGGATGTGAAATGGAGCGATGTCGGCGGTTTGGAGGATATAAAAGAAGAGTTGAAAGAAGCGATTGAATGGCCGCTCAAATATTCCGATGTTTTCAAAAAAGCTAATACAAATCCGCCTAAAGGGATACTTCTTTATGGAGTTCCCGGCACGGGAAAGACGCTCCTTGGGAAGGCAATTGCTACCGAAAGCGGGGTTAACTTCATCTCAGTAAAAGGCCCTTCTCTGATATCCAAGTATGTGGGAGAAAGTGAGAAAGCGATTCGTGAGGTTTTTAAGACAGCGAAACAGGCTTCTCCTACGATTCTTTTCTTTGATGAGATAGATAGTATTGTGCCCAGGCGCGGTTCGAGTTCTACAGATGTCCATGTAACAGAACGTCTGATAAGCCAATTCCTGACGGAGATGGATGGAATTGAGGAATTAAAGGGGGTTGTAGTTCTGGCAGCTACCAACAGGTTAGATTTGGTTGACCCTGCCATATTGCGCAGCGGCAGGTTCGATATTTTGTTCGAGCTTCCGAAACCTGACGAGAAGACGAGAGAGGAGATATTTAAGATACACACCAAAAATAAACCGCTGGCTAAGGAAGTGGATTTAAAAGAATTGGCCGGGAAGACCGAAGGCAAAGTAGGAGCGGATATCGAATTTATATGCAGGAAGGCCTCCATGCTGGCAATAAGAGAATATATAGAAAATCAAAACTTAGAATTGAAGATTTCAAAACGGCACTTTGAAGAGGCTTTAGCCTTAGTGATTAAAACAGAGCAGGAAAGAAAGGGGACTTAAAAATGTATATTTACGGAATTTTAAATTCGAATGTAAGCCTCTATCTTTCTATTCCGAAGGGTCTCCTTTTATTATTAGAAGAAAGCGAATCTAACGGGGTATATACGATTGCCTATCAGGATATATCGGCGGTAGTGAGCGATTCGGAGATGATAGATTATACGCATATGCGTAAAGATAGATTAGCCATGTTTTTAGTAAGGCATCAAAAAGCTCTCGAAAATATCATGAGCTTAGGCCATACCATCATTCCTATGAGATTAGGGACCTTTGCTAAAGATATAGAAGAGATTAAACATATATTGGCGTGCGGCCATTCTACAATCAAAGATGTTTTTAATAAAATATCGAATATGATAGAGATTGATGTTGTTGCCACTTGGGGTGATTTTAATTTGGTTCTTAAAGAGATCAGGGAAGGCAAAGAGATTAAAGAGTTTAAGGAGAGACTTTTAGCCTCACCCGGAGGCGTAACTGTGGACGACCAGATGAAGGTAGGGCTTATGGTTAAAGAAGCGTTAGACAGAATTAGAGAAGGGTATTCTAAGAGAATACAAGCTTCTCTTAAAAGCGTAAGTCAGGCTTTCAATGCCCACGAGCTTATGGATGATAAAATGGTGGTTAATATTGCTTTCTTAATAGATAAGGATAGGCGTGAGGATTTTGATAAGAAAGTAGAAGAGCTAAATACTGAATTTGCCGAGAAGCTAAATTTTAGATGTGTAGGGCCGCTTCCGCCATATAGTTTTTATACCCTTGAGATAAAAACGCTAAATTACGAAGATGTAGATTGGGCGAAGAAAAAGCTCGGGATTTTAAATGACATCACGAGTAAGAATGAGCTCAAGAAAGCCTACCAGAGACAGGCGCTTTCTACCCATCCGGATAGAAATCCGAATATGCCTTGCGTCGAGAAAGAATTCGATGAAGTGAATAAGGCCTATAAGATACTCGCTGACTACTGCGCTGCCAACGAGCAGGCAAACCAAAAAGAGAACGCGATGTTAGTGAGGGTAAGAGAGTAATATTATGGAAAAAGAAGGAAAATATATTTATTGTATCATTGGCACAAAGCAAGAGAGGAATTTTGGCCCTATAGGTATAGGCAGTGATGAGGTTTTAACTATTGGCTACGATGACTTAAGTATGGTAGTAAGTAACCATCCGATGACTAAATTTGTTGTGAATCGCGAAAATATGTTAGCTCATGAGAAGGTAATTGAAGAAGTGATGCAGGAGTTTGACAGTGTGCTTCCAGTTAGATTCGGCACTATTGCCTCTAATGCCGATGAGATAAGGAATCTTTTAGACAGAAGATATAGAGAGTTTAAGAATGCGTTACGGGATGCTGACCATAAAGTAGAACTTGGCGTCAAAGGCGTATGGAAGAATATGGATGTAATCTTCAAAGAGGTTGTAGACGAGAATAAGGCAATTAAGAGAACAAAAGAGGATATTCAGAACGACAAGAATAAGAAAAATATTCAGGCCAAAATGGAAGTAGGTAAGATGGTAGAACAAGCTCTAACAAAGAAAAAAGGAAAAGAGACTGAGAAGATAGTAGATGCCTTAAGAAGAACAGCCTTTGATTATAAACTTAATAAGACCGTAGGCGATGAGATGTTTATGAACGTCGCTTTCTTGGTAGATAAAGGCAGGGAAAAAGAATTTGATAACGTAATGGATGATCTGAGTGAAAAATATAAGGACAGGATAAAGTTTATGTATGCCGGACCCCTGCCGGTCTTTAATTTTGTCAGCATTGTTATTTATCCTGAGGAGTGGGAAAAATAGTATGGCTTTATCCGGGACAGAAGCGGATATTATTAATTGTGTAGCCAGATTAAGGTTAGCAACTAAAGACCAGATAAGAAGGCAAGTTGGCTTTTCGTTGGAATATATAGGTTTTCTATGCCTTGATTTAATCATAAAATACTATCTTGGTTTTTCTGAAGGTCATTATTCTTTGGCCAAGACAGGACTAAAGACATTACTGACTGAAGAGCCGAAGGTTGATAAAGAGTTAATTAAAGAAGTCGCATCCGAAGTGGCCAGGGAAATTAGCGGCGAGTTGAAGAGAGCTGTAAAGAGCATTAAGATTCCCGTCCCGCCAAGCGGGATAAAAAAAGAGACAGGGATTGAGACGCCGGAAGAACGCATAAAAATAAAGACGGACTTTGACCTTCCCGTAGAGGACGAGAGTTTAACTTTAGAGAGTAATATCAATAAAATCGGAACGCGGGTGGAAAAGGAGAAATCCGATGATATGGATAAAACAGTAAGATTATTTAAGGAAATTCATAAGAAGGGGAGGAAAAAATGATCAAGACTAAAGACGGTAAAAGCGAGATTGAAGGGTTCAAAGGGCAGATACAAAAAGGTAAGGGTGTGGATATCGGCACGATGTTT
>MHDO01000021.1 GCA_001805005.1 Nitrospinae bacterium RIFCSPLOWO2_12_39_16
TAACCTAACTGTATCAAGACTTGCCTCGCTCTGCTTTACCTGTGCCAGAGAGGTTTTATATTGGGCTTCTGCGGCATTTAACTGGGCAATGTTTGAATCGTGCATTGCCTCCAGAGACTTAAGCTGGGCAACCTGTGAGTCGTAACTGTACTGACTGCTATCCATATCCTTTTGGCTGGCAAGCCCTTCTTCCCAGAGTCTTTTAATCCTGTCAAGGTTTATCCTGACATCTGCTACGGCAATCCGTGCCTTGTCTATATCTGCCTTTGAGGCATTAAGCCGTGCCCTGAGGTTTTCTATATTTGCCCTTGCATTCTCAACACTTGCCTTTGCAGACTCAAGGTTTGCCTCTGCATGTCTCACTTTGGTTGTGAATTGTGCAGGGTCTATCTCTGCTATTATCTGACCCTTTTTAACAGGTGAGTTGAAGTCCACATAAATGTTTTTAATAGTCCCTGATACCTGAGTTCCCACTAAAACTGTGGTTACCGCATTTACGGTGCCTGTGGCAGTAACAGTTGCCTCAATATCCCCTCTCGTGACCTTGTCGGTTTTGAATTTTGGCTCATTATTTTTATCTTTGAATGAGACAAACGCAATTGTGCCGCTTATCAATATAATTACAATAACAATAAGTAATTTCTTCATATCATGAAAGGGTCTGCCCTTGTGTAGGCGGCTATTTATTTATGTCTTTATCACGATTTCCCTTAAATCTCTCCTTCATCATCTCTGTAAACTTTTTGTACTGCTCAGGGGTGAGAATCTTTCGCATCCCGATGATACCTTCCAGACGGTTTTCTTCTTCTTTCATTCTCAGGGTTTTGATATCGCTGTGTATCGCCCTAACCTTGCCTTCGTCAAAATCGGCTTTCTGCAGTTCTTTACGCAGTTCTTCCATCTTTCCGCGAATTTGCTCGTGTAATTCCTTTGTTTCGGCAAAGTGCTTTTTGCGATGCTCTTTAATTTTTGCCCTCTGCTCCTCGCTTAGACCAAGCTGCTCTTGAATCTTTTCCATCCTTTTTTCCATCATAGCATGGCGATCAGGGTCGGCGTCATCATGTGGGCCGTGAGCCAAAGCTTTTGTCTGCAGGACAAAAACAGCAGTTACTATAACCACTGCCATGAGCAAATGGTTTTGAATATATTTCATTTCCACCTTATTTCACCTCCTTTTACTTAAGGGCATTGACTACAGATTTACCTGACAAAAAAATCAAAAAAACTTAAACAAACAACTCTATAAATTTTAAAAAATTTCCTTGTTAATCCATACTTTCTCTAAACTTACCTTCCCTCCCCCTTTTGCAAGAATGAAGATAAATGATGCAAAATACACCAATGCCAACTCTCCTTTATTCATTATGGGTATCCATCCATGGGGGAGATGTGCGGTGATGAAGGCACCTGCCATTACAATACTGCTTGCAAACGCAGCAAGTCGGGTCAATAGTCCAGCAGCTATCAAAAGCCCGCCGAAAAACTCGATTATTCCGACAAACCACATTAGAGAAAACATTGATACCGATGCCTTTGCACCAAACAGCCCAAACAGTTTTTGTGCCCCATGCTCAAAAAAGAGCAATCCTACCATAATGCGAAAAAAGACATAGAAGTACTCATGTTTTTTTCTAACAAGTTATAGTATATCATTTTAAAATCACCTCCTTAATTTTAGTTTCAATTAAAAAAATGGCTTTCTTCTCATTTTAGACAAAAGAAAATGCAAAAAGTTCCCCTCTCATAAAAAATACTTCTCGATCTCCGTTCCGTAACCTTCCTCTTCCTCTGTTGTTGTGCTGGATAACTCATCTATGATAGAGGCAAGATATTGTATTGACTCATCGGATGTTGTATTTTTGACTGTCTGATTTTGACCGACGGGATTAAGAAACACAACTGCAGCCACAACGATAACGGCAACTATAGCTGATGCTAAAGCCATCCTGACCGCAAAGATATTTTTAAATGAAGAAGCTAATTCAGACAAAAAACCTGCTCCGGCTGCTGTTTTTTCTTCAGAAATAATCTCTTCTTTTATCCTCTGCCAGATCTTCTCATGGGAAAGGGATAGTTTTGGTGCATTTTTAAATGGCTCAACCGTGCTTTCCATGGCAATCTCCATAAACTCTTTACAGTAAACACAAGAGGATAAATGAGCTTCTGCTTCCCTCCTGTTTTGTTCATTCATCATACCGTCTAAATAATCGGTCAATAAAACTTCCTGTATTTCTTTACATTTCATATTGAGCCACCTCTTTACCCCGTTACACCCAGAATGCCCCGCACTTCAGGACAGGGTGTAACGGGGTATACTTAATGACATCATTGCTTCCCTTGCACGTTTAATGCGGCTGCGAACTGTGTTAATGGGAATATTCAGATTTTCAGCGATCTCCTGATAACTCAAGCCCTCAAGATTTCTAAGAACGATACATGCCCTCTGGTCGGGATTCAGGGCATCTAAAAGTCTGGCTATCATTTTTTTATTTTCCTGGTTTTTGATTGCATCTTCATCCTCCGGAGGAGAATGTGCAACCGCTTTATCATTGCCATGCTCAAGTATCTGTCTGAACTCTCTTGATAGCTTTTTTGCATGGTTAATCGCGGTATTGATAGCAATTCGGTAAATCCATGTTTTTAATGCTGATTCACCGCGAAAGGTTTTAAGGTTCCTGTAGATGGTCATAAAGACCTCCTGTGCCACATCTTCGGCATCGTCGGTATGCTTGACAATACGAAGCACCACATTAGCCACAAATTCAAAATATTCTCTATATATGGACTCAAAGGCTTTAATATCACCTTTGGCTGCCTTATTGACTATATCCCCGGATATTTCACTCATGGCTCATTATTTATTAGACAACAAACAAAATCAAAAAGTTCCAAAAGGATATTATAAAACCACAGAAAACACTGAAGGCACAGAAAAAACCGGTTAAAAATAAATATTTTAATTCAGTGTCTTCAGTGCTTCAGTGGTTTAAATCAGGTCTTTGTTATTCCGAATCTAAGATATCTTCCGAGTGAAGAGGCATAAACCATTTCTGTGCAACGAAGGTTGGAATCACCGCACTCGCAATAAGCACACCTGTCAAAACAGAATACTGCACCTGATTTATAAAACCTGAATTTAAGCCGAATACACTTGCGATTAACCCGAATGTTAAGCCTGTGCTCATTAAAAGTGTTGTATAAATATTTCCACTGGGAATATATCTCTTTGCAAGGAAGTAAACACCAATAAATTTCATCAATTGTTTTATTACAAAAAAGGCAATGAAAAGCCCGAAAGCTGACATAATCAATGGAAATGAGACCTTTAAGCCCCCGACAATGAAAAAGAGGGGGGTGATAATTGCAAAGGAAACAGTTCTTAACCTGTTCTTTACGACCTTCGTCCCGGATGTCTCAGTAAAATGTTTTGACATCATTAGTCCCAAAACGAATGCCGGCAGTATTGCATGCCCCTCTCCTAAATTTGCGAAATAGATGAATATCAGTAACAGGAGAAAAATATATTTTATCTCAGGCTCAATTACCTTGTTTTTTAATTTCGGGTTATCAAAGACCTGATGGGAAAATCGGGTTGCCAGTATTATTACAAATATGGAAATTATAATAAAGATGAATGTAAATAAGTTTGGTTTTATAAATATGACACTCAATGTAAGTGCAACCCACATATTTGTTATAAAGGTAGATGCCATGATCAATTTGCCAATCTCTGTTTTTGAAAGATTCGTTTCTATAAGAACTGAGTAAACTACGGCGATAGAGGTTTCTGATAGGGCGGTAGCGACAATCAAAGATGCAGGAAGGCTCCAGCCTATAACATAGTATGTGTAAAGGAATGCCCCGATAAAAGGAATTAAAAAGGAAAATGCACCAATAAGAAAGCTCTCTTTAAATTTATCCCTCATTAATCGTGTGTCAATCTCGGCACCTGCCAAAAAGGTTAAAATAATTCCGCCGAAGTTTGCCAGATATAGCATCCACTCTTCAGTCTTAAGCCCCAGATTTCCAGAGACAGCCCCTAAAAGAATCTCTATTATTGCTACTGATATACCAATTCTTAATGAAATAAGGCTTGAGAAAAAGACTAATAAGCCAACAATTAGTGGGGTAAAATCCGCCTTCAAGATTAACCTCCCTTTTTTGAAATTTGTAGGAGTTATCAGCCATTAAGGCGGTTAAAGGTGAACTCCATCACCTCCTTTTAAGAAAGGGGCTTTTTAAAGTATCATTGCTAACTTTTTGGATATTTCCTCTTTTGTCAGCATACCTATGAAACTGTCTTTCACAAGGCCGTTTCTATCTATGAAGAAGCTCATTGGTATTCCAAATACCCTATAGGCATCGCTGGTAGTTCCGTCAATATCCAGTAAGATTGGGTATGTCATCTTATAATCCTTTGCAAATTTAGATACCTTTGATTCATTTTCCTTTATGTTGACCCCGAGGATTACAAGCCCATTATCCTTATTTTCATCATAACCTTTCTGGAGGTCGGGTATCTCCTCTCTGCAGGGGTGGCACCATGTTGCCCAGAAATTAATTATAACCGCCTTCCCCTTAAAACTGCTTAACTTTACATCATTGCCGTTTAAGTCCTTCAATGTGAAATCCTGTGCAGGTTTTGGTTCGGAGGCTTGAGATTTTTTTTCTTCCTGTGAAATATCTGCTGATTTATTGCTATCACAATTAAACGGCATGATAATCAATAATAGAAAGGCAAGAATTAATTTTAAACTTTGAATTTTGAACTTTGAGCTTTTATTATTCATATTCCCTCCGGATATACAATGGGTAAATCCCACCTGAATATTCTATCATCTTTTGTAGCCAGATTTCTTATTATCAGCTCAAAATATTCTGCCTTATCATCGAGTATCTCTTTTTTAAATTTTACTATCCCCTCCCTGTGATGCTTATCCCATGCCTCAAACCTCAGCTCCCATCCTTTATTTGCAGGATATTCTTTATTATTTACCCTCAGGTAGGATAATTCATCCAGAGGATAATTCTCAAGCCTGCCGTCATGAACATTTAAACTTATTATAAATACTATGTTATTTTCAACATCATATTTTTTTATCAGGTCAGGTGCACCTATAGATTTAAGGTATTCGGATGTGGTGTATGTAATATCAGCATATACATCTCCATATCCCATATCATTCCTCCATAAGAGCCTTTGAATCTGTTTTACTATTCTATAAGGCAGATTAGACTGCGGGACTGGATAGGTTTCTTTTAAATAATTTGTTATAACATCTGCCTCTTTACTGGTCATCTCAACCCCTTTTTCCGCCCTCATCCTGTCCACTACCTCTATCCACCCTGCAGGGGGGAGAAGGACCATTTTTATAACCTCATCCCCGTGGCATTTGCGGTAACATTTTTGCTGATACAATACCCTCGCCTCTTTTTCGCTCAAATTTTTTATTATGGAGTGTTTGAACATAAATAGCTTTGTTAAACTGTAAACATAATCAATATCATCCTTAATGCCAGAACCTTCGGAGATTGCAAATAGGATTGCCGGTATGGAAATGGAGGTGGCTATAAGAAAAACAATAGAAATTTTTTTAAATAATTTCATTAATAAAAATCTGTGAAAATCTGTGGTTAAGTTATGTTTTTATTCTTTGTAGTCCATCACACATCTGAATCCGTAATCATTAGACTCCATATCAGGGCTTTCACCGAGTCTTACAGCGCTTCGGGTGCTGACTGCCGGGCTTAACCATGAGCCCCCTTTAATAACCCTAAGCTCTTTTTCCTTGTCATACCATGTATCTGTCCATTCCCAAACATTCCCTGCCATATCATGGACACCATAAGGACTCTTACCCTCTTTATATTTATCCACCTCTGTTGTGCCTCCAAATGTTATAGAACCTGATGTCTCCTGTGCAAACTGTCCTACCCTGGCACTCCCGCCCAATCCAGATTCATATGAGTTGCACATTAATGTATCAAATTCATTGCCCCACGGATATATCCTTCCATCTGTCCCCCTCGCAGCCTTTTCCCACTCTTCCTCGGTTGGGAGTCTCTTTCCTGCAGATTTGCAGTATTCATTTGACTTATCCCATTTTATGTTTACTACAGGGTGTCTTGCCCTGTCTGATGGAAAACTATGGTTTGGGTCAAATTTTTTATAGTCAGCATTTGTTACCTCATGGATGTCTATATAGAATGGTGGAAGGTTAATTTTCTTCTTAGGTTCTTCATCAGAATACCACTTTGACTTACCGCCTAACTTTTTGACTGTATCTTCTATTTCTGAAGTATCACTCCCCATTATAAACTCACCGGCAGGTATCAGAACCATCCCTTCCTGGGTTAAGGGAGATTCTGCCGATATTGCAAATTGCAAATTGCAAATTGCAAAAGTCAAAGTTATACCTAAAAAATATTTTGCTTTAAGTATTTTTCTGTGTAAATCTGTGTTCATCTGTGGTTAATTAGGTTTTTGTTTTTCCTTTTTCTAAAAAATCCAGCACCCCTGTTATTATTAGATATAATACACCTGACCATACGAAGACAAGGGCAATGAAAAGGGCTATATCACTTATCGGATAGCCCCCCCTTGTGATTTGATACCATTTTCCATGTATTCTCTGCAGTGGTGTAAGCATTGACTCTTTTCCAAACCGCTTAAAAAAGTATCCCTCAATCTCATCCTTGCCTGCACCTGCCATCAGCCTTTTTCCTATCATATCCTTCCATTCCATTCCGCAGCTCATATGACAGTCTTCAAGGACCATCGGGCATTCACACGGGCAGGCAATGTTATGGGATATGCCCATCACAGTATCCGCAGCAGCAGAAGGCCAGAAGACATATTTTATAACAGAGAAGATAATTATAATTGATAAAGATAGAAGGAATATTTTTATTTTCATCTTGAAATTAATGAAATTATAAAATTTAGCCACAGACTTTCACGGACTAAAATATTAAAAAAACAATAATTAGGAGAAAGGGGGCATTTTCTTTTTTTCCTAATTTCTCCATTTCTCCTTAATCTTTTTATTTGTTTTTGGTCTGTGCGAGTCTGTGGCTAATCAATCTTTGTTCTTAATCTGCGTATAATTACAAATGCAATTAATATTACAATGCCTATACCGAGCAGCCATATCCCTTTTCTCCTTTCAATCAAGTCCTGTTTTGACATTGCAGAGAATTTTATATCTACGGAAGGCATAGTATCATCTTTAGCATATTTAATCTTAAATCTTACATCCTGTCCACCTTTTATATCCTTGAAAGTATAGTTATAATAATTTAAATCCTTCTTATTGACCTTGCTCATTGGCTCTGGTGAAAGCTTAAATTCTGTTGACCTCAGTGGCTCCTGAATGCTTACCTCAAGTGTATCTATCGGGTATATTAGTTTTATAATATATTCAAAGTCCCTAAGAAATCTGCCCGATTTTATATTAAACGGAGAGTATTTAAAATCTATGAAGAAATCGGCGTATGGAAGCTTTACGGATGTCTCGTTGTATTCGCCCTTATTAACAATATTATATAGCTGGCAAAAGTGCTGTCCCCCAGGAGAGAGGCTGCATACATCTGTTAGTTTTGTTACACCCTTTGGCAATGTAAATGTCACCTGATTTGGAAAGGCATCTTTATCGGCAAATTTCCCTTCATATACCACAAGGACATCAGATGATTCATATTCAGGCATTATTGAAACCTTCATTCTACCTATTTTAAGGTCAGAAGCATTAGAAACAGTGACGAGTGACAAGTGACAAGTGACCAGTAAAAATAAAAAACCACTGATTGCTGACCACTGACCACTGACCACTCTCTTCTGTCCTCTGTCTTCTGTCTTCTGTCTTCTGTCTTCAGTGTTCATGTAATAACCACCCCACAAGGTAACTTTTATATATTGTCATCCAGTTTGCCAATATCAGGATTGACATGGTGATAAGTAGCCCGCCGCTGATACGCTGGACTATATTTCTAATATTTTTTAAGCCGTCAACAGATAAGGTTTTTGAAATTGTAAGTCCTGCAATACTAAATGCAGTGGAGATGCCGAGAGAATAAAAACTGAGCATCACTGTCCCCCTATATACTGTTTCAGATGACTTGGTAAGGTTGTAAATAGATGTCAGGGTTGGTGTTACACAGGGTTGATACGCCATTGCAAAGGAAAATCCAATTAAAAGCCCGCCAAATCTCCTATAGTATTTCCCTTTGTCTTCAGCTATACGAAATAGTCCGATAAAGTAAAGACCCATTAACAAGAGAAATACACCGCCAAATTGATTTAAGATAGTTAAATATCCGAAAATTATATTACTGATGGATGTAGCAGAAGCACCCAAAATTATATAACCTGCCATAAATCCTATAAGACACAATATACCCCCTGTAATTATATCTGATAACGCCTCTACCCATTTTCTATCCCCGATTTCTATCATTGTCAGCCCTATGATATAAGCCAAGAAAAATGGTGTCACCTGAAAGAGACAGAAAAACCAAATAGAGAAGAAGTTATGCAGACCGCCTATATATGCTTCAAAAATAGTCATAAAAGTCAGAAGTCAGAAGACAGATTTTCTGTTCTCTGTCCTCTGATTTTTTCTATCCTTTCCGAGATTTCTTCATATTTTTTTAATTTACCAACAAAGATAGAATCTATCTTTCCTTCTTTATTGATAAAAATCGTAGTTGGAGTCGTTGCCACTCCATAGCCCCTTGCGACTTCCTGTTTTAAGTCAAACCCTGCAGGGAATTTGAGTTTATGCTTGTCTAAAAATTTAGACAGGTCTGTTTCATTATCCTGAATACCTATGCCTATTAAGTTAACTCCGCTGAATTCTTCAGATGCCTGTTTCAGAAATTGTGCAGATGCATTGGAGCATGGGCACCAGTTTGCATAGAAAAACATTACCATTGGCTTCCCATCCCCGCCTGAACCCTCGTGATGATGGGCATGGTTAGGGGAAAAGTTGAATGTTTTGCCATCTACCAATTTTAGGGAAAAATTTGGGGCTTTATCTCCTACCTTGAGGAGCGTTATTGGAGGGGTATAATTTAATATACCCCTTAAAACAAGGGCAACAGCAACAAGGATTACAATTTTGTTAATCTGAAATGATTCACTTATTGGTGCCCCTCTTTCAATGGAGGTGTCCACTTTCTGCTCCAAGTCCTTCACTCTGGTATGTTCCTTTAACTTTAGTTCCGCTCTTTCTAAGGGCATATTCTATTTTCCTTTTTTCTATTGGTGTATTAGAGAGGTCAATCAAAATTTTGTTATTACCAATCAGTTTTAACAGGTCATCTTTTCTGAAATCCCCTTCCCAGTTTCCAACCCATGCATTCCATGTCTGAACAATAGCAGATGCCTGATAATCTGTAATATCAAAAAATTTCTTGTGAGGCTCCCTTGCCCTGTACTCTTCAAGGAATTTTCGCATGTGCGGGACTACTGCTATAAAGGGTGGTCCGCACCTGTGGCAATATTTTAAAATCCTTTCCGTGTCATGGCACTGCGTGCATTTCTCTGTAGCCAATGCCTTTGCATCATCAGGGGAGTATTCCATATACCCCCTTGCCTTTATCTCTTCGGTTATCTTTTTGCCAATACTATTGGGAACAGCCATCACCAGTGTGAACCCTGCAAGGATTACAACAAATATACTTATAAAAATTATAGTTTTCTTTTTCATGTTATACCCCCCTTTAAACCTGACTTATTGTTTACTATAATATATTATAACAGAATGATATGTGAATTTAACAGATTATTTAGCTGCTGCCCCTCCCCTTATTTAAGGAGAGGCAGCAACTTGTTGAGGGAAGGAGGGAAAAAGACTAATTAACTCGTTTAAATATTTAAACAAATAATTATTTGTTTTTATTCCCAAAGATGTTATTTTTCTTATATATTAAATTTGGTATGTAGTTTGCTTTTCTAAAGGAGAAAAAAGATGGATGAGGATATGAATAAAATTATTATCATAGATGATGATGAGTCTATCTGTAAGACATTGGAGCTCCATCTAAAGAGAAACGGATACGATGTCAGTTTTGCACATACAGGTGGTGAGGGGATAAAGATGGTAAGCGAGAATGAAC
This sequence comes from Nitrospinae bacterium RIFCSPLOWO2_12_39_16, assembly GCA_001805005.1. Taxonomy (GTDB): domain Bacteria; phylum Nitrospinota; class Nitrospinia; order UBA9942; family UBA9942; genus UBA9942. Next base: position 10,120 of record MHDO01000021.1, read on the forward strand.
CCCAGATTGTCATACTTGATATAAGGCTTCCTGATACAGATGGGATTGAGGTTTTAAGGCAGCTTAAATCTATAGACAATAATAAATATATAATCATGATTACAGCATTTCAGGATATGGAGACTACAATAAAGGCTATGCAGGAAGGGGCTTTTGAGTATATCCATAAGCCCATAAGCATAGATGAATTGGACAGGGCAGTGGATAATGCAGTGAGGAGCCTTAAGATACTTACAGGGGAAAGGGAAGAGACCATAAAGATACCGAAGATGAATGTTGGCGAGGGGAAGATAATCGGAAAGAGCAAGATTATGAAAGAGATATTCAAGACAATCGGTGTTGTCTCTCAGAGCAGGACAACTGTCCTGATTGAAGGGGAGAGCGGGACAGGGAAGGAGTTAATAGCGAAGGCTATCCATTTTAATAGTCCGTATAAGGGGTATCCGTTTATATCCATCAATTGTTCCGCCCTTGTAGAGACACTCCTTGAGAGCGAGCTTTTCGGGCATGAAAAGGGGGCGTTTACAGGGGCTTTATACCGTAAAGACGGAAAATTTACACTTGCCAATAACGGCACGCTTTTCATGGATGAGATTGGAGAGATGAGTTTAAATCTACAGACAAAACTTCTAAGAGTCCTGCAGGAGAGGGAGTTTGAGAGGGTGGGGGGGAAGGAGAAGATAAAGACAAATGTGAGGGTCATAACAGCCACGAATAAAAAACTTGATAATCTGGTGAAACAGGGAAAATTCAGGGAAGACCTTTATTACAGGCTGAAGGTGGTAACTATTGATGTCCCCCCGTTGAGGGAGAGAAAGGAAGATATACCGTTGCTTGTGGAATATATGATTAACAAAGTGAATAATGACCTTAGTAGAAATGTGAGGAAAATATCAAATAAGGCACTTGAACTTTTACTGAATAATCCGTGGGTTGGAAATGTCAGGGAGCTTGAAAATGTAATTACAAGGGCTATTCTTCTTTCAAGAGAGGATAGGCTCGGCGAAGAGCATTTTACCCTGTTTTTAAAGGGGGATACAGGCAAACCAATAGAACATAAATTAGTGGTGGATGCTAATGGAGTGCGTGGGCATGAAATAAAAGATGATTCGTTAAATGACATTGAGAAGATACACATAGCGAAGGTGTTGAATTTTACAAACTGGCATAAGGGGAAGGCTTGTGAAATTCTTGGAATAACAAGGCCAAGATTGGAGAGGAAGATAAGAAAATATGACATTAAATCAGTGGAAAAAATATCAGAAAAAATATCAGAAAAAATAACTTGACTTTTATTTTGAGTGTGGATAGTATTACCACTCATTGGCAGAGCTATAAAATTTTACTAATAACAAATTTCAAAAGGCGGGATAGATTTAAAATACCGTCAAAGTATTGAACATTTTGTTTGAATGAAATATAGCATATAAATAAAATGTTCAAGCAAAAAGGTGCTCTTTGGTTTTGTAAGTAAGTATATAGTTGATTTTTCAAATAGAAAAATGGCTTTATATAGTAAGTATTGTGGTATAAGGATTGCAATTATTCCACTTAATGTTGAATTATACAATAATTAAGGTTGTCATAATATAAAAATTCAAATAGAAAGGAGGTGAATGTTGGTTAGTTAGTTGTTAAATGAGGATGTTTTAGTTAATTAGGTTGGGGGAAATTATTTGAAGAGGAGGATAAAAAATATGGGCAAAGGGAAATGGATAATGTTGTTAATAGCAATTTTTACAATCAGCGTCTCTGTGGAAACGGCTATCTCTACAAAGGCATTCGCAGCAAAGATATCTAAAGAAGAGTTGGAAAAGGCTAAGAAAGAAGGGGATCAGTCTGATGCAGCATTGGAAAAGGCGAGAGAGAGTTACGGAAGAGAGGCTGATGAGGCAAATGTTGAGTCCTTTGAGACAAAGACAACTGTAAAAGGGTCAGGTAAGTCCGTTTACGGTGTAACAGGTTTTGATTATCTAACAGGTATTGGTAAGATGGCGTCTACAGTTGAAGGGACAGAAAGTGCAAAGAACAATCCATTGGTAGGTCAGATTAACAAGAGATGGGCAACTAAATGGACTGCCAAGAGTAAGGACTTAAGTAAAGTGGGCGAATCTCGTTCTGGTTGGGCAAAAGAGACAGGAGTTACAGAGGCATGGGATAGAAAGGTAAAAGGAGCATCAACATTGGGTGGTGATTATAACGAATGGGTAAATCAATGGAACAGCCTGACAAGACCGGAATCAGCAACAGGAGAAACCACTGTTGCAGGTGCTGACCCTGCACAGGGTGCCCACTGGTTCAGCTTTTTCTGTGTTCACTGCCATGGATGGAGCGGAAAGGGAGATGGTCCTACAGCAGCAATGTTAGACCCAAGGCCAAGGAACCAGACCAATGGAAAATATATGAACCATGTCAGTAATCTTGAGATCTTTGCAGTTATAAAGGGTGGTGGTCCTGCAAGGAACCTTTCAGAGGCAATGCCTGCATGGGGCAATGTCCTTCAGGATCAGGACATCTGGAATGTAGTAGCATTCATGCGATCCATTGCAAAACCAACATATAATGCAAAATCAGAAGAGGGCAATGTTACAGCAGCCAATGCAAAGGATAGTTCTGAATTTAAAGACCTCAATGAACAGCTTGAACTTGAGGGCACAATGGGTGGAAGAGGCTCAGGAATGGCTGGAGGGTATAGTTCTCCTGGCGGCGGCAGATTGGCAAGCAGGCTGGTAGGAGTGAGGACAAAGGGTAGCGCAAAGGATGAATCTGCAAGGATTGGTGATAGTGAGTTTACAAGGACTTCTGTAAAGGAGACTGATAAGTAAGTAGTACTGGTTAATTAAAAAAACGACCACCTGGAAGCAAATAAGCGTTCAGGTGGTCGTTCTTTTTTTGTTTGTACCTATTGACTAAGTTAAGAATATATATTATAGTAAATTTAATACCCAGTTTATGGGTATTTTTTATTTTTATATAGGAAATTATAAAATTAACCACAGGTAAACACAGATGAACACTGATAGAATAAAGAAAAAAAGTTTTTATCTGTGTTAATCTGTGTCCATCTGTGGTTTCATTAGGTCTTTGTTCTTATATGATAGAAGTAGAAAATCTTACAAAAAAATATGGCAATGCGAGGGGAATTAATGATGTCACCTTTACTGTAGAGAAGGGTGAAATCCTTGGATTTCTTGGTCCGAATGGTGCCGGCAAGACAACCACTATGAGGATTATCACCTGCTTTATGCCTGCAACAAGCGGAAAGGCGAGGGTTGCGGGTTTTGATGTCTTTGAGGATTCCCTTGAGGTTAGAAAAAGGATAGGGTATCTTCCAGAGAGTGTTCCCCTTTACACTGATATGCAGGTGCCGGTTTATCTTGAATTTGTTGGGGGGTTAAAAGGTGTTGACAGGAGGGATATAAAGAGAAGGGTAGCTCAGGTGATGGATGACTGCGGTTTAAATGCAGTGGCAAAGAAATATATTGCTGAACTTTCCAAGGGTTACAGACAGAGGGTTGGGTTGGCACAGGCACTTATAAATGACCCGGAAGTTCTTATCCTTGATGAACCGACTATTGGACTTGACCCAAAGCAGATTATAGAGATAAGGAGTCTTATAAAGGGACTTGGCGGCAAAAGGACAGTTATATTAAGCACACATATCCTGCCAGAGGTTAGTATGACCTGTCAGAGGGTCATAATAATAAATGAAGGAAGGCTGGTGGCAGTAGATACACCACAAAACCTTACTGCCCAGCTTCAGAAATCACAGCAGTTTATAGTGAGGATTGACGGTCCGGAACAAGAGGTCCTATCGGAGATTGGAAAAATAAATACTGTATCAAGGGTTGCAGTTAAAGAGAGCGGGGCAGACGGGATTAATTCCTATCTGGTGGAATTTAAGAAAGATTCAGATGGCGGTAAAGATATAGCTCCTGTCATTGTCAGAAAAAATTGGGCATTATATGAGATGCGTCCTATAGGGATGAGTCTTGAGGATATATTTATTAAGCTTGTAACAGAAGAGAAGATACACTGATAACTTGCAACTTACAATCTATAACTTAGTTGTCAGTTGTCAGTTAATAGTTATTATTAATAATGAAAAATTTTTATCTTATATTTCAAAAAGAACTCAGGTCATATTTTAATTCACCAATCGCCTTTGTCGTTATCACCATATTTCTTATAATCTCAGGGTATTTCTTTTATACTATATTTGCCACATTCAGCACCATCAGTTTCCAGGTAATGACCAATCCCATAATGGCGCAGCAGTATAATCAGTTAAATATAACAGAGATGGTTGTCAGGCCGTTCTTTGCCAATATAAGCCTCTTCATGCTCATAATGCTGCCAATGCTTACAATGAGGATATTTTCTGAAGAGAAGAAGAGTGGAACGATAGAACTCCTGCTGACATACCCTGTAAAAGACTCTGAGGTTATACTTGGTAAATTTGCCGGTTGTATGGGGATATTTACTATAATGATTCTCCTCACCCTGCCATGTATATTTCTCATAGAATTGTTTGGTGAGCCTGAGATGGGTGTTGTATTAAGCGGCTATGTGGGGCTGTTTTTAATGGGGGCAGCGTTTATATCACTTGGGATATTTGCCTCATCCGTTACTGAGAACCAGATTGTGGCTGCCGTTGTATCCTTTGGCTTTCTGCTTATATTCTTCATGATGGGCTATTCGGCGGGTTTTGCCAGTGAGACCATAGGAGGTATTTTAAAATATCTGTCTTTTACGCCTCACCTCTACAATTTCGCAAAAGGTGTCCTTGATACAGAGGATATCATGTATTATTTATTATTTACTCTCTTCTGCATCTTCCTGAATATGAGGTCATTGGAGTCAAAGAGATGGAGAGGATGATATGAAAACGATTACTTATATACTCGGTATTATCGGTTTAATCCTGATTTTTGCTGGCGGTATTATATATGCCATTCAGTCAACCCTTAGTATAACTGCTGCTGTTTTCCTCTGGGTGGGGCTTCTGCTCGTCCTCTTCTTTCTTTATGTAAACTTCTCTGATATAAGGAACTTTATCCTCAAGAGGTCAACCCGCTATGGGGCAAATATGGCGGTGGTCATAGTGATATTTCTGTGTGTGATTGTCCTCCTCGGTTTTATGTCTGTAAACCGCAAGAAAAGGGTTGACCTTACAAAGACAGGCAGATATACCCTGTCAGAGCAGACAATAAAGATTTTAAAATCCCTTAAAAAAGATGTGAAGGCAGTGGCATTTTATAGAAGCGAGGAAGAAACCTATCATGCCATGCTGAGACAGAACGCTGAGGACCTGCTCCAGGAATATTCATATCATATACCTAAATTTACCTTTAGATTCATAGACCCCGACAGGAACCCCGGGCTTGCAATGAAATATGGTGTATCTGAATACAGGATAATTCTCCTGATGGCAGGTGGTAAGCAGGAGAAGATAGGATTTGAGAGTGAGGAGAAGCTTACAAATGCCCTTATTAAGGTAACAAGGGATGAGGTTAAAACAATATATTTTGTAAAGGGGCATGGGGAAAATGATATCTCAAGTATTCAGAAACTGGGCTATAAGGCGGCGAAGGATGCTGTAGAAAAAGAGAATTATCTTGTAAAGGAACTGCTCCTTATGAATGAGGAGAGGGTGCCGGCGGGTGCATCAGTTGTCATTATCTCAGGGCCAAAGAGAGATTTTTTACAGGATGAGTTAGACAAACTAAAAAAATATGTAGAAAATGGCGGGAGCCTATTGGCTATGGTTGACCCCGGGCATCCGCTTACAATAAAAAACTTCCTTGCAGGATATGGATTTAAGGTGGGCGACGATGTAATCTTTGATACTCAGAGCCGCGTGTATGGTGCTAATGAATTAACCCCTGTTGTATATCAATATGACAAAGACCATCCATTGACATCAGAATTTAATCTTGCAACATATTTTTATCTTGTAGGTACTGTTGATATTGAAAAGGATAAAAAGAAAGGTCAATATCAGCTTGCCATGACAGGCCCAAACAGCTGGGCTGAAAAGGATTTAAAAAAGTGGAGCGAAACCGGAGAGGCATCTTTTGATGAAGGTAAGGAGAAGAGGGGGCCTTTATCCATTGCTGCAGTAACAACTGTTCCTGTAAAGGGTTCATCTGACGCCGGTGTTGACGAGAGTGGAAAGCTCAAAGAAGGGAGATTTAAATTCGGCAAAATTATAGCTTTTGGTGATTCCGATTTTGCGAATAATACTAATATCAATCTTGCAGGAAATGGAGAGCTTTTTTTAAACACTATAGGATGGCTTGCCGAAGAGGCCGACCTTATATCCATAAGAAAAAGAGATGCCAAAAACACACCTGTAACCCTCACAGTTGCACAGGGAAGGGCAATTTTCTGGATACCTGTAATTGTTATACCTTCTCTGGTGCTTATCTCAGGCATTGGTATATACAGCAGAAGAAGATGGATGAGATGAAAGAGTTTCAAGCTTCAAGTTTCATGTTATAAATCACGATTTTCAAATCTTGCAACTTGCATCTTGCAACCTGCAACTTTCGTTATGAAATATTTCAAAAAAACATTTCTCTGGATAATAATCCTTGCAGCCCTTGCGGGGTATTTCTATCTCGATGTGGAGACCACAAAGAAAAAGGAGATAGAAAAAGAAGAGGCAACGAGGCTCCTTCCATTTAAACCTTCAGAGGTTTTGGAATTGGAATTGAAGAAGGATGGTAACCTAATACTCCTTCAGAGGTGGGAAGATGGATGGCGTATAGAAAAACCTATTAAGGCAAAGGCAGACAACAAGGCGGTTGAGAAGGCATTAGACTATATAACCCAGTCAAAGAATGATGCGGAGTATGTGATGGATGAAAATCCGACACAGGAGAGGCTTGCTGAATTTGGCCTTATAAATCCTCAGCTGGAGGTTACTTTAAGGGTTGGTAAGACTTTGAAACCCTATACACTTATATTCGGAGAGAGGGCACCGACAAAGGGAGTTGCATTTGCAATATTAAAGGGAAGCCCGAAGGTCTATAGAGTATTGGCAGATGCGAGGGCAGAGGCAGACCAGAGCTTGTATTATTTTAGGGATAAGACAATATTTAGAACCGAACCTAACATGGTGGATAAAGTAGAAATAGTAAAAGATAATAAAAAGATTAAATGTGAACTTCCGATGGAAGAAAAAGGAAAGTGGGAAATTGTATCACCAGTAAAGGCAAGGGCGGATATGATTAAAATCATAGAAATAGTTTCAAAATTCAAGGATAGTGAAATAAAGGAGTTCATAGATGAAGAACCTAAGGACCTAAAGGCATACGGGTTGTATCCTGTTAAAACAAAGCTGTCAATTTGGCTAAGCGGAGATGAAACACCTACAGAGACAATATTTATTGGCGATAGGGATAAAAAAAAGAGGGGTTATTTTGCTAAGCTGGAGAAGAAGGACAATATATTCCTCATAGAAGAGAATATGATTGACCTTCTGCCGGATGATGCAGAGGTATTAAGGGAAAGAAGCATACTGTTCTTTGAGGAAGAGAAGGTAAATAAGATAGAGGTAAAATATCCAGACAGAGAAATGGTTGTTGCAAAGACCCCGGATTTTGAATGGAAGGTAATAAAACCAAGAGAGGCAGATTTTGATTTTAATGTGGTTAAGGACTTTTTACAGAGAATAGGGGGCTTTAAGATAAAAGAATTTATATCAGAGGGGCATGAAGGATTAAAGACATACGGGCTTGATAGTCCTGCTATAAAACTTCTGATATGGGAAGAGGGAAATAAGACACCGCATGAGTTAAATATAGGGAGTATAAGCAGTAAAGGAGATGGGATATATGTATGGACAGGTGAGCAGGATACTGTTGTTCTTATAGATGAGAAGATAAAGGGGGTGGTAAAAGAGAGTTTTATTTAGTATTTTAAATTTAATTTAAAAATGTATGAAACCACAGATGGACACAGATTTACACAGACAAAAAATCATATAAGGGGAAAGGGGGGGGAATTTTTCTCCCCTATTCTCCAAATCCCCCTTTTCTCCTTAATCTTTTAGTTTCTGTGTTTATCTGTGGCTAATAAATAATTGGGGTTGAAAGTTTCATCAAGGCGAGACTTTAAGGAGCTAAAATGAAAATTAAAAAAGTTTTTAGGGTATTGGCAGTATTTTTTTTGGCATTAGTATTTTCAGGAATAAGCAGCATATCATCTGCCGAGGAGGCAGGCATTGGAGAAAAGTTTATAGATGCCCTTGAATCAAATAATGAACCAGAGATGAAGGCAATAGTAAAGAACAATAAAGATGATATACCCGGAGAGGTGAAGGCATTGGTTGAATATGCAATGGCGGGTGAGGCAGAACCAGACAAAAGGGACTATTTTTTAAATATAGCCGGGGTTATGGCAACTATATATGATAAAGAGTTTAAAGATGACAGACTGCAAAAATTTGTTATTGCCAATATAAATTCCATGGAGAAGAAGGCGGAAAAGAAGACAGAAAAAAAGGCATCTTCTGCTGATAAGATAAAGGAAGAACTTGTTAATCTTGGCAAGGGTGAATGGATAGTAACGAATTTTAAGGTTGACAATGTAAACGATATAAAGGTAGAGATAGGTTTTAAGGTAAGCGGTGATTCAGCTTCAGCCAAGAATGTCTCTTTTGCAGATAGCAAGAAGGCAAAGGAGATTATATTGAAATATATACCAAATGCAAAGGGGAGGATTGACTGGATGAGCGGAGGCATGGGTATGAAGGCGGTATTGCTTGAATAAAAGTCGTTCAGAAAAAGGTTTTTGCCATACTGTCAGAACTTTATCATTTCCCCTTTTTCTCACCTATGGATTGATATTTCCATTATTATCCTATGCTGGTGATGCCATGTTGGGTGAAGAGTTGTTTAAAAAGAAATGTCGGCAATGCCATAAGACAACGGAGCAGGTTTTAATTGGTCCTGGCTTAAAGGATGTAACAAAACGGAGAAGTATAGAATGGATTGAGAAATGGCTCATAGACCCTAAAAAGATACTGAATAGCGACGACCCTATAGCACAGGAACTTAAGAAAAATTTTAAGAGGGATATGCCCAAGATTCCTGAGATGTCCATTGATGAAAACAGGAAAGATATTATTGAATATTTAAAAACCCTGTAAAACCAGAAGAACAAAGACTTAATGAAACCACAGATTACACAGATTTTCACAGATTTCTAAAAAAATATTTTGTTTTAATCTGCGGCAATCTGCGAATATATAATTTCCTATACATTCAAATATCATTCTGGTTTTGTCATTGAAGGAAGTTGTGTGTCAGGAGAATAATTATCTTTACTTGGCCAGCCGGGGTTTTTTGCTGCAGATACAGTGTGAATTGCAGCCATCTCTATTTGACGGTACTTGGTCATTAGTTCCAGTCTCTTTGATTTAATATCATTTAAGTTAGCCCCTTCTATTTTTACTTGATAAAGATTGTACCCCTTGTCGTAACCTATTATCTTTCCATTAATATTCTTAATAATATCATCAATTGTAGATTGATCTGTGCCGCCTGTAAATGTAATCATTATTACATCCTTAACAGCCAGAAGTCCTGTCTCCTCATCTTTAATAAGGTCTTGCGGGGATGGCAGTGCAAAACTTTTTACTTCTTTATTAGGGCTTGGTGAATGCGGCTTAAAAACATAAATAGAAAGGGCGATAATCACCACACCGATGATGCTTGAAATGATGGATATTTTTTTCATACATGGTGGTTAAGGCCAAGGATAAGATTTATATTCTCTTACCCTCAACCTTAACCTCGGTATATTTATTTATCCTTTGCACATCTAAAACCAATATATTCATGCATATCGTCGGGTATACTCATAAGGGTAGAGGTTGTCTTATTTAAATCCTCACCCTCAAAATAAGAACCTCCTCTTACGATTCTGTATTGTTTTTTACTCTCCCATGCATCTACCCACTCCCATACATTACCCGACATGTCATAAACCCCATAAGGGCTCTTCCCTTTTTCAAATGACCCAACCTTTACAGGTCCGTTCCTTCCTGCCTCGCTTGTGTTTGCCTTTTTACCATCTAATTTATCTCCCCACGGATATATCCTTCCATCTGTCCCCCTTGCAGCCTTCTCCCACTCCTCCGCCTTAGGAATCCTCTTCCCTGCACCTTTGCAGTATTCCTCAGCATCAAAGTAAGAAATCTCAACTACAGGAAAATCCTCTTTTCCTGCAGGAAAAGTATGCTCAGATTTAAATTTCTTGAGCTGGGCATTTGTTACCTCGTATTTATCAATATAAAAATCACCTACTTCTATCTTTTTCTTATCCTCTCCATATAAAAATTTGCCCCCCGGTATTAGAACCATATCATCAGCGGCATTTGAGATTGATACAATTGCAAATACTGCAACTGCTACTAAAAAAGAAAAAAACTTCATATATACACCTCCTTAAGTTTAGGGAGTTACGAAATACCCGTTTTGTCACCCTGAATTCATTTCAGGGTCTCTGATCCTGAACTTGATTCAGGATGTTATTACGAGATGCTGAAACAAGTTCAGCATGACATTTCAACTTTTGGCTATTTCACAACTGCCTATAAGTTTAAATTATGTTGACAGTTTAAAATTGTGATATAATATCCAAATTAAATTCAGATTTGAGAAATATAACACAAGGGGATAAAATGTTGCAAGGAAATTATAAAAAATTTTTAATTTTTTCATTATTTATCGTTTTAATATTATCTGGCTGTAAAAAGGAAGAGGAAAAGAGTGAGATAGATTTAAAGAGGGAGCAGAGGGAAAGGGAATGGGCTGTATCTGGAGAGAAGGTTGCTACCAAGGATGTAAGTGAGAAGGTATCAGCAGAGGTTGATTTTGAAAAGAAAAGTGAGGCTCAGATTTCTGCAGAGCCTCTTAGAAAAATGAAGGTAGGTGTACTGGGGGCTGAAACAGGTGAGCTATCTGAATATGGTCTAAAAACACTTAAGGGTGCCCAGCTTGCAGTTGATGAGATAAATACTTCAGGCGGTATTAATGGGCAGTCTGTGGAACTTGTTCATTATGATACAGGCAGCACCATGAATGGAACCCTTAGTGCGGTTGATAATCTTATAGGGGAGGGTGTAGCGGCTATTATCGGCAGCGCTACGAATGAGGTTACATTCGGTGCAACCAAGATATTGAATGACAAGCAGACTATCCTTGTCTCTGCCGGAACAAGGAGGAGGATAGGGGATTCAGGTCCGTATATGTTCAGGACTACGCTCCCTGATGATACTGCTGTTGATGAGCTTATTGCTTATTGCATTAGTAAACTTGGCATAAAAAAGTTTGCACTTTTTTCATCAGTGACCAATGATTATTCTATAACCCTTACAGCGCTATTCAAGGGGTCAATATTAAACAAAGGAGGTGAAATAGTGGAAGATTGCTTTCTTTGGTCTGAAACTACTGCGAACATCTCCAAAGAAGACTCAAGCATAGAATCCCAGATTGGAAAGATAAAATCAAAATCTCCTGAAGCAGTTGTTTATACAGGTGACCCGGTGGAAGGAATAAAGATAATCAGAGAGATGAGAAAACAAGGCATTAAGGTGCCTTTAATAGGAGGAGAGGACCTTTACATTGATAATTTTCTGAAAGAGGGTAAGGATGCTGTTCTTGGAACGATAGTTTATTCAGGTTTCTATGGCAATTCTAATTCTCCGCATATTAAAAAATTTGTTGAATCTTACAAGAAAAAGACAGGGGAAAATCCTAACAGGATAGCAGCTCTGGGTTATGAGGCAGTGATGATAGTGGCTGAAGCATTACAGAAAACAAAATCCATGAGGCCGTCGCATATAAGGGATTCACTGTCAGGTATAAGAGATTTTAAGGGTATAACAGGTGAGGTAAGTTTTACTGATAAAAGAGAGGTAAAAAAACATGCTTATATCTTTAAGGCTGAAAAGGAAGGGGAAAAGATTAGGTTTAATTTAATAGGAGGTGAGGGATAATGAATAAAAAGGTTCAAGATTCAAAATTCAAGATTCAAGATGTAAGAATTTCCTTAATTTTGACTTCTTGCTTCTTACTTCTGACTTCTGTCTTCTGTCTTCTGTCCTCTGCATATTCCCATGGAGGGCATGGAGGCGGTGAAGGCAAGTCAATAGATACAGAGGCAATGGTTTATATACCCGAGGGAGAATTTATAATGGGGAGTAACGAGGATGAGCTAATGGAAATAAAGAAGGTTTATGGGAAGAGAGGCGGAATTGAGGGGTATTTATTTGAAAAGGAAAAACCAAAAAGGAAAGTCTTTGTTAAATCCTTCTATATTGATAAATACGAAGTAACGAATGCCCAGTATAAAAAATTTATAGATGTCACAGGACACCCTGTCCCGAGGGGATGGAATAAAGGCAAGTATCCGCCGGGAAAGGCTAATAACCCTGTCCTGTATGTGAGCTGGTATGATGCTAAGGCATACGCAAAATGGGCAGGAAAAAGGCTCCCAACCGAGGAGGAATGGGAGAAGGCCGCAAGAGGGACTGACGGAAGGATTTTTCCGTGGGGGAATAAATATGACCCTGCACTTACCAGTACAGCAGAATCTATTATGGAAAATATAGAGGATGGGATCTGCAATGTAACGACAGGAATTCCTGTTGGCACTGCTAAGGGGGATGTGAGCCCATATGGTGTCCATGACATGGGCGGCAATGTGAGAGAGTGGACAGATAGCTGGTTTATAGCTGAAAAGGGGGAGAAGGTAGTAAAGGGAGGCTCATGGGTTGACCTTTCACCTAAGGCGCGAAGTGCAAGCAGGGATGGTGTTAATCCAAAAGGGGTTAGCCATATAATAGGATTCAGGTGTGTTAGGGATTATGAAATGACCGCCACAAATAGTGTCAGTGACAGTGTCAGAAGGCAGGGTTAGTAACCAGCAATCGGTAATTTAATGACTGATACTAACAGATGACAATGACACTAATCACTGAATTATGAAAATCAATTTCCTTTCCAGAATCCAGAACAAGATATTCCTTTCCCTGATGTTAGCAGCAATCCTGCCCATCGGATACTTTGGTTACAATAGCATAAAATCCACAAGAAACTCCCTTATAGATGATACCTTAAGAAAGATGTATCTAAATGTGTTTGCTATGGGTAAGGATATGGATAATCATTTAAAAAATGCGAAGGGTGATCTCCTTTATCTGAAATCTTCAGCACCACTGGAGTATCTTCTGGACGCTATGGAGTTTAATGACATTGCCTCTTTTACCTACTGGAGGACCCTTCTTGAGAAAGAATTTTCCAACCTCATAGAGCAGAAGAATGTCTATTTACAGGCAGGTTTTTTGTCGCGGGATGGGGACGAGATTGTTCTTGTGGTATATGACATGAGCCGCCCTATTATACTCCCTTGGAAGAGTCTGCATAACCAGAGGGAGAGCGGGTATTTCAGGATGGCAGCCGAATTATCCAATGGTGAGATTGCCTCTCTGCCTTTAAGGAGTTATGTGGTCAAGGGCTTAAATCTTTCAAATATTGCACTGATGCGTTATATTACACCTGTATATAACAGGAATGGGAAATGGATGGGGATGATATATATTGATGTGATGGGGAAGCATATCTACAATACTGTGAAGATGTCTATAATGGACAGGGCATTCAAGGTTTTTCTTGTCAATAATAAAGGTTTTTATTTCTTCAATCCCGAATGGGAGGTTGAGGAGAATCTGCTGACTCCAAGTGATACACCTGAAAATATAGGTGAGGTGTATTCCAAGGAGGTTGTCTCTCAGATATTATCAGGGAAAGCAGGTGTGATTATGGATGATGATAAGAATATGTTTGCATATATGCCTGTTTTCCCAAGCGAGATGGACAAAAATTTTTACTATACGATTATTCAGATGTATCCTAAGAATCTCATCTCTGGAGGGGCAAAGGATTTTGAAAAGCTATTTTTAATTACCGTCCTTTCATCAATATTGCTGACTGTGCTCATGGGGATTATCATTTCAAAGATGCTTACAAATCCCCTCTCAAGACTCAAGAGGGGAGTTCAGTTGATTGGCAAAGGCAATTTAGACTATAGATTGGATATTAAAAGTGGAGATGAGGTTGAAGATGTAGCCGTTGAATTTAACAACATGGCAGAAAAACTTAAAAAATACAGCCGCACTCTTGAGGAGAAGGTGGAGGAGAAGACAAAGAAGATGGAGGATTACGAAAAACAGTTGATTCACTCCGAGAAGATGGCATCACTCGGACTTCTGGCGGCGGGGGTTGCACATGAAATAAATAATCCGATAGGCATCATAGTCAACAGGATAGAGTGTTTAAAGATGGAAAATAAGAATGGTGATATTCCGGAAAAGATTGTTAAGGATCTGGACACAATGATGCACCATGCCATGAGGGTCTCAAAGATAACAGGAAACCTCCTTTCATTCTCACGGGAGTCATCGCATGAGTTTAAATCTCAGGATATAAATAAAATTTTGGAAAAGGTTTTGATGTTTGTGGAGGCTTCTATAACAGCGAAGGGCATAACTATGGAGAAATATCTTGCCATGAGATTGCCCTTTGTATTTGGCAGCAGCGGGGGGCTGGAGCAGGTATTCTTAAATATTGTTCATAATGCAATGGATGCAACAAAAAGCGGTGGGAAAATCAAGATTGAGACAAGATATAATGTTCAAAATTCAGAAGCAGATGGCTATTATCCAACAGGAAATGGACAAGGTAACGGAAAGTGTTTAAGTATTAACATTTCAGATACAGGCGATGGGATACCCCATGAATACATAGGAAAAATATTTGACCCGTTCTTTACCACAAAAGAGATTGGAAAGGGGACAGGTCTTGGGCTGTCTATAAGCTACGGTATAATAAAGGAGCATGGAGGTGAGATAAGGGTAGATAGCGAGGTATCAAAGGGGACTACCTTTACAGTGTTATTACCTGTCATGGCAGAGTAGACTTTTTATAATTAAAATTTTAGCCACAGACTTTCACTGACTCATAAAAATCTCAAATCTCAAATTTAAAATTTCAAATCTTTTTAAGGTCTTTGTAAATCTGTGGCAAAAAGGATTTATTTTCCTGAGTCATTTATAGCCCTCAAAAATTCGGCAATATTGAGTGGTTTAGATAACCACCTTGCACCTGTTTCTTGTATAAACTTTTCTGTTTCGGGTTCCATATTGCCTGTGATGAATATAACCCTACCTTTCATAGATGGGGTCTTATTGATAAGTTCCCTGTAAAACTCTATCCCATCCATTACAGGCATATTTATATCGCTTATTATCAGATCATATCGGGCACTCTCTATCATCTTTAAGCCCTCAAGACCATTTGTGGCTGTTTTGACTTCATAGTCATAGTCGGTCAGCATGTTTGCAATGAAACCAAGGATAGAAGTATCGTCATCAATTGCGAGTATGGTTCTTTTCATCTTTCTTTCCTCCTTATAAAAGACAAACCCGCAGTATGGACATGGAGATGGTTCATGAATGCTTGCTGTATATGAAGGCTTCTTACATTCCGGACATACCACTTCTTCTGCCATTTTATCCTCTTCTATCTATGTTTGTTATACGAAGACAGGCCTTTGTAGTCTGAATATCATTTTACCATTCTTACCACCATGCCCCTCTATAATCCCATCCATGATGGCAAGCCCATATCTTTCAAGAGAATTCATCATGGACTTTAGTTCAGCAGAATCAAGACTTTTTCCATTTGCCCTCTCTATCTGCTCAAGCTCTATTCTTTCAGGCGCATCTGTGTCTGTAGAGTTTACAAGGAGCAGAATATATAATTTTAGCTCACTATTCTTTAGAAGGGAAAAATATTTTGAGGTGCTGAGTCCTCTTAGAAACCCTATTTTGTCCATGTATAGAAAATTAAATAGCCACCAAGACACAAAGGCGCAAAGGAATAAAGAATAATTTTTTCTTTGAGTCTTCGAGTCTTTGAGGCAGGTATTTGTCCATATTTATTATTGGTTAAAATAGGACAAATATTCTATATTGTCAAGCAAAAAAGGATAATATTATTTTGCCTATCTTCTCATTGACAATGAAATAGAAAAGGGATATTTTGAATTGTGCTAAGAGCAGTTCCTGATGTAAAAGAAATGATAAAAAAACAGATAGGAAAAAGGTTGCGGGATTTGAGGCAGAGGAAGGGGCTTACCCAGAAGGGCATGGCTAAAATGGCAGGAGTGGACTACACCTATATAGGGAAGATAGAACGGGGTGAACAACTCCCCTCCTTAAATGTTCTTATTAGATTTGCCGAGTGTCTTTCTTTGCCACTTGACCGCTTCTTTATGGATGAAGCCACATGGAGATTGGTCAGCCTTGCACCAAAAGATGTTTATGAAAGTATGCAGAGAGAAAATCTCTGGGAGTTGTTAAGGTTATTGGAAGGAGTTCCAGAGGAGGATATCTCTCTCTTGACAGAAATATCGCGTGTCTTAAGAAGACACAGGGAAGTCAGTGTGACAAGAAAAGAAGGTCTGCCAATGGTGGCAGAATCACAGGCGGGATATAAAAAGAGGAATAAAAAGTAAGCGTAAAATACTAATTTCCATTTATCCGACAAATCTGCCACACTTCCCGAAGAGCGCTCACCATCAGTTAAATTTCGCTGGATGTGAAAGTTATTGACGCCACATTTTAAATTTCCTGCTTCCACCCTCACCATCTCTTGGGTTATACTATAAAATCATAATTCAATTTAGAAAAGGTGATGAGAAAATTAATCCTATTCCTCTTTTTTGCCTCAGGCATAAGCGGGCTTATTTATGAGATAGTCTGGACAAGGGTTTTTACCCTTCTTTTCGGCAATACAACCTATGCCATAAGTACCGTCCTTACCACCTTTATGGCAGGGCTTGCCGCAGGGAGTTTTATATTCGGGAGGATTGCAGATAAAATTCAGAATTCAGATTCCGCAATCCGCAATCCACAATCCGCAATCTTAATCAAATCCCCTCTCATGCTTTATGCGATCCTTGAACTGTGCATAGGCATCTCTGCCCTTGGTGTCCCGTTTTTAATAAATATATCAGACAGTTTTTACATTTCAATTCTTGGAAATATTACACCCTCAGCTTTTTCTTCTAACGTTATAAGATTTTTTATCTCTTTTTTTATACTCTTTGTCCCTACCACACTTATGGGAGGGACACTCCCTATATTGAGCAGATTTTTTATTCATAAAATAGAGGAATTGGGATGGAATGTAGCCATTATCTATGCTGTCAATACATTGGGGGCAGTTATTGGATGCTTCATAACAGGCTATATGTTAATAGCAACTATTGGTGTTAAAAATACAACCCTATTGGCTGTGTTTATAAATATTGCAGTAGGGATTGTGGCATTAATAGTCAGCAGTCGTCAGTCAGCAGTCAGCAGCCAGGAATTAGAAGCAAGAAGCAAGAAGCAAGAAGACAAAAGACAAAAGACAAAAACTCCTGAACCCCTGAACTCTTCAACTCCAAAACTCCTGTTACTTTTCTTCTTCGGCCTCTCAGGATTTACATCGCTATCTTATGAAATACTATGGACAAGGGCATTTTCTCTTATATTTTATTCAACAGTATATCTATTCAGCAATATATTGACTGTGTTTTTAATTGGCATAGCCATAGGGAGTCTTATCTTTACAAAACTTTTAAAGTGGCGGCAGGATATGGACTTGATAAGGGTATTCGGCATTATAGAATTTTTAATAGGAGCATGTGCCTTATTGAGTATAATATTTTTCCAGTGGCTGTCATCTGGTATTAATAATATCAGCTCATTATTTAATGATATGACATGGCAGAAGAATATACTTATAACCTTCGTTATTAATCTGATAGTAATGATAATACCAACACTTCTTATGGGGCTGACCTTTCCCCTTATTGGAAGGCTCTACACAGATAATTTGAATTTTTTGGGGAGAAAGATAGGGGATGTATATTCTGTAAATACCATAGGGAGTATTATTGGTTCTTTTATGGCAGGTTTTATACTCATTCCATTTCTTGGTGTGCAAAAAAGCATTTTGTTTGTTTCATTTATAAATCTAATAATAGGAATTATTATTATTTCTAAGAGTCCTACCGGGATAAATGGGCTTAAATGGTCAGGCATGGTTTCTGCTATTATGATTTTAGCCGTATTCGGAAAGATTGCAACGGCAGGTGTCAATATGGGGATTGGCTATAGTATTAATGGGAATATAATTTTTTCAAAAGAGGATGTAAGCGGAACAGTAAAGGTAATAGAAGATGACATCACCCGTTTTCGGACACTGATGGTAAATAACTATTCCCTTGCCACAAGCGGCGATGTAGCTGTGAGATTTGGTCATATACCATTGCTCCTCCATAATAAACCTGATGATGTCCTTGTTATATCACTCGGTTCAGGTATAACAGTCGGTGCCGTTGGACAGCATCCTGTTAAGAATATTGAGTGTGTTGAGATAGTCCCGGGTGTTGTGGATGCGGCAGGGCTTTTTGAGAAGGAAAATCATAATATATTAAAAGACCCGAGACTTAGGCTTACTATATGGGATGGGAGAAACTATATACTCATGACAAAGAATAAATACGATATAATCATATCAGACCTCTTTCAGCCTGACAGTGCAGGGACAGGCAATCTCTATTCAAAGGAGCATTATCAGAATAGCAAGGACAGATTGAAAGATGGTGGTTTAATGGCACAGTGGCTTCCGCTATACCAGCTTTCAACAGAAGATTTGAAGGTCATAATGGCTACATTTTCAAAAGTTTTCCCTCATGTTACTGTCTGGTATGGAGATATAAACAGCGTTAAGCCGACACTCCTCCTCCTTGGCTCAGAGTCCCCTTTGAAGATAGATATGGAACAATTGCAGGATAAGATGAGGCAGGAAGGTGTGATTTCTGATATTGTAGAGAGAGATAACCCATTTGCCTTTATGAGTTTTTTTATAATGGATGAGAAAGGTGTTTCAAAATTTACAGAAGGAGCAGAATTAAATATAGATGATAAGCCGTATATTGAATTCTCGGCACCCAAATATATATGGAGGCGCTCAGAGTCTGCAGTTCAGAACTTCAGAGAATTGAGTAAGTTCAGGGAATTACCCACTTCAATCCTCCCAACTCCCAACTCCCAACTCCTAACTTATTTTAAAGGGAGAGGGCATATAATAGAAGGCAGGTTGTATCACTCTGAGAATTTATTTGATAGAGAGATTGAGGAATATAGAATGGCAGAGATGGAGAACCCATTTGACCCATATCTTGGATTTGCCTATTTTGAGGCTGGATATGAATATTATGTAAAGGGGATGTATAAAGATGCAGTATCTATTTTTGAAAGGGGAAGGGCTATAAACAGGGATTTAAAAGAGATGCAATTCTATCTTGCAAAGTCCTATTATAAACTTGGGATGCAGAGAGAATATGAGGAGATATTGAGACAGAATCCAGATTTTATCAAAAAATAAACTTATAACTAACGACAAATAATAGTTGTAAGTTGTTAGTTGTCCGTTGTATGTTAATTTTATGTCGGATACAATTCTCGTAATAGATGATGAGATGGATATGCTTGAGAACTGCTCCAGGATTTTGAAAAATCTTGGGTGTGAGTGTATTACTGCCTCAAACGGTGAGGAGGCTATAAAGATTGTAAGAGAGAAACTGCCTGATTTGATTATAACAGACCTAAAGATGCCGGGTAAAAGCGGTCTTGAATTACTAAAGGAGATAAAGGGTGAGAATCCCGACGGTATTGTAGTTTTATTTACTGCCTTTGCAACCATAGAATCCGCAGTTGATGCAGTAAAGAGCGGTGCCTTTGATTATCTGCAAAAACCCTTTACTGCAGACCAGTTGAAGATTACAGTAGAAAGGGCTCTTACACAGAAGAGGCTTGCAGAGGAGAATAAAAATTTAAAAAAGCAGCTATATGACCATTTCAAGTTTGATAATATCATCGGGCAGAGTCAGAAAATTAAGGATGTCCTCGATATGGTCAGGAGGGTGTCAAAGACAGAATCCAATATCCTATTATTGGGTGAGAGCGGAACAGGGAAGGAATTGATTGCACGTTCTATTCATGCAAATAGCGAGCGGGCAGGGATGCCTTTTGTCCCTGTAGATTGTGCATCTCTGCCGGAGAATCTGCTTGAGTCTGAACTGTTCGGCCATGAAAAGGGTTCATTTACAGGTGCCCATGCATCAAGGCAGGGTATGTTTGAGACTGCAAATGGCGGGACAATATTCCTTGATGAGATAGGCGAGCTTACACCAAATCTTCAGGCAAAGCTTCTAAGGGTATTGCAGGAGAGGCAGGTCAGGAGGGTTGGGGGCAGGAACCTCATAGATATTGATATAAGGGTAATATCCGCTACAAATAAAGACCTTGAAGGTGCTATAAAAGAAAAGGAGTTCAGGGAGGACCTGTTTTTCAGGTTGAATGTCATTTCCATTACACTCCCCCCTTTAAGGGAAAGGATAGATGATATACCGCTTCTCTGTAATTTCTTTATAAAAAATGACCAAGTTGCCGGTAAAAAGCATATTAAAGAAATATCTCAGGCTGCAATAGAAATACTAAAAAAGTATAGCTGGCCCGGAAATATAAGGGAATTACAGAATGTTATTGAAAGGGGAGTCTCCCTTTCTGATGGAGGTTATATAACCGCTAATGACCTTCCTGATAATATTAAGGCTCAGGGACATCTCCCTCAATCTCTCATACCTGCACAAGCAGACTTTGTTAAGGGGGAACAGGGTCTTTCTTTTAAAGATGCAAAGAAGGAATGGCTCTCATCTTTTGAGAAGGATTATCTTATTGAACTTTTAAAGAAAAATAGCAATAATATAACAAAGGCAGCGGAGAAGGCAGGTATTCCAAGAATGACAATCTACAGGATGATGAAAAAGTATAATTTGAAGGTTGATTGAGTTTGTTTAGGGACAATTTTTTATACTATCATTTTTCAGAAAATAATGTCAGAAAATAGTGTTGTCAGCCGAAAAAGTCTGCCGAAAAAGTCTTGACATATAAATAAAAATCATGATATTTTATACATAAGCCCACGAAAATCGTGGGCATTGTAGTTTATAGCAAAATAGACCTCCACACTCACCTGTCTCGTTAGGGGAGGAAGGAGGTTTTTAATTATGGATGGAGGATTATATCATGTATGCAGTAGTTAAGACAGGCGGTAAACAGTATAAGGTATCATTAGGAGAGACTGTAAGGTTTGAAAAGGTAAAAGGGGGTAAAGGGGATAGGGTCAGTTTTGATAATGTCCTCATGGTTAATGATAAAGAGGCTAACTTTGGAAAGCCCGAAATAAAAGGGATGCCGGTTATCGGTGAGATAGTTGAGCAGGGCAATTCAAAGAAGATTCGTATTGTTAAGAAGAAAAGGAGAAAAAATTACAGGAAGACACAGGGGCACAGGCAGCCATTTACCTCTGTAAAGATAATCTCAATTGGCGGAAATGCTGCAGTATCAGGGGCTGTAACTTATGCAGCTTCAGGAACGATTACTAATGCTGCTTCCGGGACAATCAGCGGAGCTGCTTCCGGTGCAATCACCGGTGCAACTTCAGGGACAGTAACAAAGACAGCGAAAAAGAAGACAACAAAGACTACTAAAACTGCTAAAACTGCAAAAACTAAAGGTTCTAAATAGTGTATTAAATTTTTTGGAGGTAGATTATGGCACATAAAAAGGGTCAGGGCAGCACATCTAATGGAAGAGACAGTATTGGAAAAAGGCTTGGCGTTAAGAGATACGGGGGTCAGATAGTTTCTGCCGGCAGCATTATTGTAAGACAGAGAGGAACAAAGTTTTATCCCGGAGAGAATGTCGGGCTTGGTGTAGACTACACTATATTTGCAAAGATAGATGGTGTTGTGAAGTTTGAGAGAAAGGGCAGAGACAAGAAGCTGGTAAGTGTATATGCAGTATAGCTCATAGTTCATGGTTCAGGGTTTATGGTTTTTTTCTATGAGCTATCAGCTATGAGCCATGAGCTATGAGCTTTATTGATGAAGCAAAAATATATGTTAAGGGCGGGGATGGTGGAAGGGGCTGTGTAAGTTTTCGCAGAGAGAAATATATTCCAAGAGGCGGACCTGATGGCGGAGATGGCGGGGATGGCGGGGATGTAATAATAACAGCGGATAGAAACCTTCATACATTGATTGACCTTAGGTATCAACAGCATT
The DNA here is from genome assembly GCA_001805005.1 of Nitrospinae bacterium RIFCSPLOWO2_12_39_16. Classification (GTDB taxonomy): domain Bacteria; phylum Nitrospinota; class Nitrospinia; order UBA9942; family UBA9942; genus UBA9942. The sequence goes on from MHDO01000021.1 coordinate 32,377, forward strand.
ACAGGGCTGATAGAGGGGGACACGGAGAGGGGAGCAAAAAACACGGGAAGGATGGAGAGGATTGCAGTATAAGGGTTCCTGTCGGCACGATAATAAAAGATACAGATACTGAATTAATTTTAGAAGACCTAAATGAAGACGGCAAGTCATTAATAGTAGCAAAGGGGGGCAAGGGCGGAAGGGGAAATACAAGATTTAAGTCTTCTACAAACAGGGCTCCTCGGAAGGCACAAAAAGGCCTGCCCGGAGAAGAGAAATGGCTTTATTTAGAACTAAAACTCCTTGCTGACATCAGTATAATTGGTTTTCCAAATGCAGGAAAATCAACACTCATATCAAAAATATCAGCAGCAAAACCAAAAATTTCAGATTATTCATTTACAACACTGACACCAAATTTAGGCGTTGTCAGGGTGGGAGAGTATAAATCCTTCGTAGTGGCGGATATACCCGGGCTTATTGAGGGGGCACATAAAGGGAAGGGGCTCGGTATAAGGTTTTTAAAGCACATTGAGAGGACAAAGATACTCATTCACCTTATTGATATGTCGGCAGGGGAGGGGAGAGACCCCATTAATGATTTTAAGATAATTAATGAGGAACTCCTTCAGTTCAGCCCTGAGCTTGCATCAAAACCACAGATGGTGGTCGGTAATAAGGTTGATATCCCTGAGGCGAAGAAAAGGTTTGATAAAGTTAAAAGTAAATTCAGAGATATGGGTATAGAAATATTTTCTATCTCGGCTGTTACCGGTGGGGGTATTAATCAGTTAGTAAACAATATGGCTGATATGCTGTTTGAAGCTGAAGCAGATAGGACAAGACAATAAGGTGAATAGAAAAAAAGTATTAAAAAAAGTCAGTAGGATTGTAATTAAGATTGGAAGCGGGGTTCTTACCACTCCTGACAGAAGTGGACTTGATGATACTGTCATAGAAGAAATTACCCGGCAGGTTTCAACCCTCCATAAATCAGGACATGAAACGATTCTTGTTTCATCAGGTGCTATTGCTGCAGGGGTGAAGGAATTAAACCTTAAAAAAACTCCAGTGGATATACCTCACAAGCAGGCTGCAGCAGCAATCGGTCAAAGCCATCTGATTGGAAAATATGAAAGGTATTTCAAGAGGGAAGGGCTTAATGTAGCCCAGATTCTCCTTACCCATGATGATTTAAGCAATAGGATAAGATACCTTAATGCAAAAAACACAATTCTTACTATTCTCTCTTACAAGGTTATACCAATAATAAATGAAAATGATACTGTAGCTGTTGATGAGATAAAGTTTGGTGATAATGATACACTGTCTGCCATGGTGGCAAACTTAATAGAGGCAGATTTGCTGATAATACTTTCAGATGTGAAGGGGTTATACAGTGCTGACCCTAAGTTAGACCCAACAGCAGAATTGATACCTGTTGTAGAGAAAATAACCAATGAGATTGAGGTAATGGCAGGCGACAGCAGATCTGCTACTGGTGTAGGCGGGATGGTGACAAAGATTCAGGCTGCAAAGAGGTTGTCTCATTCTGGAATACCAACTGTTATAGTTGATGGAAAGGTGAATGGTATAATAGAGGCTGTAATAAAAGGAGAAGAGGTTGGGACATTATTTCTGCCTGAGGAGGATAAACTTGGCAGTAAGAAATACTGGATTGCCTATACCCTTAAATCTAAGGGAAAGGTAAGGGTGGATAACGGTGCGAAGAATGTTCTTATTGCAGATGGTAAGAGCCTTTTGCCGTCAGGTATTTTAGAGATAGAAGGTAAGTTTAAGAGCGGTGATATGGTTAGCTGTATTGACAGCCGCAATAGGGAGTTTGCAAGGGGACTTGTAAATTATAGTTCAAATGAGCTAAAAAAAATTAAGGGTAAGCGCAGTTCAGAGATTGAAGAAATACTTGGATATAAGATGGTTGATGAGGCTATACACAGGGACAATCTCGTGATTCTATGAAAGTATAAAATCTCTGGAACACTAATTACACGAATATACGAATGGCACGAATAAAAACTAAAATTTTTTCTGTTATCAACTATTGGTGTAATTAGTCCATTCGTGTTATTCGTGTTCAGGTTTTTGTTTATTTTAATTCTATGAAAGAGAAAATTTTAAAAATTGCACAGAAGGCAAAGGCTGCTTCAAGGAAGCTGTCCAACATTTCTACAAAGATTAAAAATGATTCTCTGATAGCAATGGCAGATTTGTTGGAGGAGAGAACCAGTTTTATTGTTGAAGCCAATTTAAAAGACATAAAATATGCAAAGGGAAAAAAGCTCTCTCCAGCAATGATAGACCGTCTTACTTTGAATGCTGCGAGGATAAAGGATATGTCAAAGGGTTTAAGGGAGATAGTGGCGCTACCTGACCCTGTAGGTGAGGTTGTCAGGATGTGGAGGAGGCCTAATGGCCTTCAGATAGGTAAGATACGGACACCGCTTGGTGTTATAGGAATAATATATGAATCAAGACCAAATGTAACTGCAGATGCCGCATCACTATGTATAAAATCAGGTAATGCAGTGATTTTAAGGGGTGGCTCAGAGGCAATAAACTCAAATATAGCAATTGCAAAGGTTCTCTCAGAGGGAGGGAGTTCTAAGGGACTGCCTGATAATTCCATTCAGCTTATTGATGTCCCTGAGAGAGAGGCAATATTTGAGATGCTTAAGCTGGATGCCTATATTGACCTTATCATACCGAGGGGGGGGCATAGCCTTATCAGGAGTGTAGTTGAGAATTCTACAATACCGGTTATAAAACATGATAAAGGGTTATGCCATGTTTACATAGATAGTGAGGCGGATTTAGAAATAGGAGAGAAAATAGCCTTTAATGCTAAGGTTCAACGTCCGAGTGTGTGTAATGCGATGGAGACCCTTCTTGTCCACAAGGATGTTGCCGGTTCATTTCTGCCGTCTATGATAAAGAGATTTAAAGATGCAAATGTTGAGATAAGGGGATGCCAGAGGACAAAGGCAATAGTTTCTGATATTAAGGATGCAACTGATGATGATTGGGATACAGAATATTTGGATTTGATACTCTCTGTAAAGGTTGTAGATAGTATTGATGATGCAATAGAGCATATAACACGGCACGGCTCAATGCTTTCAGAGGCGATTGTAACAAAGAATTATAATAATGCATGGAAATTTTTAAGAGAGGTTGATGCAGCATCGGTCTTTGTAAATGCATCTACAAGGTTTACAGACGGCGGACAGTTCGGGCTTGGGGCAGAGATGGGGATTAGCACGCAGAAGCTCCACTGCCGAGGTCCTATGGGATTAGAGGAACTGACATCAACCAAGTATATTGTCTTTGGAGACGGACAGATAAGGGAATAAAACAGTGTCAGTGTCAGTGAACAGTGTCAGCAAGAATACTATCGATACTGATACTGACACTAATCACTAACACTGAATTTATGCGTATAGGAATAATGGGTGGGACATTTGACCCGATACATTATGGTCATCTGAACTCTGCAGAGGAGATTGCAGAGGTTTTTAAAATGAATAGGGTGATATTTATGCCCACATTTATTCCACCCCATAAGAAGAAAGAAAAGATAACAAATGTGTATCATAGGCTGATAATGACAATGCTTGCAACACTCTCAAATCCGAGGTTTACAGTGTCGACTATTGAAATTGAAAGGGATGGATACTCATACACAATTGATACAGTAAACGAACTGAGAAATAGTTTTAATAAGGGTTCAGTAAAAAATAAGTTTTATTTTATTGTAGGGGTTGATGCATTTAAAGAGATATTTACATGGAAGGATGCTGTCAGACTGCTAAAAAATTGCGATTTTATTGTTACTACACGTCCTGGTTATATAGTGGATGACCTTTTTAATGTACTTAATGATACTGCTGCTAAAAAATATAAAAATGTAAAATTTAAGATAGACAGAAAAAATCCCTTTGGAAAATCTCCGAGATTATATATAATCGGTTCTAAACATTTTATATATCCTGTTGAAACGACTGCACTGGATATATCGTCAACAGATATTAGGAGAAGGGTTAAAAATGGCATGACTGTAAAATACCTCTTACCAGAATTTGTAGAGGAGTATATTAATAAAAACAGGCTTTATAAGTAAGGAGACAAAAACTGAAATTAAAAGATAAGGCATTTTTAAGTTATAGTGCTGCGGTTAATAAAAAGGCTTTGGATATTGTTGTCTATGATATAAGGGGATTATCTTCTATTGCCGATATATTTATGATATGCAGCGGCACATCGTCCCGTCAGGTTCAGGCAATTGCCGATGCCATAATGGAGGAGATGGATAATAGGGGCATCAGGTGTCATCATATAGAGGGTTATGAAAGCGGGAGATGGGTTCTTTTGGATTATAACGATGTAATTATCCATATTTTTTATGAGGAGACACGAAGGTTTTATGGTCTTGAGAGATTGTGGGGTGATGCCCCTGCTATAGTTTTTGATTCATCAATTAAGAAGGTTCATGATGCGGCGAAAAATTGAGCTTAAAGAAAGGAGTTAAAAGGGAGATATGAAAAAGGATAGGTTAAAATATTTTAAGAAAAAGCTGTTGGATATAAGAAAGGAATTGGTTGGAGAGGTGGAAAAGAGTAGGCAGTATAGCCATGAAGAGGTTGATGGTGATGTGCCTGATATAAATGATGATGCCAGCAGAACCTATTCCCGTCAGGTGATATTGGAGCTTGGTGAAAGGGAGAGGGAGCAGATAAAAGAGGTTGATGAGGCGATTGAGAGGATTGAGAATGGAGAATATGGTTTTTGTATTGAATGCGGTGAAGAGATATCTGAGAAACGATTAGAGTTGATTCCTTATGCGAAGTGGTGTGTTGACTGTAAGGAAAAGCTGGAATCAAAAGGGAAAAATCAGCAATCAATGTGACAGCAGAAGATTAATTTGATTATTATTCTTCGTTTTTAGATACGATATTGTAAGCCTTAAGTTTTTCCCAGAGATTTTTTCTGCTTATACCCAATATTTTGGCAGCCTTTATCCTGTTCCAGTTCGTCTTTTCCAATACCTTCATGAGGTGGGTCATTTCAGTTTTTGATATGACCTCTTTTAATGAAGGTATATCTTCATTCCTGAGCGAGATAAACCCGTCCTTTTCTACCGCCATCACAATATCATATGCATTAATTGTATCACCTGCAGAGAGCGCCACTGACCTCTCAATGATATTTTCTAATTCCCTGACATTTCCCGGGAAATCGTAGTCCATCAGACATTTTAATGCCTCTGGTGTGATTTCTACGAGCTTGCCCAGCTTTTCATTAAACCTTTTTATAAAATAATCTACGAGGAGCGGGATATCCTCTTTTCTCTCTCTCAATGGTGGTATATGGATTGGTATGACCTTTAATCGGTAATAAAGGTCTTCACGAAATTCTCCGTCCTCAATCGCTTTTTCAAGATTCTTTCTGGCTGCCGATATTATGCGTACATCTACCTTAATTGTCTCCTCGCCGCCAACCCTTTCAAATTCACTCTCCTGTATAGCCCTCAGAAGTTTTACCTGTATGGACATAGGGATTTCTCCAATTTCGTCAAGGAATATAGTTCCGTCTTTTGCCATCTCAAACCTTCCATACCTTCTCTTTATGGCACCTGTGAAAGACCCCTTCTCATGGCCAAAGAGCTCGCTTTCAAGGAGCGTCTCAGGGAGTGCAGCACAGCTAACCTTTATAAATGGGTTCTTTGCCCTCTTACTTTTAAGGTGGATTATATTTGCAACAAGCCCCTTACCTGTTCCGCTCTCTCCTGTGATTAGTATATTTGAATCTACCTTGGATACCCTTTCTATTAAATCAAACACCCCCTGCATCATATTACTTTTGCCGATTATATTTAGGAGAGAGTGGTCATCGCACTGATTTTTAAGTGCAGCATAATCATTCTTCAGTATTTGATAGTCTATTATCTTTTTTATTCTAAAAATCAGGTCATCTGTATGGAAGGGCTTTGTTATGTAGTCATAGGCACCAAATTTTATTATCCCTACTGCATCCTCTATGTTGCCAAAGGCTGTTATCATTATTACCTCCGTATTGGGATAATAATTCTTTACCTCTTTAAGCACATCAATGCCGTTAATTTTTGGCAGCCTTATATCAGATATGACAATATCAAAATTGTTTTTTTTAATGAGATTTAATCCCTCCTGGCCGTCTTCGGCTGCGGTCACAGGCCAGCCCATCTTCTTAAGGCTGTCAGATATGGTGATTCTGAGTATCTCATCGTCTTCTATTAATAGTATGTTTGGATTGAACATATAAAAACTGTCAATTGACTGATGGTATTTGTTTTTTTGGTATAGTAATAGTAAAAGTAGTCCCTCTGTTTATCTCACTCTGAACCTCTATTCTTCCCCCAAGCCTTTCTATTATGCCATAGCTGACAGACAGACCGAGCCCTGTTCCTGTCCCAACATCTTTAGTTGTAAAGAACGGGTCAAATATCCTGCTCAAGTTCTCTTGCGGGATGCCTATTCCGGTATCCGATATAGCCACAACAAGCTCATCTCTTTCTTCCATACTTTTTATTGTCAGGATGCCGCCGCTGTCAGTAATTGCCTGTATTGCATTGATAATTACATTAAGAATGACCTGCTGTAAATGGTTATAATCCAGTATAAATTTTTTGCTGTTCGTATTTAAGTCAAGTTTTAATTCTAAATTTCTCTCCTTTATTTTATATTCAACCAGTTTCAGAGTTTCTGTAATTATCTCGTCAAGGTTGTGCGGGGAGAATTCAAATTGGTGCTCCTTTGCAAAATCAAGCAGATTTCTTATAACAGATTCTATTCTATTTAGCCCCTTTTCCAAAAGGGGGATGTATTTCTTTCTGACATCCTCATCATTTCCATCAGTATTTAGCGTCCTTACACAATTTTGCATTCCCCCCAATGGATTATTTATTTCATGGGCTATTCCTGTTGCCAGCTGTCCTATTGCAGCGAGCTTCTCTGTCCTGTTCATCTGATGTTGTATCCTCTTCTGTTCTGTAATATCCCTTGCGATTCCAAGCAGGTCTGTTATATTGCCACTTTCATCTTTTAGGGGTGACGAGCTTATAACTACATTCCTTATTTCACCCTTCTTATTTGAAATTTCAACCTCGTATATCTGTTTTATGCCGTCTTTTATTGACCTATTGAACCTTTTACCTTCATGTCTTGGTGCGAGGATACTGAATATTGACTGCCCTATAAGTTCATCCTTTTTATAGCCCCAGTCTTCAATCTTCTGATTCAGGTAAGTGAATGTTCCATCCCTGTTTACTATATATATGACATCATTGGCATTCTCTAAAAGGTTCTGCAGGTAATCCTTTGTCTCTTTAATCTCCTTTGTCCTGTCTTCAATCATTTTCTCCAGATGCTCACTGTATTCCTTTAATTCTTTCTCCATCTTCTTTTTGACTGTAACATCCCTTACGACCATTACTGAGCCTATAGTTTTTTCTCCTGACTTTATAGATGTGGCAACTATCTCAGCTGTCTTTTCGCCTATTGTGGATGTTGTAAACCAAGGCATCTTATCAGGTTGTTTTATTAATTCTCCCACCCTCTCAGGTTTCCCGTGACAGGGGAATATACTCTTTCCAAGGATATGTTTTTTGTTTACATCAAGTATTTCCTCAGCAGTAGGATTTACAATTATGACCTTATTTTCCTCATCTGCCACAATAATCCCATCCCCTACACTAAGCAGTATGCTTTCTAATGTATTCTTTTCCTCTGACAATTCGCTGTAAAGCCCTGTCAATCTTCCAGCCATCTTGTTAAATTCTATTGCCAGAGAGGAAATTTCATCACCGGTATCTATGCTCAGCCTGTGCTCAAAATTCCCCTTTCCTATGAGTTCTGCCCCCTCTTTAAGGAGGAGTATAGGCTTTCCGATTTTATTCGCCGCATATATGCCGAGTGTAGAAAGGATTGCCACCATAATAATGCCGCTTAATAAGACAAGGAGTAAGAGTCTGTTAATAGGAGAGTAGGTTTCATCAGGGTGCTGCCTCACGAAGATAAACCATTTCTTCTTGCCAAAACTCATGTCAAAATCGTATGTAAGTTTGACAGGTGCAAAACCGATTATAGAATCTATTCCGCCGTGTGCATCATCCGCCGCCACTGCCCACCCAGGCTCATTGCTGATTATCAAATTCATCAGGGACTTGTCAATTGAGTGGCTCCTTGGCGGGAATATGGGGCACATTATAATTGACCCTTCAGAATCCACTAAATTAGCATGTCCGGTTTCATCAATCTGGACATCTGATATTATCTTATAAAGAGTATCTATCTTTAAAATTGCTTTAATAATGCCAGTCGTGTTTCCATCTTCTATTAGCGGGATAACCATAGTGATTAGAGGCTTTCCATCTTTATCATCAAAATAGACATCACTTAAATATACTTTATTACTTTTGCCGGAAAGTATATCTTTAACCACATCTTCATCATCTTGAAATATGGGTTTGTTCTGGTTTTTAGTATCGGAAGTAGCTACTAGAATTCCATTTTTATCGGTTACATAAATTACTATGTATTCTTCCTTATTATGGTTTTTAAACTGCCTTAGATGTTCAGATGCCTGATTGCCCATAATCCCCTCTTGCCCCCCTTTATCAAAGGGGGGTTGGGGGGATTTAACTGCATCTCTTATATCAGGAGAAAATGTAAGATTGTGAAGCTCATCTATCTCCCTATGTAATATGATATTGACCTTATCAGCAGTCTCTTTTGCAATCTCTTTAAAGTTTGCACCTATGGAATTTCTTATAACCTTAGTGCTGCCGATTGATATTAGAAATATTCCGAGGACTAAGGGGAGAAGCCCCACTATAACCATTGTGGAGACAAGGTTTCGCCTGATACTCTTTTTTCTGAAATTTTCTAATATGTTCATGAAATTATATAGCCGCTAAGACACAAAGGCACAAACTAATAAAGAATAATTTTTTCTTAGGGTCTTCGAGTCTTAGTGGCATGTTTTTGTTCATGTATAGGAAATTATAAAATCTTTAGCCACCAAGACACAAAGGCTCAAAGAAATAGGGAATAATTTTTACTTAGTGTCTTCGTGTCTTTGTGGCAAAAATTAGGTTTTTGTTTTTCCTATAAGGCTTTTTAAATGAAATACTACCGACTCCCCTAATGCCTCAAGGTTATATCCACCCTCAAGAACAGATACAATTCTCCCTTTACAGACCTTATCTGAAGCCTCACAAATAATATCTGTTAGTTTGCCGAATCCTTCGGATGTAATATTCATTGAACCAAGGGGGTCGTTTATATGTGCATCAAAACCTGCAGAAATCATAATCAAATCCGGTTTATAATTGATTATCTTAGGATAAATCCTTTTTTTAAAGAGAGAAATATATTCCTTATCACCCTGCCCATGAGGCAGAGGTAAATTCATTGTAAAACCTTTTCCATCTCCATTTCCAGTCTCGTCAGACCTGCCAGTGCCTGGAAATAGGTATTCCTGATGAAGGCTTACATAAAAGACAGCAGGATCATTATAGAATGCGTTCTGTGTGCCGTTGCCATGATGAACATCCCAGTCTATGATAAAGACCCTTTTTACATTATACATTTTTTGGGCATACTTTGCACCGATTGCAATATTATTAAAAAGGCAGAATCCCATTGCCCTGTCCCTTTCAGCATGGTGTCCGGGCGGCCTTACAGCACAAAAGACATTATTTACCCCGTTAGAAAGCCCCACCCCTTGTGGGGTGGGGACTAAAGCCCCGTCCTTTCTAACGGGGTTTATCTTTCCTTCAAATACAGCATCTACTCCTGTTATAACCCCTCCTGCTGCGAGAAGGGCTGCATCATAAGAGTCTTCTGAAATAACAGTATCTGCATCCAATTCCCCCCTGCCCCCCTTTTCTAAAGGGGGGAGTGGGGGGATTAACTTTTCACAAGCCTCTTTAACATTGTGAATGTATTCCCTATCATGGATTAATGAAATCTGTTCAACTGTTGCAGGAATCGGGGTGAGATTTATCAGTTTTTTTGTCAGATTCTCATTTTCTATCCACTTAATGATTGTTGTAAGACGGTTGGAATTTTCAGGATGATTGCCGGTATTATGTTTCAGATATACAGGTGAATACACAAAACCTGTCTTTTTCATATTTAAAGAGTAGCAAATGACATATAGAATCGTCAATTGTAGAACTGATTGAGGATTAGTATAGCAGTAAATTAAATCAATGCCTAAATTTCTGATGGCATGTGTTGCAATTGGTTATTAATTCTGACAGCAATACGAGTGCCTTATCACGATTGCCTGCCTTTGCAGTATCTGCAAGCTCATCAGCCTTTAAGTGAACTGCCTTGCCAAGCGGGACAAAGTCTGCCTCTCCAGCCATTTGTCCGACCAGTGAGCAGCGTTTCTCCTCTTCCTGAGTCCAGCCAAGCTTTGTCCTTGCAATAGTTGAAGCCTTGTTTAGATCATTTTGTGCAAGGGCAGCAGTTATCTCGCTTATGGTGTCAAGGTGCTGTCTCATCATCCCTTTCTGCATGACCTTCATTGGTGCAGGTATCTTAAGCTCTGTCCTGTCATCAGTCTTTGGTCCGCCCTTTTTCATCATCATTTCATGCATCTGTGCATGTTCATCAGCAAGAGAGACTCCTGCAGTTAAAAATGTGATAGCTGCTGCAATAGAA
>MHDO01000022.1 GCA_001805005.1 Nitrospinae bacterium RIFCSPLOWO2_12_39_16
TAATTTTTTATCAGCAATAAAAGGGCATTCTTTTCTATAATAGATGCCTTCGGTGTAATCTCAAGTGTCAGGTCTATGGGACTATTCTCAAAAGGACTTAAAATATTAACAACCCCCTGAAGCCTTGCAGATAATTCCTTCCCCTCCACCCATAATCCACTTAGCTTTAATTTGCAGTCCTCTATTTTAGCAGTAATGCCGAACTTTTCTATCGCTTCAAATGGCATTATTATCCCTTGAACCCTTAATCTGCTTATATCTATATCTTTCCCATCTGCCTTTATAAATCCCCCAATACACTTCCCATGAGAGATTGTTGTCTGCCCGTGTCCACTGATAACTCCACTATAAAGACCGATAGAATTAAGATATGGAATATCTTTTAAGCGGACATTTTCTGCAACCGTATTTAGAGTAATGCCATTAGTCTTAATCAACACCTCTTCACTAATATGCCCATCTCCAACATCTCCATAAATATTTATCCGTATATTTCCTAAAAAGAGGCTTGAGGGCAGCAATCTCCCATGTATATTATCAATATAAAAAAGTGGGTTCTCATCTCCTGCATAAATAGCTTTCATCTTCTTCATTTCAAAACCGAGAGGAAATGCCTTTTGAAAACCCTCTATTGAAAAGACAAACCCTGTCCTTTCATTTAATTCACTCTCTAACCACGACTCTATGAGGCTGTTTGGAAAGACAAAGAAAAGGGCAATTAAAGAGAGAAAGAATGCTGTGAAGAGAATAGATGCAACTATGAAAAACTTCTTTAAGACATACCACATAATTTGGTTCAGGGCATGGTGCGGGATTTACTCATAACTGCTACACTAATATCAACATCTAAAAGATTAGGATTGTCAAAACGGCTTTTCATTGAAAACCCCTTTATAAGAAGCAGGATTTTGTTGTTTTCAATTTTGTAGAGAAAATTGATTAGTTGATTAAGGTCTATTCCGTCTATCTTTACATTTATACCTCTTTCCAGATAACCTTTTATTACCTTCTCTTCAAGCGGCTTGAGCATTATCATCTTTTCCCTAATCCCTGTCTCTATCCCTATCTCTTCCAATATCGCAATAGGGGAATCCATACCTCTCGGAGAGAGTGCCCTCCTCTCAATATAATCAAACAAGTATTTTTCTCTTAAATATTCTTCTTTGAGTTTTGCAAAATTTGACACCTCCCTTTTCTTTGCAAGGATTAACTTCTCCAAACCCCTGTATTTTTTTAACATGATATTTCCGCTCAACAAAAGCACAATCACAAAAGAAATCCCTCCAAGAAGGATAAATAACCTTTTTCTATCAAATTCTGCGATATATCTTTTGGATGTCATTTTCATTTCTTTAGTGTAATAGAAAGACTGAAGGCTGTCGCCCCTCCTGCCATTGTCTTCAGGTCTGTCAGCAGAATATCCTTAAAATAGTTTCCTTTAATTAATCTCTCTTTCAAAATATTTGCACTTTCAAAAGAATCTGTCTCACCCCTGACCGTTATTCTACCTTCAGCCATATTAGCCTCATTAAATTTTACACTGAAATTACTGTTATTCTCGCCTGCCTTAGACAATTCTTTCATTATTTCAAGGACACTGATTCCGCCTGAAGTAATCTCCAAATCCCCTTTTAATTTATTTACTTTTGCCTCAAGCTGATATAATTCATCTACCACCTTGGTCTCGCCGGTAAATAATTCAATATATGCCTCTTTTAAGGCACCCTTGGCTGCCATAAGTTCATTTGAGAGAGTTTTATATTTTAGGTAAATATTCCCAAACAAAAGTCCTGCTATAATAAGAACGAGCATTCCTGTAAATTTCAGGCTCTTCTTAACCGCATCACTTTCTCTTGTATATTCAAATTCCCCCCTTCTAAAGTTTATAGCACCTTCCATATTTTTTTGAAGATGGAGTGAGAGGGCATATAGACCTGCCCCTTCTGGAGGACAATTCCCTGGAAGTGGAACATTTTTAATATCTATTTTAGGGAGGAGCAGTTTCAAATCCTTTGTCTTTTCTTCAACAGAATAAATCTTATCTATGTGAATTCCCTCAGACTCCAGATAGATTAAACCCATTTTTAATTCATCTATTCCTTTCAGAGGCTTAAAGAATATCGGCTCTCCGTCAGACAAAACCGCAAAAGACTCATCACCAGCAAAGGCTGCTGTCCCATTATTCACCCCATTTAAGAGTTTCCCCATAGAGAATATAGTTGAACCAAACCAATATGGGTCAAGCCCAAATTCTTTCAGCATCTCAAGATATTTTTTTAACCTTATCTTCTCTAAGGCAGCAGCTATTACCTTACTATTACCAATCGGGATGGCATCAACAATCATCTCTTTTACATCGTGGGGGAGGAGGCCGCTAAGCTCAAAAGGAAGGATATCCTGAATTTTTTTCCTGTCTTTAAATGGGATTGATAAAATCCTTATGCTTATCTCATCAGGGGGGATGGCTACAAGCACCTTTTCAAATTCTTTGAACCCTTTTTCCCTTGCTGTTGTGAGTAAGGAAGATATTGCAGATTTTATCTCTTCTCTCTCCGATACGGTATTTTTTCTAAGAATAGGATGGGTATGAAGGTAAAGGGGGTTGGCTTTTTTTGAAGAAAATATGCCTCCCCTGACAGAATCTACACCTATATCAAGGATGAGAATTCCTTTTGCCATCAACTCTCCCTCCAGTAAAGTATTCCGCCTCCTGTTTGTATAACAGCCTCTACCACCCTGACAGCCTCTCCGATTTTTGCAGACGAATAGACTCTAAAAATATTACTCTCTACAGTTATCTTGTCCTGCAGGCTGAAACCTATAGTCTCAAACCCAGCCACCTTCATTATATCCGACCTATCCTTAAAAGGAATAGCCTTTCTATAATCTATCACCCTCTGTGCAAGTATCTCCGTTATTTCATCTGAAAGGGACATTATAATTTCCTTGCCTGCGGTATTAATATTGATAAGCCCGCTTGTATTATAAACAGTAACAAATGGGCTTATGGATTTATAAATCTTAGGTGTATATCCCTTTATCATTAATACCTCTTCAAGGGTGTCCAGATAGGAGTTTTTCGGAAGGTAAGGATTTGAAAGCCTCTGATAGTAATCAATCCCTTCTGCCCCCATCATCCTCGGCTCATCATCGGCATCAATCCAGTCTGAAAGTGTATCAGCAATATCCTCCTTTTGATTTAACAGTTTCAGCAGCCTCAGATAGTGATTATACACCTTATCATTGAGTGCACCTGTATTTGGATATACAATTTTCAGAGATGCCTTTCCCTCCTCATCAAAAACCTTTATATCCAATTCACCATCTTCCTCATTCCGTTTAAAATTAAGCCCATCGCTATCCATTGTTATAAAGGGCTTGATTTTCAAAAACTCCTCTAACCCTGCCTTCGCCATATCCACACCAGACCTTGCAAGCAGACTCGCCCTCTGACTATCCATGAAATTATTAGTTCTTGAGACAGATATATAAACAGCATAGACAAGTTCCGTCACCAGCCCGACAAGAACGGATGTAATAAGGAGCGTGATAATAAGGGCAAAACCTTTTTGTGAACGTAACATCAATAAACCTTTAGAACACAAATTACACGAATATACGAATGCCACGAATAAAAACTAAAATTATTTTTTGTTTTACTAATTCGTGTAATTAGTCCATTTGTGTCATTCGTGTTCAAGTCTTTGTGTTTATCTTATTTTTGGTATAGCAATGGCAGACAATTCCTTCCCCTCCTCTATGAAAATTGATACCTTGATTGCGTCAGGGAGTTTGTTTTCAAGTGATGAATCCCATGCAAAAGCCCAGTCTTTCCCATTCATAAAACTTACATCAAACCCCTTTACCCCCTTCAGCACCTCAAATTTAAATCTTTTCCCAATGTATGGATTCCAGATTTCTTTATAGATTACATCTCCATCCTTTTCCTCATCAACAAAATACCTGACTGCCATAAGGTCGCTCGTCGGCATACCATCCTTCAATATTGAATGGGTAAATGTAGTAAATGACACCTCCGATGTTATCCTCCTTTTTTCTCCCTTAAAACCGGTTTTGGGATTTGTGGTTTTATAATATAAGGCATTAATCTCCTGCCCAAACCTGTCAAGGAAACGACCTGCCTCAAGATATTTATCAAGATTCTCCTCAACCACATCACCCGCCTTAAGGACAGAAAAAAATGTCTTATAAAGGGCAGTAAAGAGAATAGCTGCAAGACTTACAGCTATAAGAAGTTCTATGAGTGTAAAGCCTCTTTGTTCATTTTTCAATTTTGTAAGATACAATGGATACATTTCTCCCCTTTCCCCATAAGACTTTTATATTCATCCTCTTAAGGGTTTTAAACTGTGTATCTTCTAAATCCAACTCCCATAAAAATTGAGGAAATTCAGCACCAAAATCCCCTTTCTTCTTCTCCATCGGGGATAAAAATGCAGTTTTCTCTGCCATCTTCTTCCCAAGTATAGTTGCAATTACAACATCTCTGCTATCATTGACTATATGGAGTTGATAATTAAGACTTGCCAGAACAGTAATAATCACCCCTGCCACTATGGAGAGTGCAATCATTACCTCAAGAAGTGTAAAACCCCCCTCCTTTAAAATTTGAAATTTGAAATTTGAAATTTGAAATTTCATTCTATACATATCCCTCTTCAATCTTTACCTTCTCAGTATAGGGATTAAATGAAAGGGTAAAAAATTTTCCCAATCCTTTCAGGTGCAGATTAAACGGCTCTGAAAAACCGTATGGCAGGAATATAACAGCAACCTCTCCACTATTTATCTTACCAAGCCCCGGTAAGATTATATCCTCAATCTTTACCATATCTCCCAAATTTAACCCTCGTATAAATGAGTCGGTCTCATCCTTATATTCTTCCCCATCCCTTGAATATTCTACCTTTACCCTTCCTCTCTGTATATCAAACTTTACCCTGTAATACAGCTTCTTTGTTACTGCCGCCTCATTCAGATACCGGATGAGGCCTGCCATTTGTCTGGTATCCCTCCTGACAGAAATATCATCAAAAAAGTGAAATCTCGGGAGGGCAACTGCCAATATAATCCCAACAATAGATATAACTACGAGAAGCTCTATGAGTGTAAATCCCTTACAGTTTTGATACTTGAAGGTTTGCATTATTGTCTGTAGGCTGCACTGAATCAGTTTCAGGGATGAGATCAAAAATCTATTCAATATTCCAGTTCTCTATATCCTTATCAAATCCCTCTCCTCCTCTTACACCATCTGCACCATAAGAGACAATATCATAATCTCCGTGGAGCCCCGGAGAGATATAGATATATGGGTTGCCCCATGGGTCTGAGGGAATCTTTTTTACTTCAAGATATCCCCCTTCACGCCATTTTTTTGGTATAACTCCTGTTGCAGGTTTTTCAATCAGTGCATCAAGCCCCTGCTCGGTCGTAGGATATGTTCCAGTATCAAGTTTGTAGAGCTTCAGTGCAGTTTCAAGATTCCTTATCTGAACCTTTGCCTCAGTAACCCTTGCATCATCTGTCCTGCCGATAATTCTTGGAGTTATAATCGCTGCCAGAATCCCAAGTATCAGGACAACCACCATTAACTCTATGAGTGTAAAACCTCTCTGATTTCTAATTGTCATTTGTCTCCCTTTTACTAACATCTTATACCAAAAATCGCCTAAATAAGCAATACCACTTCAGTTAAATGAGCTTGACAATTTCCCTTAGATGATTAATTATATTGAAAACTCAGGAGAGGTGTATGAAAAAAATGGTCTTGATGTTAAAGCATATAAGTATTGAGGGCGGCGGCACAATTGAAGATTATCTCAAATCAAATAGATGGGAAATTGAGAAGAGGGAGCTTCAGGATGGTAATGGTAATAGTGTCCCCTCAAAATTAGATTACGATGCTATTATAATTCTTGGCGGACCAATGAATGTATATGAGGAGGATAAATATCCCTTTTTAAAAGATGAGGACAGATTGATAAAAGAGGCAATTAAAAAGGAGATACCAACACTCGGTATCTGTCTCGGCGCCCAGCTTATTGCAAAGGCAGCAGGTGCAAAGGTTACAAAGAATAAAGTTAAGGAAATCGGCTGGTATAAAGTAAGCCTAACTGATGCAGGGAAGAAAGACCCTGTTTTTAAAGGACTCGGCGAGAGTTTTTATGTCTTTCAATGGCACGGCGATACATTTGGGATTCCTGAAAATGGAAAACTTTTGGCAACTGCCGAACTCTGCACAAATCAGGCTTTAAGGGTAGGCAAAAATATCTACGGACTCCAGTTTCATATGGAGGTTACTGATAAGATGATTTATGAGTGGATAGATACTTACGACGAGGAGCTGCAATCACTTAGAGGTGTGATTGACGTAGAGAAGATAAGAAGGGATACAAAGAGTAAATTTTCTTCCTACAAAGACAGGGCTTTGACATTCTGTAAAAACTTTTTTGAGCGATAAAGTTATAAAAACTATCGAATATTCAAAAGCCACATTACCGCTTTCCAATTATACTAAAAAGGTTAAAAAAGAACCTGTAATCATTATAAAAGGAGACAAACCTGTTGCCGCTTTTGGTAAGCATAATTAATGCAGACATTGAAACAGTATCTTTGAGTAACAATCCAAAGTTTATTGCTTTAATAGAAAGGTCACGGTCGAGACAGAAAGCCGAAGGAGGGATTTCATCGGAAGAAATGCGTCTACAGCTTGAAAAGAAGCATTCGGCACACATCCGATACCGATAAAATTAAGATGTGGCCATAGGCCATCGCCTTCAATGTTTTGTTAAAAATTTATTTTCTTAATTTCTTTTTTGAAATCTTTAAATATTTTTGAGGCATCCGTAACAAGCGGTTTCATTCGTTCAGGATATAATTCGAGGGCATAGGCATGACTAAAAAAATGTCTAAAAGCAAGAAAACGCTTAAGTTCATTTGAAAGCAATTTAGAAATAATATTTTCTTTAACAGCGGTTAAAATTAAATCTCTATGCCATGACTCGCCTGTCGGGATTTCGAGTTTCTTAGAAAAAAATACTTGTTTTAATACATTTTCAATACCATTATAAAAATTATGTAGGAAAGCGGCTACTCCGGCAAGTTCAAGTTCAGAAATTTGGGATAAATCTTTTGTGGGAAAAGCAGAAATTATTTTATCTATGGCTTCATATTCAGCATCAATATTTTCCTGATAATCAGCCATAGAGAGGAACTCCTTCTTTGAGTATCAATTTGATAAATTTAGATGTTCCATGAATATCTATTATATCAACAGGTTTTGATAAAGAAAGTATAAGGTCGCCATAATAGCTGAAAAAATCTTTTGGCAAAATTCCTTCTACTGCAATGTCAATATCACGACTTTCTATTTCAGGTTTTAAACTTGAACCAAATAGTAGGACTCGTTTTGCTCGGTATTTTTTAGAAATTTTATAAATTGTTTTTTTATCGATT
>MHDO01000023.1 GCA_001805005.1 Nitrospinae bacterium RIFCSPLOWO2_12_39_16
ATTGCATAAAACCCCATTTTGTTATAATATTTTAACTAATCAGTGATAGTAAAAGGAGATTAAAAACATGATTATTATAATGAAGCATGGTGTTACAAAACAGGAAATTGATGATGTGGCAGAAAAAGTTAGAAAACTTGGCTATGAGCCTCACCTCATGCCCGGGCTAGAGAAGACTATCATTGCAGCAGTTGGTGATGAGAGGGGAAAGGCAAGACTTCAAGCGTTGGAGTCTATGCACGGTGTAGAGGATGTAGTCCCAATATTAAAACCATATAAACTGGCAAGCAGGGAGGTTAAAACGAATAATACTATTATTACTGTAAATAATGTAAAGATTGGCGGTGAAAAGATTGTAGTTATGGCAGGTCCATGCTCTGTTGAGAGCAGAGAGCAATTGCTTGAAACTGCCAGAGCCGTAAAGGACGCAGGGGCTGATATTTTAAGAGGCGGTGCATTTAAACCAAGGACATCACCCTATGACTTTCAAGGACTTGAAGAGGAAGGACTGAAACTTCTATCGGAGGCAAGAGCCGCAACGGGCCTGCCAATTGTAACAGAGGTAATGAATCCAATGGATGTAGATTTAATATCAAAGTATTCTGATATACTTCAAGTCGGTGCAAGGAATGTCCAGAATTTCCCCCTCCTTAAAGACTTAGGACAGGTGAAAAAACCTATACTCTTAAAAAGAGGATTAATGACAACTATAAAAGAATTTTTAATGTCTGCTGAATATATCCTTTCAGAAGGGAATAAAGAGGTAATACTCTGCGAGAGGGGTATAAGGACATTTGAGACAGCAACAAGGAATACACTTGATTTGAGTTGTATCCCTGTTTTAAGAAAAGAGACACACCTCCCAATAATTGTTGACCCGAGCCATGCTGTAGGACACTGGGAGTATGTTGCACCAATGGCAAAGGCAGCCGTTGCGGCAGGGGCTGACGGCTTGATGATAGAAGTCCACTCCTGCCCTGAAGAGGCATATTCAGACGGGCCACAATCCCTGAAGCCCACAAAATTTGCAAAACTGATGGAAGAACTGAAGCCATTCATAAAGGCAGCAGGGAGAAAATGAATCAGTGGTCAGTGATCAGTAATCGGCTTTTATTTTTCAACTGTTCACTATTCACTGTTATATGAAACGAGTTCTTACTATTGCTGGTTCGGATTCCGGCGGAGGTGCGGGGATTCAAGCTGATTTAAAGACCTTCTCATCCCTCGGTGTTTATGGCATGTCAGCCATTACATCCATCACTGCCCAGAATACTGTAGGTGTTCAGGGTATCCATGACCTCCCCCCTGAATTTGTAGCACTCCAGATAGATTCTGTTATAAGTGATATTGGTGTGGATGCTGCTAAGACAGGTATGTTAAGCAGTTCAGCTATTATTGATGTAGTCGCTTCAAAAGTTAAAAAATACAAAATACCGAATCTCGTCATTGACCCTGTAATGTATGCAAAAAGCGGAGACCCCCTTTTAAGACCTGATGCAAGAGATACCCTGATAAATAAACTCCTCCCTTTATCAACCCTTATTACACCAAATATCTCTGAGGCAGAATTTCTTTCAGGCATAAAAATAAAGGGTATAGAAGATATGAAGAAGGCTGGTAAGAAAATAAAGAAAAGGGTTGGGGCAGATGTGCTTGTAAAAGGGGGGCATTTAAGGGGAAAGGCGGTGGATATACTTTATACAGATGGAGAATTCTTTATTTTTGAGTCTGAAAGGATAGATACAAAAAACACACATGGGACTGGATGCACATATTCAGCAGCCATTGCCTCTGAACTTGCGAAAGGTTATTCATTATATGATGCAGTAAAATCGGCAAAGGTTTTTATAACAGATGCCATAAAAAATTCTATTGAGATTGGAAAAGGCAAGGGGCCGACAAATCCTATTGCTTCACTTTACAGAGATACTGAAAAATATCGCACATTAATAGAAATGGAGTCTGTAATAGAAAAATTGAAAGAGGCAAAGATTGGGATATTGATTCCTGAAGTTCAATCAAATATGGCAGTTGCCCTCTCTGATGCAAAGGGATTTGATGATGTAATGGCAATTCCATGCAGGATTATCAAATATGGTAATGACATAATAACTGTATCAAGACCCAACTTTGGAGTATCAAGACATATTGCAAGTATTGTTTTGACCGCAATAAAATTTGACCCTACAAAGAAGGCAGTGATGAATATAAAATATTCACCTGAAATAATTAGCGCTTGCAAGAAACTAAATCTGAAAATTGGCTCTTTTAATAGAAAGGATGAGCCAAAAAAATTAAAAGCAAAGGAAGGCTCATCTCTTGAGTGGGGGACAGAAAAGGCTATCAGTGAATCAGGTTTTGTCCCTGACATAATCTACGACACTGGCGATATTGGAAAAGAACCGATAGTAAGGGTAATTGCAGAAAATCCAGAAGAATTGTCCAAAAAAGTAATTTCAATAAAAGAATACCTCATAAAGAAATAATTTCACTTTTACAAAGTTTCTTTGTCAGTTCAAATTCATATTCTGAAAGAGGGCAGATTTTAAATTGTATTTTAAATACATCTTTAAATCCTCTTACAAGTGCATCTGCTAACTCATCAAAAGAAAATACCTTTCCATTTAACTCATTAAGGGAAATTGATTTTTCTTTTATCAACTTTACAAATTTTTTACTTTTATACTCTTCTTGAAAACCTAAACAATGGGCAAGTTTCTTATGATGATTCTCTAAAGGGATTGACCCATGCTGGAGGAATGAATTTTTAAACCTCCTCTGGGCACTGCCAATCAGTTTTTTTCCATCAACTGTAATTTCATATTGAGAGGTAGTGGCAAAACAGGAAGGATTTCGGACTGCTGACTGCTGACTGCTGACTGTTGAATTTAACTTTGCCTCAATATTAAGAAAAGATAGCCCCTTTAATAGAGCTTCGCCTATAACTCTGTATGTTCCTGAAATATTATCAGGGAAGTGGGGATTATTTTTTGGAGACGCAATGCTATATGTAACTTCTTTATCATGAAGGACAGCCCTTCCGCCTGTAGGTCTTAAGACAATATCTATTTTATTTTTTCTGCAATATTCAGTATCAATTTTATTGTTCAGCCTTTGTGAATATCCAATAGAAAGTGTAGGCGATTTCCAGCCATAGAATCTCAGTGTGGGAGGCGAAATACCTTTTTCTGATGCTTCGGCAATAGCCTCATCCACTGCCATATTATATAAGCCGTCATGAAAACCATCTCTTATCAACCGCCACGCTTGCATTATTATCTATTTGTGTGGCATAAAACGCAGAGTTTGTCAAAATCCACACGCGCCAAATACCTTAATTTGCTCCCATGTGGCATATGACAGGTTATACAGGTAATTATTTTCCCTTCAGCAAGGGGTATTTCATTTGGCACATCCATATTCCTTCTAATTGAAATGCCGACGATATGCGACCGCGAATCCTCTTTATGGCATTTCTCTAAACAAGTACTTATTTCAGCCTCCCTTTGACTTTTCAACCCATTATTTCCATGTTTTTCTTCTTCAGAAGCGCTTTCATTTTCTTTCTTCATATATTCAACAACAGAGGCAACTTCAGTGGTTCCGATAAAATATACAGCCACAATATCACTTATAGCCGCTTTCTTTACAGCGGTCTTTAAACTCTCCTCCTTCAATCTCTCCTCCTTTAGTTTAAATCTAAATATTCTTATTGATTTAAAATCCAATTCAGTATCATCCTCTTTTCGTTTTCCACTTTCCTGATCACGGTTAAATGCCTTTCCTGTATCAAAGGTGTAATCCTCTGAGATGGTTCTGTTACCAAAGGGGTCAGTGACTGTAATTATAAAATGGTAAACCTTTTTGGAGTCAAGCTTACTTAATCTTATAATATGCCTTTTATCATAAGTGTTAAAATGTAAGGATTCCCCATAGTCTTTTGTTTTTCCATATTCAACTATTGAATCTGAAAATTTATCAGTCTCAAATTTTATTTCTACACTTGATGAATCTATCTGATTCACCCTTATTCTACTGATAATAGGGGGGATCTCGTCATCAACTATAAATTCAGAGATTGAAGTGGGAATAAAGGAAAGAACCTCTGATTCCTTTTTCCTATTCTTTTTGTTGATTAAATTAATCCTAACCTGATAAGTACTGTCTATTGTTATATTTTTAATGATTGCCATGTGCTCGTTCTCATAATTACCAAAGGAAATCTTTGTCCACTTATTATCCACCTTATTTTTATTATTCTCGCTGTCAAAATGACATTTTTTGCATTCATCAAGTAGATTGTTGTAGTGTTTGTAGGTGAATGCCGATATTTCATCATAAACATCCTGATGGCATTTTTTACACTCCATCTCCTCTGCCATTGCAAATTGATAAAATACAGCCATATTTAAAATAACAAGCGATATAGCTTTAAAAATGAATAGATACATATTCCACCTCCACTTTAAGCAAGTAAGTTAATGTGGTATTTTTATAATTCTAACAAATATTTTATAAAACATTCAATAGCTAAAAATGGTTATGATAGTGGCAGAGTAAATCTGAATGTAGTACCTTTGCCTAACTGACTCTCTACCCAAATTTTTCCGTTATGCCCCTGAATAATATGTTTTACAATAGCAAGCCCAAGCCCTGTGCCGCCCAACTCCCTGCTCCTGCCTTTATCTACCCTGTAAAACCTCTCAAATATCCTCGGTATGTCCTTCTCAGGAATCCCAATGCCTGTATCTTCCACATCAACCTGCAGCATATTATCCCTCTTGCCTGCCCAGACTTTTACAGTTCCGCTATTTGTATATTTTATGGCGTTATCAATTAGATTTACAATTACCTGCTCTATCCTCCCCTTATCTCCCATAACCTTTGGTGCAGTATCTCCAACATCCATAATAATTTCTATCCCTTTATCCTTTACCTGCTTTTCAAAACCTTGAATAACACCACTGATAATATTTCTTATATCCAATGGCTCAAAACTCATAGGCATCTGGTGTGATTCCAGCTTTGAAAGGGTTAACAGGTCTTCAATAATCGCTGTCATCCTGTTTGCATGACGGTCAATTACTGTTAAGAATTTCTTAAGTATCTCTTTATTGTCTAATGCCCCGCCCAACAATGTCTCGGTATAACCCTTTATGCTTGCAAGTGGTGTCCTTAGTTCATGCGATACATTTGCAACAAAATCCCTCTTGATTGCCTCAACCCTTTTTTCCTCAGTTACATCCTGAAAAAAACCAATAAGCACCTTTGAATCCGATTCAATGGAAAAAGGGACAAGCCTTACTTCCAGAATCTGATTTCCTTTCCCCTCTATTGTAATCTCATGAGACTTGTTACCATTCAAAGAAAAGGCAGTATCAATGGTTTTCAGAAGTGCCTTGTCGTTTATAATATCGCTGACCTTCTTTCTCTCCATGACCCCCTCCAGTGGAAAGTTCTTATATATAAAAGGGTTTGCATATAGTATTTTTTTATCTGAATCAAGGACTATGACACCCATATTCATCTCCCTGACAACTGCCTCTAATAGCTTCCCCTTCACCCTGTTAGAAGCCTCCTCGGTTGAAGGCAAGTCTTTGCTGGAAACTATAGGTTTTTTATTATGCGAGTTTCTAATGGGGTTCATCCATCCTCCATAAATTTGTAACCAAACCCCCTCACTGTCTCTATATGTTTTGCAGACTTTCCAAGCTTCTCCCTTAGTCTTCTTATGTGAGTATCTATGGTTCTATCAGTTACATAATAATCTGTTCCCCGGACATTATCCAAAAGAGCATCCCTTGATAAAACCTTCCCTTTTGCCTTTACAAGCTCAACCAATAGCTTAAATTCTGTAGCCGTTAGTTTCAGAGGTTTTCCATTGGATATTACCACTGACCTCTCTAAATCTATCCTGATATTGCCTGCTGTAATAGTGCCTTCATTCTCCTCTCCGCCATGTCCCCTTTTCAAAACAGCCTTAACCCTCAATACAAGTTCTCTTGGGCTGAACGGTTTTGTGATGTAATCATCCGCACCAAGCTCAAGACCGACTATCCTGTCCACTTCCTCCCCCTTTGCAGTGAGCATGATTATAGGTATATGGCTTGTGGCGTCATCTCTCTTAATAGCTTTACAGACTTCAGTCCCTTCCATACTTGGCAGCATTATGTCCAAAATAATAAGGGCAGGTTTTTCCTTCTTAGCCAGCTCTATTGCCTCTGGGCCATCATCTGCAGAGATAACCTTAAATCCTGCCTTTTCAAGATTATACTCAAGCAAGGTCAGAATATCTTCTTCATCATCTACTATTAATATCTTTGAATTCATAATAACAACAAAACAAGTATACCAAAAATAATACGGTAATATGCAAAGGCGGAAAAATCATGCCTTGTGATAAATGATAGAAATGCCTTTATGACAATCACGGCGGTTATAAATGCTACTATAAATCCTGTTGCAAAGACAGGAAAGTCTGATACAGAGAGATATTTAATATTTTTTAAAAGGTCATAGGATGTTGCTGCGAACATTGTAGGGATTGCAAGAAAAAAAGAGAATTCCGTTGCAGTCTTCCTGTCAAGACCAGTAACCAGACCGCCCATAATTGTAGCCCCTGACCTTGAGACGCCGGGAAACAGGGATAATACCTGAGCAAAACCCACGCCAAGCGCCTGATTCAATGAAATACCATCAATATTTGATATCCTTGGAGTTCTGACAGTTTTCTCAATAATTAAAATTAATATGCCTCCAAAAATTAATGCAATTGAAACTGTAACTGCATTGAAAAGATATACCTTTATAAAAGAGTGGGTCAGGAATCCAATTAATGCTGCTGGAAGAAATGCAATCAGGATGTTAATTATAAATCTATTTGCCTCCTTTTTCCCTATATTTGAAATGACATTTAAAACTTTAGCCCTGTATATCCATATAACAGACAGTATTGCACCAAGCTGAATAAATATCTCAAAGACCTTAGCCCTCTCTCCACCAAAAGAAAGGAAATTGCCTGCCAGTATCAGATGCCCTGTAGAAGAAATGGGTAAAAATTCTGTAACCCCCTCTACAATACCAAGTATAACTGCCTTCCAAATATCAATAAGCACTACTTCCTCAATAACTCCAAAACCTTCTCCTCTATCTCGTCTCTGACTTCTCTGAATATCTCTATAGAAGCACCCTTTGGGTCTTTAATCTGCCAGTCTATCCTTTTCTTTGCAAAAACTGTCGGACAGTTATCACCACATCCCATTGTAACTATAATATCAAATTTATCTTTTGGTAATGCATCTAATCCTTTAGATTCTTGATTTGAGATATCAATTCCTCTTTCCTTCATTATATCAACTGCCATTGGATTAATACCACCTGACGGTATTGAGCCCGCACTGTG
>MHDO01000024.1 GCA_001805005.1 Nitrospinae bacterium RIFCSPLOWO2_12_39_16
GTTTCTTAACAACCTTACTATCTGTTTTTATATCAAGACGGTAAGTCTCGTTCTCGTTCTCCATTAAATATAAATATTCATTGCTTTGCATGTTTAAGCTCTCATATTGTATAGGTCGTGTATTAACAAGAGTTCTTTATGGGCATATTTATATAATATGTACCTTTGTTGTTCAATGTCGTGCTAAACTCGTTTCAGCATCCCTGATTTTCATCAAGGCAAATTATGATAAAAATAATGAAGTTCATATCGTGCCAATTTGTAGGTATAAAGATTTAACATTTTATAACTTATTATTTTATACAACCTTCTTTTTTACATAATTCATCAATCCCCCTGCATTTATCAGTTCCTGCATAAAGGGAGGAATCGGCTTCGCCTGATATTTTTCTTTTTTAGTTAAATTATTTATTACACCTGTGGAAGGATTTATCTTAATCTCATCCCCCTCTTTAATCTTCTCTGAAGCGTCTGCACTTTCAAAAATTGGAAGCCCCATATTGAAAGAATTGCGGTAAAATATCCTCGCAAAACTTTTTGCAATCACACATGAGATACCCGCAGCCTTTATTGAAATTGGTGCATGTTCCCTTGAAGAGCCGCAGCCGAAGTTTTTATCAGCAACGATTATATCTCCATTCTTCATCTTCTTTATAAAATTTGGATCTGCATCCTCCATACAGTGTTTTGCTAATTCTTTATAGTCTGTAGTATTAAGATGCCTTGCAGGTATAATTGCGTCTGTATCAATATCAGCACCAAATTTCCAAGCCTTGCCTTTAAGTTTCATTTAAAAACCTCCATTTTTATCTCTGTATTTTCTGTGGCAAATTTTTACAATTTTTTTGTATTAAATCATTGGAAGTTAAAAATGCCTACAAATGGAATTACCTCTTTTATTTTTCTCTTTAAGGAATCACTTTCAATTC
This sequence comes from Nitrospinae bacterium RIFCSPLOWO2_12_39_16, assembly GCA_001805005.1. Classification (GTDB taxonomy): domain Bacteria; phylum Nitrospinota; class Nitrospinia; order UBA9942; family UBA9942; genus UBA9942. The sequence continues at coordinate 930 of MHDO01000024.1, forward strand.
CTTCAATCTCCATCTTTTCGTAATGACCATTCCAGCAGCCCAAAGACATTACCCTGTTTCCATAACAATCAATAATATCATTTGATAATACAGGGCCGCCACACTTTCTGCATGAGTTATAAGGTTTCACTTTTTCCTCTTAAATATTGAAAGCACCTTTTCCTTGACAAGGTTGTATCCTTCCTTTCCCATAAAAAAGATAGCGATAGCAGTCAGCCCCCAACTGATAATATAAGAACCAAAGGCAATACTGCCCAATAATTTAATATCGTAAGGGAGAAAAAATATTAGTGGTATGCAAAAGTAAAGGGCAAAGCTCAAAATTAAAAATGACACCCCAATAATAAACTTTGTATTTTTTCTTTTGTAATTACTCCGCTGTTTTTTTGTTTCCATTCCATTTAAAAATCCTTTTCTATTATTTTTCTTATAACATCATCACGGTCTTCCGCTTCGTCAGGTTGTTCATCCTTTAGTTTTTTGAGCAATGAAGAGTGTATATTGACCCTGTTATTTAAAAGTTTAATAGCCCTATTAAGTTTGGAGATGATAAGGAGTATTATAAGAGCTGATAACACCATTGCACCAAAGACCAGTTTTATCTCCATCACTCCTCCTTTAGTTCTTTAAAATTCTCCTTATTATTTGTTAACCTCTTCCTGATTAAAAGTTTTAAGGTTTTGTATAATATGAAAAACTATATCAGAAATGCCATATTTTGTAAAGCTGATAGAATTCCGCTAAAGCTGAATTTGGGAATAGGGTAGGGGGAAACTTAAATTACTGCCACTGGTTTCAACTTTTTGTATAGATTTTTTTGGGCTGATATATCCTCACTGCCCTGTTATGTTCTTCTATTGTTGATGAGAAGTGATGACTTCCATCATTTTTTGATACAAAATATATATATTTAGAGGCAGAAGGGTACATGGCAGCGTGAATAGAGGATTTTCCGGGGTTTGCAATTGGACCGGGCGGTAAACCGGCATATCTGTAAGTATTATATGGTGAGTCTATTGATAAATCCTCTTTTCTGATATTCCCATCATAGATGATTTTATTTTTTTTAAGACCTTCAAGTAAAAGTGAATAAATAATCGTTGGATCACATTGAAGCCTCATCTTCTTTTTAAACCTGTTATGAAAAACTGCTGATATTATCGGTTTTTCCTTTTCATTACCTGTCTCTTTTTCAATGAGGGATGCGAGTGTAATTATCTGATGCGGGGTTAAACTTGTCTTTTGATAGTTATTAAGTATCTCATCTGATACAGTTTTTTTGAATGTATCAACCATCTTTTTTATGATGACACTTTCATCCATACCTTTACTTATATGATATGTATCTGGAAATATATAACCCTCTAAGTTATTTGCCTCAATCCCCAACGATTCTATAAAATCCCTGTTAAATGCTAAGAGGACAAATTTTTCCCTCTCTGCGAGTCCTTTTTTACTAAGGAGGGATGCAATCTCAAAAATATTGTAACCCTCCGGTATTGTTACAGGGTATTGATATACCTTCCCCTCTAAAATCAGATTGAGGATTTGTAACGGTGGCATATCAAGGCTCAATTGATATTCACCTGCCTTAAGATTTCCCTCTACAGATTTGTATTTTGCAAGCAGATTGAATGTCATTGTGTCTTTAATAAAACCATCCCTTTTTAATATTGAAGAGACAGTCTTTAAATCAGAGCCCTTGGGTATATTTATTATTTTTGGATTGGCAATGCGGGACATAGGTGTAGTTACACTCTTTTTTATATACATGATGCTGACAATTGCCATAATCATGGAGAATATGCAAATTGCAAGTATCAATAGGAGTGTGGCAGAGGACTTTAGTCCTGACTTTTGTTTATTTTCACAGTTATTCATTGTTATCTTGTATTCTTTTTCTATCAAGATACCCTTGCAATATCAGCTGGGCTGATAATATATCTGCCACCTCTCTTCTCTTGCTCCTCCTTACATTCGCATTTATCAGCATCTTGCTTACTTCAGAGGTTGTAAGCCTTTCATCCCAGAAGATAAAAGGTACATTTATTTTAGATTTTAAGATATTTGTAAAATCAATTACCTTTTGCGCCTGAACCCCTATAGTCCCATCAAGCATCTTTGGAAGTCCGATAATTACAGTATTTATTTCACTTGATTCTATTATATCTTTAATGCCTTCAATATCCTTCTCTAAATATTTTCTCTTAAATGTTTGAAGCCCCTGAGCGGTAATCTCCAATTCATCACTTATTGCCACCCCTATCCTTACATCACCTATGTCAAGTCCAAGTATTCTGCCCATGAAATTAGTATCTTTTAGAAATGATTATTGATGGTTAAAAAGAGGTTCTATAAAATAGTTATGAACTGCTGAGCCGCTTATTAATAACTTTAATAGCTCCGTAGAGTGTTTCATTAACAGGGATGGAGACATTCATTTTATGTCCTAATCTGACAATAGCACCGTTTAGAGAATCAATCTCCATTATTTTGCCATTTTCTCTGTCCTGTAGCATGGAGGTCTTTATTGCTCCAGCCTTTAATGTCTTAGAGATAGTCTTTTCTACAAGGTCATCCGATAGTTTTATTCCCTTTTCATTTGCGACTTCCACTGTTTCTTTCATGGCCATCTCTGCTATCTTCCTTGATTCAGGAATGGAGAGGACATCAGAGACCAATGATCCTGTCAGTGCTGTTATTGCATTAAACCCCGTATTCCAGACCATCTTTGCCCATATATCTTTCTGAATGTTCTCTGATAATTTAATGGGTATTTTGACCCTTTCAAATGCATTCAGAATTTCTTCACATCTCTTACTCTTGGTGCCGTTCAATTCGCCAATTGTAATCATTCCTGATGCAGTATGCAATATTAAGCCTGGCTCTAAAATCTGAGAGCCTATGAATGCAACACTGCCGATAACCTTATCTGCTCCAAAGAAATTGCCTATTATCTCCTCACTGTCCACCCCGTTCAGAAGTGACATTATGGTGGTATTGTTTTTGACAGAATTGTTTATTGTATTGCAGGCATCATGCAGGCCATAAGATTTTACGGCAAAGATTATGAGGTCATATTTTTCAGTATCAACTGGTCTTTCAATTGCCTTTACTTTTATATTGAAGTCTCCATTTATACTTTTTACAGAAAGACCTTTTTCCTGAATTGTTTTAAGGTGTTTACCCTTGGCAATAAAGGTTACATCTTCTCCACCCTTTGCCAGCAGCCCGCCAAAATAACCGCCAACCGCCCCCGCACCTACAATTAGTATTTTCACATGTATCGTTTAATTATTGCTTCTGTTATTGCCTTCCCAAAATCCTTTGCAGCCTCAGGACCATTTGCGGTAATAGTTTTGCCAAAAACTATTACATCTTTTTTTATGAATTTTGCACCGCCGTTTTGTAGTTCTTTTAGAGATTCGGGTGTCTCATATACAGTTGCCTCTCTGTTTTTCAAGACTCCTGCTTTTGCTAAAACTGCACCTGATAAACATATAGCAGCAACTATCTTGTCTGATTTATCAGCATCATGGATGAGTTTATGCAATTGACTATCATTCCATAGATGTTCCGGTGAGCCGTTACCTCCAACTACTATAACTGCATCATAGTCGTTAGCCTTTGCATCTTTAATCAGGATGTTTGGTGTTGCTGTTGCCCCAAACATACCAGAACATTTACCCATCTGTTTGCATGCAATTGTTACCTTCGCCCCCTCTTTTTCAAATATCTCCTTAGGGTGATTCAGTTCCTCATCTCTGAAATTTTTCGGTGCAATTACCATTAAAATATTTTTACCTGTTAATTTTTGTGCCATAACAATACCTCCTTAAATATAAGCATAGAAATTTCAATCCTATGCTTAATTGCACAGATTTAAGAGACGATTACACAGAATAAACCAATGGAATTGTCTGAATTTAATCTATGTAATCTGTATTTTATAATTATGGGTAATTAGAGATTGTTGAGTTTGTTGACAATCTCTTGGTTCTTTGTTTATTGTAATCTCATCGGCATGATAACGCATTTGTAATTCTCATCGTTCATTTGCATGAAGAGGGTAGGGCTTACAGAGTCTTTTATATCTAAAATTATTTCGTTGCTATCCACTGCACTCATTATATCCAGAATATACCTGGCATTTAGTCCAATAGAAAGTCCTTCTCCTTTATACTTTACATCAACCTTTTCTTTTGCCTCACCAATACCGGCTGTATCGGAGAGCAGCTCAATATTATCTTTCTCAATATTAAATTTTACCATTTTTGATTTTTCATCTGATAAGAGTGAGACCCTCTTTAATGCATGGATTAATACGTCTTTGTTTAAAATCACCCTCTTGTCATTATTCTTTGGCAGGACTACCTCATAATTGGGGAATTGTCCGTCAATGACCCTTGATACGAGAACGAAATTTTTCTTTTTAAATACAGCATGATTTTCATATATGCTGAATAAAACATCCTCATTGTCGTCTTCTACCAGTTTTAATAATTCCGATGTGGTCTTTTGAGGTATGATTACATTTATCTTTTTCTCTACTATCTTTGGATTTTCATTTTTTATATAGGATAATCTATGGCCATCTGTAGAGACCAATTTTACGGTGTTTCCTTCTGCCTCAAGGAGTGTCCCATTAAGTGTATATCGGGTCTCATCTGAAGAGATGGAAAATATAGTTTTTCTGACCATATCCTTTAACTGAGACGGCTCAAATTTTACAAGATAATCTTCACCGTATGATGGGAAGGCAGGAAATTCATCTACAGGGAGTCCTGATAGACGGGTCTTATAATTGCCGCAGGATAGATTAATCCATAAGTCTGCAAATTCATTTTCATGCTCCTTCCTCTTGACACCTGACTTTTGGTTGACATTAATATCTGCATCAGGTAGTTCCCTTACTATGTCAAAGAGTTTTCTTGCATTTGCTGTAAACCTTCCTTTGCTTTTTACTGATGCATTGTAGAATCCCTTTATGCCTATATTCAGGTCTGTTGCGTATATCCAGATACCAGAATCAACGACCTCTATTAAGATATTAGAGAGTATTGGTATTGCCCCTTTTGTATCTGCTACACCCTGTGATTTCTGCAGCCCTTTAAAAAATTCACCTTTTGTTATAGTAAACTCCATTTATTCCTCCTACTTTGAAAATTAAATTTTTTTAATTAATGTGATATTATATTTTTTTCTTATTTTAACACAATAACTTTAGTCCAACATTTTATAATTTCTAGTTTACGGATGAGGTATTTGCTGTTATCTCTAAACTTTCAAATTTCCTAAAATTTGCATAAATATTATCATACAGCATTCGGCATTGCAACAAATAATAAGTTTTGATAAAATTCATATTGAAATGTTACCAAAGATTCTTTTAAGCCTCCTTTTTTTATCAATGTTTCTGTCAAACAATCTTAATGCTGAATTTCTTGAAAATGCAAAATATATTGGCAGTTTTTCTGGAAAGAAACTGCTAATCATCAGGGATGATAAATGGAAAAGTATAGGCAGTGGTGTAGATTTTAAGATTATTAAATTGGTGAGAAGTGAAAGTGGGCTTGATATAGTCATCAAGTTTTTAAGGGTTGATTTGAAGTTAATAAGGGCAAAGGTTGTTTATAGTAAGAACTCAGAGACAAGATTTAAGAATGTAAAAAATATTATAGAAAAGGATGATGCTATTGCAGCAATAAACGGGAGTTACTTTGATGTAAATGGAAATCCATTAGGCCTCTTGATAGCAGATGGTAAGACCATAAACAACAGGATAGTTACCCACCCACTTTATTCAGGGATATTTTATATCAAGGAAGATATGCCTTATATAGTATATAAAGATAATTTTCAGTCAAGCGGTGTAACTGAGGCAATTCAGGTTGGTCCTATATTAATAGCAGATGGAAAAGATGCAGAAGATTTTAAGGATATTCATTCTATTCACTATCGCTCGGGTATTGCCATAGATAATTCAGGGAAGGTTATCATATATGCCACAGATACGAATTATAATGGGATTAGCCTGCATGAGGTGAGGCAGGTTATGAGGCTGTCGGATATAAGTTGTATGAATGTATTAAATTTGGATGGGGGTGGATCAACTCAGATGTATATATCTACTCCATCTTTTTCTGATTATATAACAGGGAATACAGATATACCAGTTGCTATCGGATTTTACCCAGTCAGAAAGTAGCACTGCTTTATTGGGATATCGATAAAAAGACTTAATGATGTGAATTAGGCTACAATGAAAATAGTAATTAAGTTTTTGTCCTTACTGAGGCGGTTTTTTCATCCTCGTTAATATCAAAATCTTCAAATACAACCGGTGCATAATTTTTTAATATTTTTAATATCTCGAGTGCGGTTTCTCTAATCTCCCACTGGGCAGCCTTATCGCACCTCTCCTTTAATACATGCCTCCACTCTCTGAAATTTGCAGATATTACAATCTCACTTTCCACTGCATTGGGGAGGACAAATCTTGCATCCTCTTTTCTTATACCAAGAGACTGAAGCTTGATATATGTCTCCTTTGCATTCTCTATGAAATTATCAAAGAGGCTCTTTGCCTCTCTGTTTTTCTCAATAGAAGGGGGCGTTACAACCTCAAACCCCTTTTCATCAACATATCTCTGTGACTGCTGTGAGAATGAACAGAGGCGGTGGCGGACAATCTGATGTGTGAACGCCCTTGAACCTCCTGTAATCCTGAATGTAGCGTAGGCATGTTCAAGGACTGATTCATGTCCGCTCTTTACAAGCATCCTGATAAATTTCTCAGTGCTATCCTTAGTTATCTTATCAAAGGACAGATAGCATGTCCTCCCTGCCTTCTCTATCAGCTTCTCTGCATCTGGTGTTATTGCTAAAAGTTCAACTTTCATTTTTTTCGCCATATTAGCTTGGTTATGAATATAGGAAAATGATACAACAAATATTGAAGCGTATCAAGCTTGAAAGCCCCAATCCCGCTAAAACTGGATTTGGGGTGGATGAGGCAATTGACACCGTTTATCAAAGATTATATTATGAAAATTATATAAAGAAACTTTTTTTTGGAGGAAAGTAATCTATGGGCTTTACTTGCGGCATAGTCGGGCTTCCTAATGTAGGGAAGTCAACCATATTCAATGCGCTTACATCGGCAGGGGCGCAAGCGGCGAATTATCCATTCTGCACCATTGACCCTAATGTAGGTATTGTTTCGGTGAGGGATGAAAGACAATATAAACTTGCGGAGCTTGTTAAGCCGGAAAGGATTGTCCCCACAACAGTGGAGTTTCTGGACATTGCGGGGCTTGTGAAGGGTGCAAGCAAAGGCGAAGGGCTGGGCAATAAATTCCTTGGACACATCAGGAGTGTGGATGCCATCGCACATATTGTCAGATGTTTTGAGGATGCGGATGTTGTACATGTTGCTGGGCATGTTGACCCCCAAAGAGATATTGAGATAATAGATACGGAGTTGATGCTCGCTGATATGGACAGCGTTGAGAAGCGCATAGAAAAGACCGCAAGGCTTGCAAAAGCAGGCGATAAAAACGCCATAGCGGCAATGGATGCCTGCGCTGTGTTCAAACATGCCCTTGAAAATGGCAGGCCGATACGGTCGCTTGAATTGGACGATGCCGGGAGGGAGATGCTGAGAGAACTGAATCTCTTGACAGCAAAGCCCGTGATGTTTGTTGCAAATGTGGATGAAAAGGATTTGAAAGGAGAATCTCCCTTTGTTGCGAAGGTAAGGGAGATAGCAGAGAAGGAGAAGGCAAAGGTTGTGGTCATGTGCGGCAGGATAG
>MHDO01000025.1 GCA_001805005.1 Nitrospinae bacterium RIFCSPLOWO2_12_39_16
TAGCTGATACCTATAATCATACAATCCGTAAGATTGTAATATCTACTGGCGTTGTTACAACAATTGCCGGCAGTGCTGGTGTCTATGGCTCAACAGACGGCACAGGCACAGCGGCATTGTTTAATTCTCCTCATGGTATAACCACAGATGGGACAAATCTATTTGTTGCTGATATGGGTAATAGTACAATCCGTAAGATTGTAATATCTACTGGTGTTGTTACAACAATAGCAGGCTCTGCTGGCGCCTACGGCTCAACAGATGGCACAGGCTCAGCAGCAAGGTTTAGTTCTGGTTCTCCTTGTGGCATAACCACAGATGGGACAAATCTGTTTGTAACTGATATGGATAATCATACAATCCGTAAGATTGTAATATCTACTGCCGTTGTTACAACTATTGCAGGCAGTGCTGGTGTCTATGGCTCAACTGATGACACAGGCACAGCGGCAAGATTTTATTATCCTGCTAGCATAACCACAGATGGGACAAATCTATTTGTAGCTGATACCTATAATCATACAATCCGAAAGATTCAGTAGTTCAGCAGGCTCACGAAAGCTGAAAGCTCTAAGCTAAAAACTCGAAGCTGAACCCTCACTCCTCCCTCTCCCCATCCTTCGACAGGCTCAGGATGCAGGGAGAGAATTAAGCTTGCACCTGCGAAGGCAGGGGGTGAGGGGGAATTTGGTGATTTGAGGTTCGAAAAAACTCGATAATAAGTGTTCTTTTATTGACTTAAAATTCTTCTTCAGTTATTCTTAAATTAAGGAGGTGTTCAATGCCAAAAACAGTAGAAGCTATTTATGAAAATGGATACTTTCGTCCTCTTAGTCCAATTAAGGGATTAAAAACACATCAGAGAGTTGCTATTACGGTAGAAAAATTTTCAAAGAGAAGGCATCAGCTTGAAGGGCTGTGCGGAATACTTCCAGATGAGGACGCAGCAGAAATGTTAAAGATTATTGAAGATGAATTTGAAAAGGTAGATATGAATGAGTGGTAAAATCGCTCTTGATACGGATATTGCTATAAAATTTCTCAATGGCGATAAGACGATAGATAGTTTTCTCTCAAGATATTCTGAAATTTATCTATCTGTAGTTGTTGTTGGAGAGCTTATATTTGGTGCCTTGAATTCAAGGCATGCTGAGCAGAATCTTGCAAGACATAGAAAGCTTATTCAGAGGGCAATGATTTTAGAGATAAAAGAGACTACAGCAAATGTTTATGCAAAGATTCGGTTAGTTCTTAAAAGGAAAGGAAAACCAATTCCTGAAAATGATTTATGGATTGCATCTGCATGTATTGAGCATAAATTACCTTTGATAAGTGGTGATGGGCATTTTAAATTTATAGATCACCTTACCATTGAGTGCATATAAGATGTTGTTAATGACTCTGCAGGTTCTATTGGCTCAACAGATGCCACAGGCACATCAGCAAGATTTTATCTTCCTTGGGGTATAACCACAGAGGGAACAAATTTGTTTGTAGGCGAGAGCGGTAATCATACTATCCGTAAGATTCAGTGAGTAATTGGGGACGGCAGGCTCACGAAAGCTGAAAGCTCAAGGCTCAAAGTAGCAACAGTTTTTTAGATTTTTAAGAGGGACTCCTACCAACACTTCCTCTATCTCCCAATTTCTTTTTGACATCCATGTTTTGAGTCTGATATAATTTTATAAAAATATGAGGTAGAAATATATGCAAGCGATTAAGGCTTTGTATAATGGGCGCGACATAAAGCCAATGGAAGAAATAAAGACCAAGAAGAAGACGGAGGTTATTGTAATCTTTCCCAATGAGATAGAAGAGAGGGTAACTCCAGAAGATGCAAGGAGGTTTTTAAGAGGTTCTGGGAAAGGTGAAAGACTTACAGAAAAGTTATTGAAATCAAGAGCCGAGGATATTAGCCTTGAAGGAAACTAAAGAAATATATGTTCTTGATACTTCTGCGATTTTAACTTACATAGAGAATGAAGAAGGTGCTGAATATGTTGAGAACCTTTTAATCAAGGCTGAAAAAGAGGATGTTATAATTTATGTTGCTTTTATCAGTTTAACCGAAGTTTATTATATTACAATGAGGGAGAGAGATGAATCAGTGGTATTAAGAAGGGTAGAGTTAATTAAATCCCTTGTGGTTAGGGTGGAAGAGTCAAAGGAATATCTCAATTTACTTGCTGGTAAGTTAAAGGCAGCAAACCGTATATCATTGGCTGACGCTTATGTAGCAGCATTGTGCCATAAACATAATGCTATCCTTGTCCATAAAGACCCCGAATTTGAAAAAATCTTGCCCTCTGTTAAAGAATATAGGCTTACATATAAGACTTCCTGATTTAATATAGGATGTTATCATCACGATAGACTCTACTGCTCTCTCTGGCTCAATAAATGAAATAGGTTCGGCAGCAAGATTTAAGAAAGGCACCAGAACACCAGTCACCAGTAATAAAAGAGAGGGGTAAAATGTGCTATAATTGAACCCATGACTACCGCAGTCTTTAAACCCACCGGTTACAAAATAGGCATTCTCATCACAATCCTTTCCGTTGTTATCTATGGCATAGGCATCCCCTTTTTTCACATGATGGAGCTTAAAGCCTTTGACCTCCATTTTCTATCCAGAGGGAGGGTTGAACCTGTTGGTGAAGTTGTCATAATTGCCATAGACGAGAAGAGTCTTGATAAATTTGGACGCTGGCCATGGAAAAGGACGAGGATTGCCGAGCTTATAGAAAAATTGAACGATTATGGTGCAAAGGTTGTCGCCTTTGATATAGTATTTGCAGAGCCTGATGAGAGCTCAGGTATAAACGCTATAAGGGATTTAAAGGGGAGGCTTAAGAATAAAGGAAGAGATGTAATATCTGTAATTGAGACAGTGGAAAGGACTACTGATAATGATTCAAGATTGGCATTGGCATTAAAAGACAGCCCATCTGTAATACTTGGTTATTTCTTTTTTACATCCAGAGATGAGATAAAACACATTGAGGGGCAACCCCATGATTCCTCCTTTATTAAGGGGGAATTAAAGGGTGGTGGTGGGTTTATGGTTCGTAATATTGAAAAAGGCGCCCCACCACCTGAACTTTTAAATGCTGTGGGCGTTGAAGGAAATATCCCGATAATATCAGAGGCAGCGGATGACTTCGGCTATTTTAATATAGTCCCTGATTCAGACGGCACTGTGCGGTGGGTGCCTCTTGCAATTAAATATGGTGAAGATATTTATCCTCATATCTCTATTGAAGCAATTCGCAAATATCTTGATTCGCCACCCATGTTTTTAAATGTGGCAGGATACGGGGTTGACTCAATAGAAATTGGAGGGGGTATAATACCCACGGATGAAAAGGGGCGGCTCCTCATAAACTTCAGAGGGTCTCAGAAGACTTTCCCTCATTATTCATTTTCAGATGTGGTTGACGGGACAGTGCCGGCAGATGCCTTAAAAGATAAGATTGTCCTCGTAGGTGCAACTGCAACAGGGATATATGATATGAGGGTTACGCCATTTTCAGGGGCATTCCCAGGCATAGAGATACATGCAAATATTATAGATAATATTCTGCAGGGCGATTTTATTGAGCGCCCTGATTGGATAGTAGTCTTTGACCTCCTTACCATTCTGCTGCTCGGAATTTTTCTTTCTATCCTCATACCAAAAATCAGGCCTGTCTTTACGGCATTAATTACAGTCAGCCTCATTGTTTTTTATATAGTTGCAAATAATTATATCTTTAATAACTATAATATATGGCTGACAGAGGTCTATCCGATTTTTACTATAATCCTCGTGTCAGGCGGTGTAACTGTTTTTCAATTCATGACGGAAGAGAAGGAAAAGAGGAAGATAGGAAAGGCATTTTCCCACTATGTTTCACCATCTCTTGTAAATGAAATTTTAAAAGACCCTAAAAAGCTTGTCCTCGGAGGTGAGGAGAAGAGGCTGACAGTCCTATTTTCAGACATAAGGGGTTTCACGACTGTATCAGAGACCTTAAAGCCTCAGGTTCTTGTCAAACTCATGAATGACTACCTTACACCAATGACTGATATAGTCTTAAAGAATGGCGGGACTATTGACAAATATATGGGTGATGCAATAATGGCATTCTGGGGTGCACCTATATGGCAGGAGGACCATCAGATAAGGGCATGCAGGACAGCGCTGGAGATGCTTAAGAAACTTCATGAACTGCAAATTGTCTGGGGTAAGGCAGAGATACCTAAACTTGAGATAGGTGTTGGCATATCCACAGGAAAGGTAACTGTTGGTAATATGGGTTCCTCAACAAGGTTTGATTATACTGTAATAGGGGATACTGTAAATTTAGGCTCCAGGCTTGAGGGTTTGAATAAAGAATACGGAACTTATATCATCCTTCCAAAATATACTTATGAGGATGTAAAGGGGGATTTTGTAATGAGACAGCTTGACTGGGTTAAGGTTAAAGGAAAGAATAAGCCGATAAAAATATACGAGCTTATGGGGGATAAGGGAAGCGAAAACGGATTGAGAGAGGCATCGGAAATTTTTGAGGCAGGGCTTAACTCATATATGGAGAGGGACTGGGACAGGGCTGAGAGATGTTTTCAGGATGTCCTTAAATTGAGAAAGGATGATGCCCCATCAAAAGTATTTATAAACCGTGTTGAAATGCTTCGCAAAACTGAATTATCGCCAGATTGGGATGGGGTATTTGTAATGACAAAGAAGTAACCCCCACACCTATTCCCAACGCTTACCAATATCCATTCAGGAAGATTTAACTCCCGCAGGAATAGGTGTGGGGGTTACTTCTTTGTCATTTCTATCTTCTCCAAATTTTCATTCTTTCCCATTACAATAAGGCTGTCACTGTCTTTTAGTATGAAATCGGGGGAAGGGATGAAGTTTATCCGTTCTGGTATAAGTTCTTTTACTGCAATTATCTGAACGTCATAGACATTTCTCAGTTGAAGGTCACGGATAGACTTTCCTATGAAACTGCTTGGCGGGGCGATCTCCATTATACTGTATCCTTCGGATAAAGGCAGATAATCAAGGAGATTTGTTGAACTTGCACTCATTGCGACCTTTACTGCTATATCCTTTTCAGGGAATATTATCTCTGTGGCACCTATAGTGCTCAATATCTTCCCGTGGTCTTCTGTAATTGCCTTTGCAATAATATTTTTAATTCCCATTTCTTTCAGATAAAGGGTAGTAAGGACACTGGCGTCAAGGCTTGTGCCAAGTCCTACAATTGCCACATCAACATCATGAACACCAAGTGCCATAAGGGTCTCTTTGTCTGTGGCATCCGCTACAATAGCCTGAGTTGAGAAGTCTTTTATCTTCTGGACTATCTCTTTGTTTTTATCTATTGCAATTACCTCATGCCCTTTTTCATACAGACTCTTTGCAACATAGAAACCGAACATCCCCAAACCTATAACCACAAACTTTTTCATAATCCCTCCCAAACGAGTTGAGGAGTGCAGAAGTTAGGGAGTTTTGGAGTTACTCTTGAACTTCATAACTCTTCAACTCCTTAACTCATCACCCTACCATCAAATTCTCTTCAGAATATCTAAATTTCCCCTTTGCCTCCTCACGGCTTACTGCGAGTGCAATTGTCAGAGGTCCCAATCTGCCTATAAACATAACCATGCATATAATGATTTTACCTAATTCTGTAAGCCTTTCCGTAATTCCTGCTGACAGACCTACGGTTCCAAATGCTGAAGCCACCTCAAACATAATTTCAATGAAAGACATCCTGCTTTCCTGATGCGGTATATTAAACAATTCAGTTATTGTCAGGAGTATAGTGAACAATGTAACAATTATAAATGATGCGGAGGCTATTGCAATAGACCTTGACGTCACCTCTAAGGGTATAGTCCTTTTAAATATGCTCACATCCTCTCTTGCGTAAAACCTTGACTTTATTATAGCAAATAAGACCCCAAATGTGGTTGTCTTTATACCGCCGCCTGTAGAGCCGGGTGAAGCACCAATAAACATAAGCATTATCATGATGAATAGTGTCGCATTTGTGAGCATAGCAAAATTTACAGTATTAAATCCGGCAGTTCTCGTAGTAACGGATTGGAAAAGTGAACATATAATCTGGTCATGCAGTCCCATATCTTTGAGGGTATTATTTTTTTCTAAGGCAAAAAATATGACAGCACCTCCAAATAGAAGGATGGCTGTTACAATCAGTGCCATCTTTGTATGCAGGGATACCTTTTTTTTGAATTTGCTGTATAGAATAGTTTTTATCTCATGGAGGAGGAAAAAACCAAGCCCTCCTGATATTATTAAGAAAATAATTGTTAGATTTATGACAGTATCCTTTTGGTATCTTATAAGGCTATCATGGAATGGGGAGAATCCTGCATTGCAGAAAGCTGCTATTGAATGAAATATGGATAAATACATGGCATCAAAGAGTTTATATTCAAAACTGAACCTGATTAATAATATTACAGCACCAATCCCCTCTATCAAAATTGTAAAAAAGAATATGTGTTTCAGGAGTGAATATATGTCCCTTCCTGTATGTGCAAAAGACTCCTGAATCATTAGCTTTTCATAAACAGAAATCTCCCCCTTTAAGATATATATGAATATAGTGGAGAAGGTCATTATGCCAAGACCGCCGATTTGAATGAGCATCAATAGCACAATCTGGCCAAAATAGCTCAGATTATTCCCCACATCTACTACTGCCAGACCTGTTACACAGACTGCAGATGTTGCCATGAAGAGTGAATCAATAAAAGAGAGATGTCCGTTTTTAGAAGAAATTGGAAGATAGAGGAGGATTGTGCCTATAATGATAAATACTGCAAAACTGATGAGAATTATATGGGATGGGCGAAGCTTGTAAATCTTTACCATTGAGGAAAAGGATACAGAATAAACTATTTAGTGTCAATAATTATGTCACTTATCAATTATTTCAATAAATCGCTTGACAACAGTTTTTTGGGGTATATATTTAAAACCGTAAAGATGATTTCTTGTCTCATGGGTTCAGCCAATATTTATTAAGATGGGAGGGGAGGGATAATGAAAAAAGATAACAATATCGTTCTGGAGATTTTAAAACAGGCAATGGAATCGGAGAAAGAGGGATATGAATTTTATATCCAAGCCTCCACAATTACAAAGGATCCAAAGGGGAAGGAGATGTTTAAATATCTGGCAAGGGATGAAACAGACCACTTTAAGACCCTTGAGGATGCGTATAACAGATTGAAGGGTGGTGAAGGGCAGGGTTCTAATACAATTGGGCATAAACAGAAGGAAAAGGGGTTTTTGATTGATAGCAGCCTCCTGCTCAAGGGGGATAGCGGAGATTTAAAGGCATTGAATATAGCCATGAAAATAGAGGAGGAAGCTCAAGAGTTTTATGCAAAGTCTGCCGAGAAGGCAAAGCAATTTGATGTCCGCGATATGTTTTTGAGTCTCGCAGATATGGAGAAGAATCATTATAAGCTCCTTAAATACGAATACGATTTTCTGACCCATTCAGGATTCTGGTGTGATTTTTCAGAAATTACTATTGAGGAGACTGAATAATCTTGAGTTTCAGATTTGATTAAAACCTAAATGAAGTAACAGATTGAAAAGGAGGTTATTATGGCAAGCAAGAAATTTATGGGTAGTCTCAATTCTGCAATAGCGAGGGAGATTCAGGTAAGTATTCAGTATATGTGGCAGCATATAATGGTAAAGGGTATTAATGCAGATACATTGGGGGATATATTTAAAAAGATTTCTATTGAAGAAATGAAACATGCAGAGGAAATAGCAGAAAGAATTTTTTATCTGGGGGGTATACCAACCCACCAGCCAATGCCTATTAAGATTGGAAATACTGCAAAGGAAATGCTAAGGATTGATAAAAAGCAAGAGGAAGAGGCTATTGCCCTATATAGAGAAATAATAACCCTTGCTGAGAAGGAAGGCGATACTGTCACAGCCAATCTTTTTACCGATATTCTTGCAGAGGAGGAGGGACATCATAATCACTTCTCGAAATTGCTTGCCGATTGACGAATTGGTTCAATCCTCTTCAATCTCTGCAAAGTCTTCCTTAGATGCCCCGCAATCGGGGCATTTTTCGGGTGGGTCTCCACATTGGCCATGACAGCTATAGATATAGCCGCATATAAGGCACTTATATATCAGCTCCATATCTTTACCCAAAATCCTAAATTGGATTTTGGGTCTTTCTGCTATTGTGTAGATAATTTTTGGAATGAGGACTATGATAATTAATATATCACACTAAAATGGTTGGATAAAGTTTTATAAGTATACCACTCTAATAGATGCAGGTTTGTGATGAAAAAGTTTCTTTTAATAATGGTTGTATTGTTTTCCATTTTAGACGGCTGTTCTAATGCCGAAAGCCCAACCGGAAGTGCTTCTATGAATAGTTACAATAAAAATCTTGAAAAGGCGACCTTTGCAGGGGGATGTTTCTGGTGCATGGAACCTCCCTTTGAAAAGCTTGAAGGTGTGGTAGAGGTTATATCTGGTTATACCGGCGGGCATAAAAAGAATCCGACCTATGAAGAGGTATCTTCCGGAACCACAGGCCATTACGAGGCAATACAGGTTATCTATAACCCAAATAAGATACGCTATGAGGAACTAATAGAAGTTTTCTGGAGGCAGATAGACCCGACGGATGGAGGCGGTTCCTTTGTTGACAGGGGGGACGCAATATAGTTCAGCTATTTTTTATCACAATGATGAGCAAAAGCGATTGGCAGAACTGTCAAAAGAGAAACTGGAAAAGGCAGGAATCTACGAAAAGCCTATTATTACAGAGATACTTAAATTTGATATTTTTTACAAGGCTGAGGACTATCATCAGGATTATTACAAGAAGAATTCGCTAAGGTACAAGTATTACAGGGGAAGGTCAGGGCGTGACCAGTTTCTCAAAGAGATTTGGAAAGGAAGGGAAAAGGATGAGGAATCTTTTAAAAAGCCTTCCAAAGAGGGACTGATGAAGAGACTCACACCGCTTCAGTTCAAAGTCACACAAAAAAATGGTACAGAGCCTCCCTTTCAGAATGAGTATTGGGACAATAAGAAAGAGGGTATATATGTAGATATTATCTCTGGCGAGCCAGTTTTCAGTTCTCTCGACAAGTTTGACTCAGGCACCGGATGGCCAAGCTTTATAAAACCACTGGAGCCAAAAAATATTGTGGAAAGGGAGGACAGAAGTCTCTTTACAGTAAGAACGGAGGTTAGGAGCAGTCACGCTGATTCTCACCTTGGACATGTATTCAACGACGGCCCAAAACCGAGCGGGCTCAGATATTGTATAAACTCTGCAACACTGAGATTCATTCCAAAGGAAAATCTGGAAAAAGAAGGATACGGAAGTTATAGGTCGTTATTTAAGTAGTTTTAATTGAAGGGGGGTGGCTTATGATAAAATTTAATGGTGTGAATCACCTTGCTATGGCAACTGGAGATATGGACAAGACCATCCTGTTCTGGCGGGACCTGCTCGGAATGAGGCTGGTGGCAGGGCTG
>MHDO01000026.1:0-1035 GCA_001805005.1 Nitrospinae bacterium RIFCSPLOWO2_12_39_16
CGCCTTGCCACCATCAGGGCGGAAACATTGGAGACTATAATAATTATTCTAATAGCAGTTGAAATAATCCTCGGACTGACGAAAGGTTGAAGAAAAGGGCTACTTATGATAAGGTTATACAATATTTTGAACTCAATAATTTTGATTTTGAGATAGGAGGTCATAATGTCAGGTCATTCAAAATGGGCATCAATTAAGCATAAAAAGGGTGCCCTTGATGCGAAGAGGGGAAAGATATTCACAAAATTAATAAAAGAAATTTCTGTAGCAGCGAGACTCGGAGGAGGAGACCCTGACGGGAATCCAAGGCTCAGAACGGCTATCCTTGCAGCAAAGGCTGATAATATGCCTAAGGATAACATTGACAGGGCTATAAAAAAAGGGACAGGGGAATTGGAAGGTGTCAACTATGAAGAGGTAATTTATGAGGGTTATGGTACTGCCGGGGTTGCTGTTATACTAAGTGTGCTTACAGATAATAAAAACAGGACTGTCGCAGAAATAAGGTCTATATTCGGTAAAAATGGCGGAAACCTCGGTGAGGCAGGCTGTGTGAGTTGGATGTTTCATAAAAAGGGGCAGATTTTAGTTGATTTAAAAACAGTAGATGAAGACAAACTTATGACTATAGTTCTTGATGCAGGTGCAGAGGACATGCAGACGAGTGAAGGGGAATTTGAGGTAATCACCACACCAGAAAACTTTGAAAAGGTCAAAAAGGCTATTGATGATAATAAGATACCAGCTACATTTGCGGAAGTCACAATGGTGCCCCAGAGCTACATAAAACTCACAGGTCATAAGGCACAGCAGATGCTCCATCTGATGGAAGTTTTGGAAGACCATGACGATGTCCAGAAGGTCTATGCAAACTTTGATATACCCGAAGAAGAACTGGCGAAGGTAACTTAAATATGAGAGTCTTGGGTATTGATCCGGGCAGTTCAGTAACAGGTTACGGTATTGTTGATGAGCTTAATGGCTCTATATCAGCCGTAACATGGGGAACTATCAGGACATCAAACCGCCTTCCCT
>MHDO01000026.1:1041-14197 GCA_001805005.1 Nitrospinae bacterium RIFCSPLOWO2_12_39_16
TTCCAAAAAGGCTTAAAACCATCCATGACGGTCTTACAGAAATAATAAAAAAATATTCACCCGATGTAGCATCAATAGAAAATCTCTTTTTTGCCGAGAACGCAAAAAGTGCCTTGAAACTCGGGCAGGTTAGAGGGGCAGCCATATTATCGGCGGCAAATCAGTCTATAGAAGTTGCAGAATATACGCCTTTAGAGATAAAGCAGGCTATATCAGGCTACGGAAGGGCAGATAAGGGACAGATTCAAAACATGGTATCTATACTCTTAAACCTTAATGAAATCCCTAAACCCTTTGACGCCTCAGATGCCCTTGCAATTGCAATATGCCATATAAATACTTCAGCATTGAAAATTAGACTAAAAAATGATTGCAACTATATCAGGAAAACTAACTCATAAATCACCCGAATTTCTAATTGTTGATGTCAATGGTATAGGCTACAGGGTTATCGCTCCCCTTACCACATATTACAAACTCCCTGATACTAACAATTCGGTCTTTCTTTACACATATACCCATGTGAGAGAAGATGCCCTTATCCTTTTTGGATTTCTTACATATGAGGAAAAGGAGCTTTTTAAAAAACTTATAAGTGTATCACAGATAGGCCCAAAACTTGCGGTGAATATCCTCTCCGGAATAACTGCCAGAGAATTGAAGGAGGCAATAACAAGGAGTGATATAGTAAGATTGACCTCAATCCCCGGAGTTGGGAGAAAGACTGCTGAAAGAATTGTATTAGAGCTCAAGGATAAGATAGATTTTATAGTTGAAGATACTCAGCCGTCAGCAGTTAACCGTCAGCTATCAGTCAGGAGAGACCCGCTTTTTGAAGACGCAGTATCAGCCTTGGTTAATCTTGGATACAAAAAGGGGATGGCAGAGGATGCCGTGAAACAGGTGAGAGGAAGGGAGGGAGAAAAAGCAGATATAGAGGGTTTAATAAAAAAATCATTAAAGGTATTGTCAAAATCATAAATACGGATTACACGGATTATACGAAATATCAGTAGTAAAAAATTGAATTGTTCTTACTATCCTATGTCTAAGCCCACCAAACGGAATATTAAAAAAATTAATGCAGATTGGGTATTGCCTATTACCTCTCCACCTATAAAAGATGGAATAGTTCTCACAGATGGCAAAGCCATAAAAGCTGTTGGGAGCGGTAAGGAACTATCAAAATTTCCCTATGATGAAATAATTGACTGTTCAGGAAAAATAATCCTTCCGGGATTTGTCAATGCACATTCCCATTTAGAACTGACAGGCTTTAGAGGAAAAATTGAAAAGGGACTCCCATTTACAGATTGGGCAAGAAAGGTTGTCTCCATCAGAAAGGATATAACTGAAAATGAAATTGCTACTGCTATTAAAGATGGAGTGGATGAACTTATTTCATCTGGTGTTACAACTGTAGGGGATTTTTCTCAGACAGGGATTACGGCAAAAATATTAAATGAGAGGGGTTTAAGGGGAACTGTATTTCTGGAATTCTCAGGTTTCAATCCTGAACAAAAGGATGAAAAATTAAGACAGTTGAAGGAATTATTAAATTATGAAATTGATTCTAAACTCATCACTCATCACTCATCACTCATCACTGTGAACTTTGGCATTGCCCCCCATGCCCCCTATTCTGTATCACCAGAGCTATTAAAAGAGAGTCATAATTTTGCACAAGAAAAGAGACTTCCATTAGCAATACATATCTCCGAGATGTTAGAGGAGATAGAATTCATAAAAAACGGTTCTGGGGCAATGAAGGATTTATTGATAGATTTTGGTGTCTGGAATGACAAATGGATGCCCCCACAGACCACACCTGTCCAATATCTGCAAAATATGGGAATACTAAAAGGGGCTATAGGAATTCACTTGAATATTGTAACTGAGGATGACATTCGTATCTTAAAGGAAAATGATGTATCAGTAGTTTATTGTCCGGGGAGTAATAAGTGGTTTGGAAGGAATTGGAAATATCCTTTAAGGGAATTCTTAAATAACGATATAAATGTTGTCATTGGGACTGACAGCCTATTAAGTAATGAAAAATTAAATATGTTTTATGAGATGAGAGTTTTAAAGGAGAACTTCCCTGATTTAGAAAATGATATTATACTGAAAATGGCAACTGTGAATGGAGCAAAGGCAATAGGATTTGAAGGCGAGGCAGGAGAGATAGCAGTTGGCAGGAAGGCTGATATTATAGGGATAGATATAGAAGATAGTTCTTTTAATAACCCTATAGAGTATGTTATAAACAAGGCAGAAAAAGCATCGTTTAGTATGATAAATGGGAAGGTTATTTATGAATGACAATATTACTATAAATTACTCAAATAT
Source organism: Nitrospinae bacterium RIFCSPLOWO2_12_39_16 (assembly GCA_001805005.1). GTDB lineage: Bacteria > Nitrospinota > Nitrospinia > UBA9942 > UBA9942 > UBA9942. The sequence continues at coordinate 3,391 of MHDO01000026.1, forward strand.
GCTGTCTGATAAAATAGGCAAGGAACATGGATTTACTTTAGATGAACTTAACTCCCTCCAGCCTCTTGCAAGTAAGACCCACAGTTCACTTAAAATTAAAAGGGAGAAAGGTGAACTCCCTTTTTTTGACCTGCCATATCAGGATGTAACAGGAATATTAAATTATGCAGAATATGTGAAGGATAAATTTGATAATTTTGTAGTGCTTGGCATCGGCGGCTCCGCCCTCGGGACAATTGCCCTCCAGACTGCATTGAATAACTCCCAGTATAATCTGTTGAGCAATGCCGAGCGGAAGGGATACCCAAGACTATTTGTTGCAGATAATATTGACCCTGTTCAGTTTGCCGAGATGTTATCTCTCTTTGATATGGATAAAACCATATTCAATGTGGTTACCAAATCGGGCGGCACTGCAGAGACGATGAGCCAGTTTATGATTATTTATGACAGGTTGAAGAAATTGAAAGGGGACAGGTGGCAGGAAAATATTGTTGTTACCACAGACAGGGTTAAAGGGACTTTGAGGAAGATTGCTGATGAAATGGGTCTCAAGTCTTTTATTGTCCCTGACGGCGTTGGGGGGAGGTTCAGTGTCCTTACACCGGTAGGGCTTCTGCCTGCCGCAGTGGTTGGTATTGATATTAAGGGGCTCCTTAAAGGCTCTGCCCTCATGGATGAAAGGTGCAGGAAGGATTCTATTGTTGATAACCCTGCCTACCTTTACGCCTCAATGCTTTATTTGGCTGATACAAAAAAGAATAAAAAGATAACAATAATGCTCCCTTATTCCTATGCCCTTAAAGATATATCAGACTGGTTCAGACAGCTCTGGGCAGAGAGTCTCGGCAAAAAATACTCCCTTGATGGGAAAGTTATAAATGTCGGGCAGACACCTGTCAAGGCACTGGGTGTTACAGACCAGCATTCACAGATTCAACTATATGTTGAGGGACCTTATGATAAGGTTGTTACATTTTTAAAGGTTGAAAAGTTCAGGGGAAAGGCAGTTATGCCTGATGTCTTCAAGGATAGGGCTGAAATTTCTTATTTATGCGGACATACCTTAAATGAATTGATAAATATAGAAATGGAAGGGACTGAATATGCCCTCACAAAAAATAACCGCCCAAACTGCACAATTACCTTTCCAGAGGTAAATCCATCAACCATAGGGCAGATTATGTATATGCTTGAAGTAAGCACTGCCTTTGCGGGCGGTCTTTACAACATAGACCCATTTGACCAGCCGGGGGTGGAGGATGGGAAGAAATATGCAGTTGAGGCACTTAAAAGATAGTGAGCTTATAGTGAGCTTATAATTGACAATGTAAGTATTTGTGGCTACAATAGCTACATGGAGGTATAAATGCAACTGGTTGGTATAAGAGAACTTAAAAATCGCTTAACATATTTCCTTTCCTTGATAAGTAAGGGGGAAAATGTAGTTGTAACAGACCGTGGAAATCCTGTAGCAATTTTTCACTCTCTTGACAAGACAGAGATAAGTGCCACACCAGAAGAAAAGCTTGCGGTCCTGGCAAAGCAGGGTAAGGTTAAGCTCCCATTGAAGAAGCGGAAGATTGATATGGCAACCAGGTCAATTGCTGCCAGAGGTAAACCCCTATCAAAAATAGTAATTGAGGAGAGACGTTGATTTACTTTGATACAAGCGGCGCCCTTGTTAAAAAGTATATAAGTGAAATTGGAACTGACAAAGTAAGGGCACTGCTTAATAAAGAAAAAAGAATTTTTAGCTCTAAAATTACCTATGCCGAGGTTTGTGCATCCTTTGCAAGAAAACACCGCGATAATGAAATAGAAAAACGACACTATCAGAGGATATGGAGGAGTTTTATCAATGATTGGGAAGCAATAATTTTAATAGAAGTTCAGGAAGAATTATTTCCCCTGATTCGTAGATTAGTTGAGAGTTATCCTTTGCGTGGTGCGGATGCAATCCATCTGTCTTCAGCAATATGGATAGGAGAGAAAATAGGTCAATCATTAACTTTTGCAGCCTCTGATAATGCTCTATTAAGTGCTGCCAGAAATGAAGGGCTTGTGGTTATAAATCCCGAAGATGATTGAAATAACAGCAGAGACTTTCATGAAAAGCCTTAGGAAGGTTTTGAAATAAAGATTACAAGGTTAATCATGGGCAGGAGAGAAAAAATGCAGAGCTTTTTATGGATATAAGATTGAATACTGCAAAGAAAAAACAGAGTTATTATAATCAAAAAGAGGCATGATAGAAATACAAGGAATTATAATTTGTCCATATTGTCAGAAAAACTTGAATGAAAAATACTATTGTATTGATTGCCAAATGGATTTCAGCACAGAGGTTGAGTTTGGTAAAGATGGGACACTTCCTGATTATCAAATTGCGCAGCAGGACAATATAAATAATGCTTGTTTTAATCTGCTGAAAATATTTTCTCCTAACTGTGATTGGGACATTAAGCAAATAAGCATAATCAGGAATGCATTAATTGATGTTCTAATTACAGACTATGGAAAAAAGGAGTACGACCTTTATCCGTGGTTGTTGGAATCTGAATAAGTTTATACCAAAGTATTTTTAGAAAATATCATTTCTGATGATCTGCGCATTTGTAAATAAATCAATGCCTTTTCTCCGTCTGGCGTTAGAAGTACTTCATTTGCAAATAAAGACAAAAATCCAATCTGTATAGCATAGCTTAAGAACATTTTACACGCATCTGATTTTGCTTTTTTGCCCCAGTCTTTTTCCCGTCCAGCGATCAAAGAAAAAACACTTGGCAAATGGGAAAAATGAATTGGATATTGGTTACGTGATAAGACAAAAACAGCTTCCATCAAAGAATAAATGCCAAATATCGTTGGACTTGAGAATGGTTCCTTAAGGACAATTTCTTGTAATAATCTTGCTTGTTCATTTGATAATCTATCCTCCATATACTTATCCCTTAACCCGACATATTGATTACCAATACTGGTAAGATTATATAGACTGTTTTCTTTGAAAACCAAATTTAGATCTTCAGCTATTGCCAAATAACTGTTAATGGTACTCTGCGATAAATAAACAGCTTGAGATAAGGAATTGGCACTTAATGGTTCATTGTTAATTTGATATAAAAGGCGATGCAACAGACCAAGTCTCCAAAGCCCATGGTTTATAGGTTTTATCTTTGAGCCATAAGTAACGATACCTGAACGATGATAAAACATTTCTAATACTTCTCTTGGTGAGTATGCGATAGGTTCCACATCTTCAGTGGCGCAATCATTAACCGCATTCCTTGTAAAGTCTACACAAAGTAAAATTGCTCTGATATGTCCATTTATCAAACTCTTTCTTTCCTGTAATGTTATTAATTCGTTGCGATATGAAATAATTTGCTTCAAAAAGTCTTTTTTAAAAGCTTCTACTTTAAGCTCAATTAAAGCCAATCTATCCATGTCCATAAAAAGCATATCCAGTCTGTGCCCAGACGGCAATATTTTTTGACGACTTATTAACGATAGCTCACCAGTATTTTTTATTAATTGTCTTGTTATATCTAAATGACGGCATAAGACATCTTCAATTTGAGATTCTCTTATTTGTAACATATGTCCCTCCAATTTGCACACTTAACAATGGGCATCGAATAATACAGGTTATTTGATAAAAAACAAAAGTGATTTCTTATATATTTTTGCAAATCTATTTAATTCTGTAACATCTAATCTTCTTTCTCCAGACTCACATTTTGATATATACGACTGAGGCTTACCAATTAATCTTGTAACATCTTTTTGTGTTAAGCCTGACTCTATACGTGCATTCTTAAGTTGAGTCAAAACAAATCTGTATTCTTTTGAGTAAATGCTCTTGCTCATAATGCCAGTATAATATATCCTAAATTGGAATATCCCAAATTAGGATATAAAATCCGCTTAAGGGTGCAAAGAGTATAGAACTGAATATTGACTTAGGCAGCATAATGTTCTATATTTTCGCTCAGGAGGGTAAATCAAAAATGAAACCTTTGTCTATATTGAAAAAAGCAGGTATAAAACCTGATGAGCCAGTTCTTTTAATTACAGCAGAAGAATCAAGGGGAACATATGTATGGAACTACACTTTACATTGATAATGTTCCATATCATTTTGAGAAATATATTCCAACTAAGGAAGAAATCAGAAAATTTAAAAAAGAAAATGAAGGTGATGTCCAATATTCAAAGGGTGGTTTTCTGTATCGTCTCGTCCCGTTTACAAAATAGCAAAAAGTATTTACAGGGCTTCAAATATCTTTTTATAATAAGGAAATACGAAAGGGGGTAGTAAATTTTTATGAAGGTATATTTAAAAAGAGAGAGTATTGAAAGGCATAAGACAGCGTGTTTTGTAGTGGGAGCATTTGAGGGCAAGAAGCCTGAAGGGTTAGCAAAGATTATTGATAAGAAGCTTAATGGGCTTGTCTCAAAGCTTTTTAAAGATAAGGATTTTGAGGGGAAGCCGAATCAGACAAGGCTTATCTATACTCAGGGGAAAATACCTGCAGAGAGGGTCTTATTGGTTGGACTGGGCAAGGAAAAGGAATTTAAAATTGAAAAGCTGAGGCAGGCATCGGGAAATTCAAGTAAGGCTGTAAGAGATTTAGGGCTAAAGAAATTTTCTACCGCCCTTGCACAGATAAAGATAAAGAAGGTATCCGACCCCCGATTAAAACATTCGGGGGCAAGTTATGAAGTATCAAAGGCAGTTACAGAGGGTGCAATCCTTTCCCTTTATGATTTTACAAGCTATAGAACAGAGAAGAGGGAGGAGATAAAGAGGGTTGATGAGATTGCTCTTTTAGTAGAGAAAGAAGATAAAGAGATTAAAAAAGGGCTTGATGATGGAGTGAAGATTTCGGAGGCAGTTTATATCGCCAGAGACATGATAAATCATCCTGCAAATACTGCTACACCAACATATTTATCAGAACAGGCAAAGAAGATTGCGAGAAAATCAGGGATTAAATGCAAGGTATTAGATAGGGCGGATATGGAGAGGTTGAAGATGGGTGCACTGCTGGCAGTGGCAAGGGGGAGTGATGAGCCGCCTAAGTTTATTATCATGGAATATAACGGTGGAAAGAAAGGTGAAAAACCAGTTTTAATTGCTGGAAAGGGGCTTACATTTGACAGCGGTGGAATATCAATAAAACCAAGTGAGAAGATGGAGGAGATGAAACACGATATGGCAGGTGGTGCAGCAGCGATATGTGCCATAAAGGCAGCAGCAGACCTTAAGCTCCCTGTAAATGTGGTATCCCTTATCCCTGCCACTGAAAATATGCCGAGTGGAAAGGCGGATAAGCCCGGTGATGTCGTCAAAGCTATGTCAGGCAAAACAATAGAGGTTATAAGCACAGATGCCGAGGGGAGGATGATTCTCGCAGATGCCCTTACCTATGGAGAGAGATATAAGCCGAAGGCAGTAATTGACCTTGCAACATTGACAGGGGCATGTATAATTGCACTCGGTTATCATGCAACAGGCTTATTGGGCAATGATAATGATTTGATTGAGGCAATTAAGAAGGCAGGGGAGAAGAGTGGCGAGAGGGTATGGGAACTCCCACTATGGGAAGAGTATGAGGAACAGAATAAAAGCGACATTGCTGATGTAAAGAATGTTGGAGGCAGAGGTGGAGGCACGATTACGGCTGCTGCATTCTTAAAAAAGTTTGCAGGTAAGTTCAAATGGGTGCACCTTGATATAGCAGGGACAGTATGGGAATATAACGGCAAGCCCTATATTCCCAAAGGTGCAGTGGGTGTGGGAGTAAGGTTGTTAGTGGAGTATCTGAAGGGAGTAGGGAGTAAGCAGTAGGCAGTAAGCAGCAAACAGCAAACAATAGGAAGTAGTGTTTTCTGCCTACTACTTACTGTTTACTGCTTACTGTATTTTGACTATGCGAAATATTCATATTAAAGAAATAACCGAAGCGGTGAAAAACCTATGTATGGAGGCGAACTATAACCTCCCTGAGGATGTTCTTCAGGCATTTGATAGAGGTCTGGAGACAGAGGAGTCGCCTGTAGGCAAGGCGGTCTTAAATGCACTTAAAAAGAATGCAGAGATTGCCAGAGATGAGAGAATTCCAATATGTCAGGATACAGGGTTCTCAGTATTTTTTGTGGATGTGGGTCAGGATGTTCATATTGAAGGAGGCTCTCTTTCAGATGCAATTAATGAAGGTGTGAGGCAGGGGTATAAAGAGGGTTATCTGAGAAAATCTATCTGTGATGCCTTTACAAGAAAGAATACCGGTGATAATACACCTGCTGTAATCAATTACGATATTGTCCCCGGCGACAAAATAAAAATTATCTGTGCACCAAAAGGCGGAGGGAGTTCAAACATGAGCAGGGTTACTATGCTTAAACCTGCTGATGGGATTGAGGGGATTAAAAATTATGTAATTCAGAGAGTGCTGGAATCTGGCTCAAATCCGTGCCCGCCTGTAGTTGTTGGTGTTGGAATTGGCGGCACTCTTGAAAAGGCTGCCCAAATAGCAACAAAGGCACTTTTAAGACCAATCGGCTCAACAAACCCTGACCCTGTTTTAAAAGAGATAGAGGAAGATTTGTTAAAAAAGATTAATGACCTCGGGATGGGACCAGAAGGTTTTGGCGGGAGATTCTATGCGATGGCAGTTCATATTGAAAAATTCCCGTGTCATATTGCAAGCCTGCCAGTGGCGGTTAATATATCCTGCCACGCCAGCAGGCATAAGGAGATAGTTTTTAAGTAGCATGTGGCATTTATCTGAGGAGGTAAGTTATTATGGGACTTGCAATTAAGAAAATAAAGACACATCCGTATATTTCCTCTAAGAAAGGGGTATGTGGGAGTAGAAGCGCCATAACAGGCACAAGGATACCTGTCTGGTCTGTTATAAAGTGGTATAAAGCAGGTATGTCAATAGAGGAGATTCTTAAAGGATTTCCACAACTAACGCCAGCACAAGTTTATGATGCATTTTCGTATTATTACGACAATCAGGATGAGATAGAGAATGATATAGCCGAAAATGAAGAGGAGCATGTAAGAGGAACACTGAAATAATGATAAAACTCTATCTTGATGAAGATGTCCATGAAGATATTGCAATGGCTTTAAGATTAAGAGGATATGATATCAAGACTACAAGAGAGGCAGGCAACAAAGGATTGTCCGATATAGAACAGCTTAGATATGCAACCAAGAAAGATAGAGTAATTATTAGTTTCAATATAGCAGACTTCAACAGACTTCATTCAGAGTTTATAAAGAAAGGTATTGAACATAGCGGAATCATTCTTTCTAAACAGCTTCCTATAGGAATTATTGTTAAGGCACTATTAAAGTTGCTCTCTAAAATAGGCAGTGAAAGAATGAAGAACAATATAATCTGGTTGAGTGATTGGATTAAATAATAAAGGCAATATGTGCAGGGCTATTTCTGATTTTCAAACGGCTTGTGATATGGGGTATGAGAATGGGTGTTCAGTGTTTATCAGTGTTAATCTGTGGCTAAAGTTTCTTTAATTTTATGTCAGAAATTATTAGATTGACAACACCTCTTACTGATAAGGTTATAGAGAAGTTAAAGATTGGGGTTCAGGTTTTGATAACCGGCACTCTTTATACTGCGAGGGATGCGGCACATAAACGGCTTGTAGATTTGCTGAATAACGGAAAGGAACTCCCTTTTGATATAAGGGGGCAGATTATATATTATGTAGGTCCTGCACCTGCAAGACCCGGCTATGTTACAGGTCCTGCGGGGCCTACAACAAGCGGGAGAATGGACCCCTATGCACCAAGGCTGATGGAGGCAGGGATGAAGGGTATGATTGGAAAAGGAAAGAGGTCAAAGGATGTTGTTGATGCCATGAAAAAGAATAAGTGCGTATATTTTGCAGCAATTGGTGGTGCGGCAGCATTGATTGCAAGGAGTATAAAAAAGGTTGATGTTATAGCGTATGAAGATTTAGGCACAGAGGCAGTTAGACGAATGGAGGTAGAGGATTTTCAGGTGATAGTTGTGAATGACATTTACGGTAATGACCTTTATGAGGAGGGGATGAAGAAATACAGACGATAGGAACAAAAACCTGAATTTAGACAGGATATACAGGATTAACAAAAAAAGAAAAATTGTTTTTAATTCATCTTGTTTATTCCGTCAATCATGTCTAATGCTTTTATAATTTCTTTTACAATAAAAAAATTGCAAAAATAAATTGCAAATCTAATTTTTCCTATTTATAATTTCTATCCTTCCCCCACATCTATGTTCATAGGTGCGGGGGTTGATTCTTATGATAACTCACGATGTAATCATAGTAGGCGCTGGATTGGCAGGTATGAGGGCAGCCCTTGAGGTATGCGATAGGTATGATACTGCCATTATCACAAAGGTATATCCCACCCGTTCCCATTCAGGTGCAGCACAGGGCGGAGTAGCAGCTTCACTTGCAAATTCCACTGATGACTCATGGGAAATCCACATGTTCGATACTGTTAAGGGGAGCGATTTCCTCGGCGATCAGGATGCAATAGAGATGATGGTAAAGGATGCACCGAAGGCAATTATTGAAATGGAGCACATGGGATGTGTCTTCAGCAGGACAGAAGACGGGAGGATTGCACAGAGGGAGTTCGGAGGGCATTCAAGACCGCGTGCATGTTACGCTGCTGACAGGACAGGGCATGCGCTTCTTCACGCCTTATATGAGCAGGTAATGAAGAAGGCAAATAAATTAAAGATATATTCTGAGTGGTATGTCCTTTCGCTTATTGTAGAGGACAATGTATGTAAGGGTGTAGTTACCTATGACATAAAGACAGGCAGAATGGAAGTCTTGAGAGGGAAGGCGGTACTGTTTGCCACAGGCGGGTATGGGAGGGCATTCAGCATTACATCAAATGCCTTTGCCAGCACAGGTGATGGGATAATAGCGGCATACAGGGCAGGGATACCGCTTGAAGATATGGAGTTTGTCCAGTTTCATCCCACAGGACTTTACGGACAGGGGATACTTGTGTCAGAGGCTGCAAGGGGTGAAGGCGGTTATCTCGTAAACGGAAAAGGTGAGAGATTCATGGAAAAGTATGCAAAGTCAAAGCTGGAATTAGCCCCCAGAGATATAGTCTCCCGTTCTGAACAGACTGAGATTAATGAAGGAAGAGGAATAGACGGAAAGGATTATATATATCTTGACCTCCGCCACCTCGGCAGGGATAAGATTATAGAGAAACTGCCGCAGGTGAGACAGCTTGGGATAGATTTTATTGGAGTGGATTGTATTGAAAAACCTCTTCCGATTCAGCCGACTGCCCATTATTCAATGGGGGGGATACCTGCTGATAAAGACGGACAGGTTATAATAGATGATAAAGGGACAAAGATTACAGGTTTCTTTGCGGCAGGAGAATGTGCATGTGTCTCTGTTCATGGTTCAAACAGACTTGGGACAAATTCACTCCTTGATGCACTTGTATTCGGCAGAAGGACAGGAAAGGCTCTGATGGAATTTGCAGGCAATGCGAAGCTGTATGATGTTAATGAAGATAAAGAGATTTCTTCTGTGAGAGGCAGGATAGATACTATTATAAATACCTCAGGCACGGAGAGTATTAATAATATAAGAAATGAGCTTAAAGAGATTATGATGTCCAACTGCGGGGTATTCAGAAATAAAGATGGTTTGGAAGTTTGTTTGAAAAAAGTAAAGGAGTTGCAGGGGAGATTTAAAAAGGCAAAGGTAACAGACAGGGGGAAGACATTTAATTCAGAACTGATTGAGGCAATAGAACTCCAACATATGCTTGAGTATTCAGAAATCATAGTTGTGAGTGCCATTGCAAGGGAAGAGAGCAGGGGCTCACATGCGAGGACAGATTTTTCAAAGAGGGATGATGCAAAGTGGCTTAAGCATACACTATCTTACAAAGGGAAAGACGGGGGGGTTGAGCTTAAATATAAACCTGTGACTATTACAAAACATCAACCAGAGGAGAGGAAGTACTGATTTTGGACGCAGATAAACCCCTGAAAGAAGCAATCAGGGGTAAACGCAGAAATGTCATTCCGAACGAAGTGAGGAATCTCGTTTTTAAGATTCTTCGGGCTTTGTCCTCAGAATGACAGCAAAGTTGTCATCTGTGTTTATCAGCGAAAATCTGCGTCCTAATTTAGAATGGCAATGGTAATTTTTTCAATAAAAAGATTTAATCCAGAAAAGGACAGCTCCCCTTGTTACAAAGATTATGAGCTGAATGTTCCAGAAGGGGCGACTGTATTGGACTGTCTTAATCTTATTAAATGGACACAGGACGGGACTTTGACCCACCGCATGTCATGCCGAAGTGCTATCTGCGGCTCATGTGCAGTAAAGGTGAATGGACATCCAAAGCTTGCCTGTAAGACTCAGGCGGTTGATGAGATAATTAATGGCAGGATGAAGATAGAGCCGCTTGGCAATGCAAAGGTTTTAAAAGACCTTGTTGTTGACTTAGAGCCATTCTTCTCAAAATTTCAGAAGGTTAAACCGTGGCTTGTGACAGATGAGCCTGCAGGAGATAAAGAGAGAAGACAGTCCACTGAAGACTTCCACCGAATAGATGCAGCTTCCACCTGTATAATGTGTGCATCCTGCTGTTCAGATTGTAATAGTTGGGCATCAAATGAGAGTTTTTTGGGTCCTGCCGCACTTGCAAAGGCACAGAGGTTTGTGGATGATTCAAGGGATAAGGTAGCACTGGAAAGGGTAATAAATTTAAGTAGGGCAA
>MHDO01000026.1:14210-17241 GCA_001805005.1 Nitrospinae bacterium RIFCSPLOWO2_12_39_16
GCACTGGAAAGGGTAATAAATTTAAGTAGGGCAAATGGAATCTGGGACTGCACCCATTGTGGTGAGTGTGTGGAGAGATGCCCCACAGAGGTAAAGCCTATGGACAGAATTATATCTTTGAGAACAACAGCACTGAAAATGGGAATATTGAATAACAATGGTGCGAGACATGTGAAAGGCTTTGTGGATTCCATAAGGAGTAGTGGAAGACTCAATGAGAATGTAATACCTATAAAGTCAATGGGGATATTTAATATTCCAGGGCTTTTGAGCCTTATTCCAGTTGGTATAAGGATGTTTTTGAGAGGGAAGAATCCTCCGATCATTCATAAGCATATTGACGATATGGATGATGTGAAGAGGATATTCAAAAGATTAAAAAAATAATTTTGCCACAGACTTTCACTGACTAAATTATTCTCTTATTTTTAAAGTCCGTGTAAGTCAGTGGCTAATTCAGTAATATGAAATACGCATTTTATACAGGATGTGTTGCAAAGGGGGCGGGAAGGGAGCTTTACAGTTCTTCTGTAGCAGTTGCAAAGAGACTCGGCATAGAACTGCACGAGCTTACGAATGTCTCCTGCTGTGGTGCTGGAGTAATTTCCGAGAAAGACCCACTGCTAAGTGATACCCTGAATGCAAGGACATTTGCCATTGCCGAGGAGTTAAACCTCGACATAATGAATATATGCGGCACCTGTCAGGGTGTAATGATGAAGGCACAGAAAAATATAGACAATGATGCAAAAAGGAAGGAAAAGATAAATGAGGCATTGAAAGACGGAGGCCATCAGTATAAAGGAAGTGTTAAGATAAAGCATCTGCTTCATATCTTAATTGAAGACTTTGGTCTTGATAAATTAAAGACATTCGTTAAAAAACCGTTAAAAGGACTCAAGGTTGCACCCTTTTACGGATGCTACCTCTTAAGACCTTCTGTATATTCCAATTTTTCTTCCTCTGACAGAACAACTGCACTGGAGGATTTAATAATAGCCCTTGGCGGTGAGCCTGTTCAATATGATGGAAGGTCTAAGTGCTGCGGCTTCCCTATAGTAATGATGAATAAAGAGAGTTCTCTCACTATGTCAGGCATAAGCCTCAAGGAGGCTAAAGAAAAAAATGCAGACTGTCTTGTTACGCCATGTCCTCTCTGTCATCTCAATCTTGACTCATACCAGCCAGAGATTGATAAGATTGTTCAGACCAAATTAAATCTGCCAATCCTCCATCTTCCGCAGTTGATTGGCATTGCCCTCGGAATTGATAGTAAAGAACTTGGGCTGAATAAACATATAGTTTCCACAGGGAAGATTTTTTAACTTATCTCCTTGACTCTCTCACCCTTAATTCCTATAATCCGTCATAATATTGAAGAAACTTAAAAGAGAATGTTAGGCATCGAGGAAAGGCATGAAGAAATATTACAGCAACCCTATTGGAACTGATTTTAAGGCTAGCTTGCCGAGATTGCGGAAAAAAATCCGAGCTGAAAGCTTTGATCCCAATGACTCAATTTACGGAATAGCTGGAAATACATTTAGAGCGTTTAGAGGATTTAAAAAGCCGAGCAGAACATATAGGAGTTGGGCTAGAAGTATTACTGAAAATGCCATAAAAAACCAAGATGGCTTTGATAGTCAGGATGATTTAGATAAATGGCACATAGAACTATATTCGACATTGAAAAACCACTGGAAAAAAGAACAAGATAATGAACCGAGTTTTGCTCACACGTACAAAATGGTTGACTTGTATCTAAAGTGGCTCTGTTCAAATGAAAAGTGCCCTGAGAAATTAGCTAACTCTATAATAAAATACGGCTATTGTGCGCTAGATAGTCAGATTCTCAAAAAACTAAATGAAGCACTCAGCTACGCTTTGCCAATCCGAATCCGAAACCCATCAATGGGCGATATTACAAATGAAAATACATACGAATATTGCCAGTCCTTGATTAAGGATTTTGCGGAAAACTTCAATGGTTATAGGTTACTTTTTGACTATTATGCTTGGGTTCCAGGAAGTGCAAAAAAGTAAAAGAAAGTTGCCAGTTTTTCGTAAAGGAGGAATCAAGATGAGGTTGCTGTCAAAAGTAACGATTCTATTTTGAATAGGTGAGATGTTTTGATGCCGATTTTATTTCCAGCTATTTAGGAACTCAAGTCTGTTTTTCATGTCTACATTGCTGAGCGAAAACCAGAGTTTCATAAATCGTTTTAACAGCACACCAGTTGGTAATTGGTCAGCTTCTTTATGTTGTTCCTCGCTTTCTTCATCTATCTCTCTGTCAATTTCTTCCTGATGTTCATAATAATAGGAGATGGCATCATGAACTTGAGAAAGGGTAAGGTGCGGAAATTCTCTTACAACTTCTTCTGGTGAAAGACCAAGTTTGTAGTAGGCGATTATATTTGAACATTTATGAACATTTTAAGGTAATTTTTGGTAGAATATAAGGAGTTAAAAAAAATCAGAATTAAGGAGTCAGAATTCAGAATAAAAATTTCTGGATTCTGATTTCTGTATTCTGTTTTCTGTCTTTTTTATGCTCTCAAAAATTCTTAGTAGTGCCATATATGGGATTGATGCCTACATAGTAGAAGTTGAGGTGGATTTAGCTTCTGGATTATTTGCCTTCTCCACAGTAGGACTCCCTGATGCTGCTGTCAAAGAGAGCAGGGACAGGGTCATGTCTGCAATAAAGAATACAGGATTTGATTTCCCGCAGAAAAGGGTTACAGTAAACCTTGCACCTGCTGACATAAAGAAGGAAGGCTCGTCGTTTGACCTTCCGATAGCGGTGGGAATTCTCAATGCCAGTGGCTTTATAAAATCCGACAAAATTAAAGAATTTATAATTCTCGGCGAACTGTCACTTGACGGCAGGATAAAGCCTGTCAAGGGTGCCCTTCCGATTGCAGTATCTGCAAAGGCAAATAATATAAATGCAATAATTCTCCCTTCAGAGAATGCAAAGGAGGCAGCAGTTGTTGAGGGAATAAGTGTATATCCTGTAGAAAATCTT
>MHDO01000027.1:0-775 GCA_001805005.1 Nitrospinae bacterium RIFCSPLOWO2_12_39_16
CAGGAAAGGGTGAGCAAACTCTACAAAGACAGACATGAGTGGGCTAAAAAATCTATTTTAAATGTTGCAAATATGGGTAAATTTTCCAGCGACCGCACAATAAAGGAATACGCAAAAGAGATATGGGGGATAGACCTTCACGATTGACAAATGAAGATTGACGATTGATGATTTAAAGAAAATATTTATCAATTTTCAATCTTCAATCTTAAATCAGACTATGCTCGTATTTACTATAAAAAGTCTTTATAAAAAACTTATTACACTGTTTTTTGTCTCAGTCATTTCATTTTTAATCATCCATCTTGCACCGGGTGAGCCGAGCCAGATAAATCCGTTAAATCCCCGTTTTACAAAGGATGATTTAGAGAGATACAGGGCAGCATTTGACCTTGATAAGCCGTTACATACACAATATCTCCTATTTTTTAAAAAGCTGTTCACAGGAAACTTAAAATCATTTAAAGATAACCAGCCTGTCATGGGAAAAATAACAGAGAGGTTTTATAACAGTCTCATGCTCTTTTTTGTAGGGACAATACTCACATGGTGTCTGGCATTTCCTGTTGGGATACACGCCGCAATCAAAAGAGGTTTTACTTTTGATAAATGGACAACATTTCTCTCCTATGCCCTTATATCCCTCCCCGGATTCTTTCTTGCCTATGTAATGATTATATTTGTGGTAGAGGTATTCAATGTCCCTGTCCTCGGCATGAGGACATTCGGAAGGGAGGGGATCGGCTTTCCGTTTACACCAATGGATAAGCTGTGG
>MHDO01000027.1:855-7172 GCA_001805005.1 Nitrospinae bacterium RIFCSPLOWO2_12_39_16
GGTAATCGGGCAGGATTATATAAGGACTGCGAAGGCAAAGGGGCTTACAGATGACGAGGTGAATTACAATCATGCACTGAAGAATGCCCTTCTCCCATTTGTTACAATGTTTGGTATGCTTTTACCGGGACTTATAGGCGGTTCAGTTATTATTGAATCTATATTTGCATGGCCCGGCATGGGGAGGATGGGGTATGAGGCGATTCTTGCAAGGGACTTTCCCATTATTATCACACTGAACTTTTTCTCGGCAGTATTGGTTCTTGCAGGGACATTTGTATCTGATTTGCTTTATATGTTTGTTGACCCGAGGATAAAACTATGACACAACTCACAGCTCAAAGCTCAAAGCTCAAAGCTGTTGAAGACTTCATGCCCCCTGAGAGGACACCTTTTCAGGATTTCTGGATGGTGTTCAAAGGTAACGGGATGGCAATGGCAGGAATGGTCATACTTTTAATATTCTTTGCCTTAGCCATTATGGGGATTTTTACTACAAGTGGTGAGAAACCTATTCTTGACCCTCATACGGTAAGACTTCCTGATAAGCTTAAACCACCTCTGTCAAAACCAACAATAGATTCTGTCCCAAAAGAGAATCTTCCATCTCTTGGAATATATCTCCTCGGAACGGATGAATTAGGGAGGGATATATTTGCCCGTATGCTTCAAGGTGCTATTGTATCCCTCTCGGTAGGTTTTGTGGCTGTAGGTATTTCCATAATCCTCGGTGTCCTGATTGGAGGCATTGCAGGTTTTTATGGCGAAAATATGATAAGGATTGGCAGATACAATATCATGACTATTGATACCATGATTGTCGCGCTTATTGATATTCAGCTTAGTTTCCCCACTTTCTTTCTTATCCTGACTGTTGTTGCACTCCTGCCGCCGAGCATCTGGAATATCATGGCAATAATAGGCATAACAGGATGGGTTGGACCAGCAAGATTCGTGAGGGCTGACATACTCTCTCTAAGGGAGCAGGAGTTTATCCTTGCAGCAAAGTCAATCGGTGCCCCCGATTTAAGGATTATCCTTTTACATCTGCTGCCGAATTCTATTGCACCTGTCCTTGTCTCCGCTACTATTGGCATTGCCACAGCCATACTTACTGAATCGGCATTGAGTTTTCTTGGTTTTGGCGTCCCACCCCCAAATGCTACATGGGGGAATATACTCTCTGATGGGAAGAAATATATATTTGATGCACCGTGGCTTACCTATATTCCAGGTATAACCATTCTCTTTACAGTCCTTGCATTTAACCTGTTCGGCGAGGGGCTCAGGGATACCTTAAATCCAAAACTAAGAAATTAAATTATAATTACAGATTTCACGGATTTTAATAGTATAATCTTCTTAGTCTCAAGTTAACTATAATTCAATATTATTCTTCTCCAGAATTGTCCCTTTAACTTTCTCAAGATTGAGTAGTGATTTATTGTAGTCAATTATTGCTGAAATCTCCCTTGTCTTCGCAGCAATCAAATCCCTCTGGTATTCAACGACATTAAAGCTTGTTGACATACCTACATCAAACTTCTTCTCCTCTGCTGACAGCTTCTCTTCTGCAAGTCTCCTTGAAACCGCAGTGGTATTCACCCTCTTTTTATTTGTATCTATTGACCTCACTGCCTCCCGCACCTCCACCGATATCTGGTGTTCTAAATTTTTAAGAGATTTTATACCCTTTTCAACATCTAATTTTGCAGCAATATAACTGCTGTTTGACGCCCTGTTTCCAATGGGAATCTGGAGTGAAAGCCCAACACTCCAGTCATAGTAATTTCCTGAGGTCAGTCTGTCATAACTTTTAAAATAATCCCCTCCAAACCCGCTCCTTGATACGCTGCCTCCAAAGGCAACATCCTCAGCATCACCACTGATACCATTGAGCTTAAGGCTTCCGATTAAATCCAGTGTAGGATATAGCTGATTCTTTTTATACTCAACCTGAATATTCTTATTCTTTAAATCTATCTTTGACTGTGCATATTCAGGCCTATTCTCAAGGGCTGTCTTCATACTCTCCTCGAGTATAACTTCCTCCGCCATCATCTTTGGGGTATCTATAGGGACAATCGCCAAATCCCACCCCCCCTCATCGTGAGCCTGTCGAACCGATTCAATATTTATAATCTTTTTTATCCTGTCCTCTGTACTCTCCACCCTATTCTGCGAAATGATTACATCCTCCTCCCTCGCCGCCACCTCTGCCTGTGCCTGTGTAATTTCAATAGGAGCCATTGTCCCCACTTCAACCTGTATCCTTATCCTCCTCTCTAAATCCTGCGCAAGCCTGAACGATTCCCTCTTTACCTTTAAATCCTCTATGGCAAAAACCATGTCCCAGTATATCTCCTCAACCTGAGATATAATTGTGATTCCCTTGCCCTTTAACTGATTAATTGATATATCCCTGTTATGACTTGCAATCTTAATCTTTGCAGTATTTACATCAACACCAAAATCCTTAAGGAGGTTCTGGGTTACACTGAGATTCAGGTTTGATGTATATTGCGGTTTTAGTCCCTGATATTTTGAGTTTGTCATTGTCCTTTGCGTATCTATGGAAACCTGATAGTTTGTCCCTGTTGGTGACCTCTTATTAATGCCTGCACTAACTGAAAATACTTCATTTTCCGCCTCTTTTGGATCAGCAAAGGCAGAAGCACTGGGTGTTATGTTTTTCCCAACAGATGTTGAGCCGTTAAAATTATAGTCAAATTCTGCCTCATTTCTTGTTATCTCGGTTTTACTAATCTCCGGGTTTATCCTCTCAATAGATATATCCAGATTGTTTTTCAGTGCAAGAGCAACAGTCTCCTTTAATGAGAGAAACAGGGCATTTTTACTCTCAATCTTTTCTTCACGGGTTGCAGCCCATGAAACAGTGAACAGTGAACAGTGAACAGTGAACAGTGTTAAAACAAATATTAATTTTTTGTTCATGCTATCTCCCTCCTTTAATTGATTATTGAATATTTTAAAAAATATTTCTTAAGCCTTCAATCTTCAATAGTCAATCTTCAATTTGTTTTTTCTTCTGAGTCTTTCCTGAATAGCATCAAACAAATCATAAGCAACAGGGACAACGATAAGTGTAAGAAAGAGTGAAGTGAGAAGCCCGCCTATTGTTGCAATCGCCATTGGTGCACGCGTCTCTGAGCCTTCTCCAAACCCTATAGCTACAGGTATCATACCAAAAACCATTGCAATCGTGGTCATCAATATAGGCCTCAGCCTGACAGGGCCCGCCTTAAGGATTGCCTCTCTCCTCTCCATTCCCCTCCCCCTTAATGTATTTGTATAATCAACAAGGAGGATTGCATTCTTTTTCACAAGCCCCATCAAAAGGACAAGCCCTATAAAACTGAAGACATTGAGTGTCTTGCCTGTCAATAAAAGTGCGGTAAATGCACCTATAAAAGAAAAAGGCATGGAAAGGAGAACTGTAATTGGATGTATGAAACTCTCAAACTGGGCGGCCAGTATCATATAGGCAAGAATAACTCCAAGCACCAATGCGAATATTAAATATTTGAATGATTCACCCATAATATCTGCTATCCCTTTATATCTCCCTGAATAATCGGGAGGCAAAACCTTTGCCGAAATATTATCAAGCTCCCCCTTAGCCTCGCCAAGGGGCTTCCCCTCAAGATTTGCGAAGAGTGTTATAGCCCTCTGCCTGTCAACCCTGTTTATGACACTGGGTCCTCCACCCTCCTGAATTGTGACTATGTTAGACAACTCAATAAGCCTGCCATCCCTTGACCTGGCATACAATCTTCCAATATCATCGGGATTAGCCCTGTCCCCGGGATTTAGTCTTGCCCTCACATCATATCTCCTCCCCTTTGTCTCATCCTTGAACTTCGTTACATCCACTTCGCCTCCAATAAGAATATTTATGGTCTCTGCAATAGTCCTTATGTCAATATTAAGGTCTGCCGCCTTATCCCTGTCTATGTAAACCCTTACCTCAGGCTTTCCTGTCTCAAGGGATGTATCAATATCAACTATCCCCGGCAGTTTTGAAAATTGGCTAACAATATCCCTTGTGTAATCTCCAAGAATCTTTAAATCCCTCCCCCTTATACTATACTGGATAGGCACCATCCTCTGCCCGCCGCCGATAAGAGATATTTCCTCTGCAGAAGCCTTAAGTCCGGGTATCTGCCTCAGTTTTTTTCTCACCTCTGCCATTATCTGCTGCTGATTTTTTCCCCTTTCAGCCTTCGGTTTAAGACCAATAAACATTGAACCCTTATTTATCTCCCTTGCCATACCGAAACCCTGTGCATAAAAAACTGTCCTTACTTCAGGGATATCCCTTAAAATATCCTCCGCCTTTTTAAACATCTTATCCACTTCATTAATGGAATAATCGGTGGGAGACTGCAGCCTCACAATAAACCTCCCCTGGTCCTCCGGAGGGACAAACTCCTTCCCAATAAATTTTGTCATGTAGAGACTGAATATAAATATACCTGTTGCCAGAATTACTACAATAGCCCTGTGATTAAGGGCAATCTGTAATAGCCACCTGTAAGACTCTTCAATTGCCTTATACCACCTGCCCGATTGGTGAGTGGTGACTGGTGAACGGTGACTTTTTAAATATCGTGATGCCAGCATTGGAGTCAGCGTAAAAGATACAAATAATGATACCAGCACTGCGAATACTACAGTGAGTGAAAATTGCATGAAAAACCTTCCGATGATGCCCTTCATAAATGCGACGGGAAGAAATATTGCCACAATGGCAATAGTAGTAGCCATGACTGCAAGCCCTATCTCAGAAGTTGCTACGGCAGCAGCCTCCATCGGCTTCATTCCCTCTTCAATATGGCGGTATATGTTTTCAATAACAATAATGGCATCGTCTATGAGTATTCCAACTGAAAGAGAGAGGGCAAGCATAGACATATTGTTGAAAGTGAAGTCAAACATATTCATGATGGTAAATGTGGAAACGATAGATGTCGGTATCGCAAGGGCGCTTATAATTGTAGTCCTGACATTTTTAAGAAAGAGGAATACTGCAAATACGGCAAACAAGCCTCCATATATCAGGTGATGCTGAACCTCACTAATGGAACGTTTAATGAAAGTGGACTGGTCAAAGCTTACCTCAAGCCTCATACCCGGGGGGAGTGTCTTTCTGATATTTTCAAGCTCCTTTTTTACCCTCTCAATTACCTCAACAGTATTTGTCCCTGACTGTTTCTGGACACCGAGGCCAATTGCAGTTGTTCCATTAAACCGTGCTACAGAACGTCTCTCCTCCATCCCATCCTCTACCCTGCCGATATCTGTTAGCCTTACAGCTGCACCGTTACTATATGCCACAACAAGCTCGTTGAAGTCCTGAACACTCGGAAATTCTCCCTTCACCTTTATTGAATACTCTTTTGTGTAGCTCTCTATCCTGCCGCCTGGGAGTTCTACATTCTCCCGACGCATTGCATTTAAGACATCCTGTGCAGTAATCGCATATGCCTTAAGCTTATCTGAATCAAGCCAGACCCTTACCTGTCTTGTCCTTAATCCCGCCAGCCTTATAGCACCGACACCGTTTATCCTCTGAACCTGCTCCTTCAATATCTCATCGGCATAGGTAGAAAGCTCCCTTACACTCTTTTCCCCTACGAGGGAAAGCCATAGGACAGGGTTTGCATCAGGGTCAACCTTTTCAATTATCGGTTCATCAATATCTACCGGGAGTTTTGACCTTATGACGGAGAGCTTTTCCCTTACATCCTGAACGGCAAGGTCAACATCCCTCTCAAGGACAAACTCCACCATGACTGTAGATACACCCTCAGTGCTTGTTGAGGCAATGGTCTTTACACCGTTTATTGTATTTACCGCTTCCTCTATCTTATCTGTTACATCTATATCCATTATCTCAGGGCTTGCCCCCCTGAGGGTTGTAGTAATATTTACCATCGGAAATTCAACCTTTGGAAAGAGGTCAACACCAATTCTCGGATAACTTACAATCCCAAGGACAACAAGCCCGAGTATCATCATTGTTGCAAAAACCGGCCTTCTTATAGATGTATCAGCAAGCCACATATAATCAGTCCTTACTCCCGACTATCTTTATTTTAGCTCCTTCAAATAAATTCTGCTGTCCCACGACAACAACCTGCTCGCCTTCCTTAAGCCCTTTGACAACTTCGACAAATTCTGCCATATCTGACTCCTGACCCTCGGCTTCCATCTCCCGATTCCCGACTTCAGACTGTAATTTGTATTTCTGTCCGATTTTAACAATCCTCTCCCTTGCCTTATCACCTTCCACA
>MHDO01000027.1:7180-10145 GCA_001805005.1 Nitrospinae bacterium RIFCSPLOWO2_12_39_16
CCTCTCCCTTGCCTTATCACCTTCCACAACGAATACCTTTATCTTTTCTTCCTCATAAAGAAGGGATGTTACCGGCACAAGGAATATGTCTTTAGCCTCACCAGTATAAAGCATGACCTTGGCAAAGAAACCTGGTTTTAAAAGCTGACCATCGTTAGGGACGAGTGCCTCAACCTTGAGTGTCCTTGTCCTTTCGTCAACATTTGGATAAATAATATTTAACTTCCCTTTAAACTCCTTATCAGGGAAGGCATACACTGTAAGGAATACATCCTGTCCTTTCTTGATTTTTTCTAAATCCTTCTCATTAACAGTAAAATCAAGCTTTGCAGGATTGGTCTGAATAATCGTAAAAAGAGGTGTACCGTTCTTTACATAATTTCCAGATGATACCTTCTTTTCCTTAACAACCCCTGATAGGGTAGAATAAATTTTCGCCTTTGATAGTTTTTGCCTCGCTGTAGAAACTGAAGATTTTGCCCTCTCAAGCTCAGCATCTGCAATTGACAGCCTTGCCGTTACATCGTCATACTGCTGTTTTGTCAAAAGTTCCTTTTTGTAAAGCTCCTCTTTCCGATGATATTCCAGTTTTATATTGGATAGATTTGCCTCTGCCTGTTTCAGTGATGCCATTCCCCTTTCAACCTCAAGGTTATAATCAGTATCGTCTATGACCGCAAGAATCATCCCCTTTGATACCTCTGAACCATTATCAACATTTACATCCTTCAGGATGCCATCCACTTCGGAACTGACTGTAACCTCTTCAAATGGATTCAATGTCCCGATATTGTTGATGAACGGCCTCAAGGACTTCTTCTTTACAGGCTGAACCTGAACACTGATTATCTTTTCAGTAACTGTCTTTACCTCTTTTTTCTCACAGGCGGTAAAAGTAAAAATCAGCAAACACAAAAACATTACCAATAAAGCAAAACTTTTCATTTTACACCTCTCTTTAAAAGTCCACCGAGTATAAGATTATTGCACTCTTTTTGTGAAAACAGGGAATCTGAATCCATTACAAGCGACAGGATAAAACCTCTTAATGTGCCTATGATTACCCTTGCTGTCCCTTCCACATTGCATCTCTCAAACCTTCCTGAACTTACACCCTTCCTGATTATTTCTTCTATCAATCTCCTCTGTCCCTTGAAAAACTTTTTCTTTATGTCAATACAGGAGGTAAAGCCATGCTCCCTACCCTCAATCAGAATAAGTCCTTTAAATTTTTTTGCATAATTGAGGTTTATGGCTATATAGTTTTTAACAGCCTCTGCAGGGTCTTCAATATCTTTAATAGACTCTCCTGCCCTATCCCTGAATTCGTCCAGCAGGTATTTTAAAAGTGTAAAATATATCTCTTCTTTATTCTTAAAATATATATACACACCGCCGACACTTATCCCTGCCCTTTCCGCAACCTCTCTGATGGTGGTCTGCGAGTAGCCCTTTTCTGAAAATACCTCAATTGCAGCCTCTAAAATACTCTCTTTTGACTCTTTTGCACTTCTTCTGTTCATATATAGGAAATTATATAGCCACCAAGACACAAAGGCATAAAGAAATAAATAATAATTTTTTCTTTGAGTCTTCGGGTCTTTGAGGCAAGTTTTTGTTCATTTTTAGATATTAATATGGTGAATCTATGTTCATGTGAACTTATGTTCATTTTATTTTAAAGATAGATTATTTGTCAATAAAAAATTTCTGAATTTTACAGAATCAATTTATGCAGTTTTTTGGGGTAGTAAAAAATCCACTCTGTTTTTGCTTCAATAGATTATGTCCAGTATGGTCATGAGCATCAGTCCTATGCTGATTATCCCGTTTACATTGAAGAATGCTACATTGACCTTTGAGAGGTCATCGGGTCGGACAATGGAGTGCTCATAATAGAGGAGTCCTGCAATCAAGATAATACCGCCCAAATACAGCAAACCGAGATTCCCGATAAAGAAAAGTGAAAACAGAAACAGAGTCATTATCACATGGAATATTGCCGCCAACCTCAGCGCCCTTTCAATACCAAGTTTTGCAGGAAATGAAAAGAGTCCATGACTTTTGTCAAACTCAACATCCTGACAGGAATAAATAATATCAAGTCCAGCAAGCCAGAATATAACGGCAAGCCCAAGGACTATAGATACAATTGAAATTTCTTCCCTGATTGCGACCCATGCCCCTATTGGTGCAAGGCTTAAGGAGAGTCCAAGAAAAAAATGGGAGAAGATTGTAAACCTCTTTGTATATGAGTAAAAGAAGACAATTAGTAATGCTGCAGGAGATAGGATAAGTGCGAGCCTGTTAAGCATTATACATGAAAATATAAAAAGGAGAACGGAAAGTATTAGAAATATTATATAGTATGATTTTCTTATTCTGCCCTTTGGGAGTGCCCTCTCCTTCGTCCTTGGATTTTCCCTGTCATAATCCACATCAGCAATCCTGTTAAAGGACATTGCAGAACTCCTTGCACCTACCATTGCAAGAATCATCCATAATAATTTGTCTAAAGGTGGAACTCCATTAGAGGCAATAAAGGCACTCATGAGGGCAAACGGGAGTGCAAATACAGTATGCTGAATCTTTATATCTTCAAGGAGGATTTTAAGTTTCATTAGAATATAATTTCTGCAAGGAAGGCATCAACATTAGGATTGTTCATTTCTTAAAGCCTTTAAGTCTGGACAGTGCCGACAGCAATTCTTTCTTTTCAGTCTCTAACATTTCCCAATCAATAAAATCCCCTTCTATTTCATGACTATGCTTATCCTTAATACTACCCTCATCCCACATTTTTTCAAATTCCTTGAAAGATACACCATACTTTTCTTCAAATTTTAATATCTCACGGCTGTATTTCTCTAAAAGGTTCTCCATCGCAGATAGAAAAATATCGTCTGTTTTTTCTTTAAGCGCATCTTCCCCAAAGGATTCAATAAGTGCGTTATATATATCTCTA
>MHDO01000027.1:10205-12623 GCA_001805005.1 Nitrospinae bacterium RIFCSPLOWO2_12_39_16
ATTGCCGAATGTAATCTAAACATACCGTCCCAGTGATATTTCTGCTCCATAGGCTATAGCTGTGTGGATGTTTTCCTCTGTCAATTGGGGATACTCCACGATTATCTCTTTAATTGTCATGCCATCAGCCAATAAATCAAGAAGCAGGGATACCTGAATTCGCATCCCTCAAATATACGGTTTACCAAAGCATATATTTTGGTCACAGATATTCTTTGAAGAAGTGGATTTATAGTTTACCCCCTTTCCCATCAAACAGAATTTTATTTTTTATGAGATTCCTCTTTTGAAATTTCTAAAATTTCATTTTCATACTCCAAATAGTCAGCCCTTCTTCTGGCAAAACTGATTGTATCATTAACAAGATATACTGTGCCAAAAAGAGCCCAACTAAAAATAAATATGGAAAATACCATTAAATACTTTGCGATATCTGGCGGAAAAAACTTAACAAGTATATTGAAACCAATAGTTATTATATAAAGAATTGATACAAACCAAAAGGGTAATAAAATTTTGTCCAAAACATTATGCTTTCGCAAAAACTTCATAAATTTTTCGTCTGATAAAGAAAGGATTATTGCAAAAGCAGCAAATAGTATTCCAAATAAACTGGCAGATATGTTCAATAAATCTGATGCTAAATCTTTTGTAAAATTACCAGCATCTGCGCCAGCAAAAAATTTTATGTAAATCAAAAATAGCAAGGCACAAATAAAGGACAATATGAAGTCTGAAGATTTGATAATCTTACCAAATCCACCATATTGCTTGATTAAACTATTCAGGCTGTAATCAATTTCATTCATTATGCTTGTCCCCTCTAACAATCGTTTTTACTTCTTGATGAATTCGTCCCACAATTGCTTTTAAGTCATCTACACTATGAATCTCTTTCTTTATTATTTTTGAGATAGAATTAAAGACTTGCCCGACATTACCTTTAAATCCCTTCAACTTAAATTCCCCATATCCATCAGCAGCCATAGACATACTTTGTTGAACAACGCTGTTTTCTTTGCTAAGAGAGTCTTCTTTATTTTCAAATTTTAACTTTGCTCTTTTTGCTGATGCTTTTATAATTATATCATCAACAGGTTTCCAATTATCTCTGGGACTTGGGTTTGAAGGAATTAGATCAAAAGATGCATCGGTAATTCGATCCCATGTTTTTATGGTTTCAAATATTTCAATCTCATCCTTAATAAATTCAAAACCTATTTCAGCAGCAACATCATATTTTTGCCAAAATTTCTTAAATATTTTAATAAATTTGCCCCGACTCAAATTATATTTTCCTTCTAAAACTAAAATATTAAGTCGTGGCATTATAAAAAAATTAGAATAAGCAGCTTCGCTACTTTTAATGAGTTCTTTTTTATAAGAATGTTTTATTTGGTCGTATATGATTTCAAATTTCTGGGTAACAGTCCTACCCAATCTTCCAAAAATAATTTCATCGCCGTTTATACTTTGAGAATCTATATCACCGAAAGCCCACTTGAATCTACCTTCCTCAATAAACTGATTTTCGGATTTCGAGAGGAAGTCTTTTATTCGCTGAGTTGCACCTCCAGAAAATAATCCTTCAAAATGAATGCGGGTAAAGACAAATTCCATTTTTCGGATTTCAGGTTTGTCATTCATTTGTTTATCTCCTTCAGAACATCTTTTTCATCCCATTTAATGTTCCCTTTTCAATCATCTCCTCAACCTTCTGCTTGGCTTGTTCTAAAAGTTCTTTTGCCTGACGGCGGGCGGAGTGGGATTGACGGATTAAGTTTGCAATTTCTTTTTGGGCTTCTATAGGAACATCAGGAATGATAAGAGTTTCTACAAGATTTTTAGGAACTGCGGCTAATATGGTGCCAGATGATAATTTTTCTAACTGTTTTTGAATTAAAATAGATTTGCATAAAACTAAGGCATATTCAGGTAAAGTGTTTTCGTTAGCTCTGAAAACAAAGAATCCTGTAGAGGCAATGCAACCATCATGTATATTATCAACGAGTGCAACCTTATCAATAGAGCCTTCAACAGACGAAATAATTACATCACCTTCCCTTATTAACATCCGAGCCCTTGATGGTAAGTCTTTACCCTTTAATTCCAAATAATCGTCAATAACTCCGATGGAAGGATTGATATTGGAAAGCTCTATATAGCGGAAGTTTCTTTCCTGTTCTTTGTAAGGATCATATTTGTCTATGATATTTGTTATTCTATCAGGCAATTTGCACCAGCCATACTTACTATTTTCTATAGCCTCAATCACCCTTTCATATTTCGGCTGGTAGTATTCAGCGTCAATGCGGTTGGCAGATATTGCATTGGCAGAGTTTACCTCATAGCAAGGCTCATGTGAAAGGTCAATATCTTTTATGCCGAGTTCTTCTAAAAGGAGGGATTCGGCTTGGG
>MHDO01000028.1 GCA_001805005.1 Nitrospinae bacterium RIFCSPLOWO2_12_39_16
TGTATCCTCTTTATATCTCTCAAAGTCTCTTCCTTTTCTCCTGTATTCTTCAGTCTTTCTCTCCTTTTCGGATTCCTTCATCATAAAACCCTGTTTGTTAAGTTCCTCTTCCAGTTTTTTAATTTCCTCTTCCCTTTCCTTAAGCACTTCATTCTCTTTTTCAATATCATTTTTGAGCTTTTCCAATGCAGTCTTCCCTGTAACAGACTGATTCAGTGCCTTTTGAAGATCCACATAACCTATCTTTAATGACTCAGCCCTTAAATTAGACGCTCCGAAAAATATAAAACCTGCCGATATAATAACTGATAATATTTTTTTCATAAATCCCCCCCCCATAAATTTATGATTTAGGATTTTTGATTTAAGATTTTTAAATCGTAAATCTCAAATCGTAAATCTAAAATCAGAATGCCCTTCCTATAGTAAAATGGAACTCACTTGGGCTCTCACCCTTCATCTGGTCTAATTTGAATCCCCATGAAAAGCTTATTGGGCCTATCGGAGAATAGAACCTTATTCCTAATCCCCACGCATGCCTCATGTTTCCAATATCAAAATCATTGCTTGTAGTTTTTAATAAATCCCCTTCTTTCCCATATACATTTCCCCTATCGTAGAATACGACTCCCCTCACATATCTTGTGAACGGATATAGTAATTCTGTATTTAAGAGTAAAAGAGACCTGCCGCCAATAGATTGTCCGGCTGCATCTCTTGGCCCCACATCATTAAAATTAAAACCCCTTAAAGAATCAGGACCTCCAAGGAAAAATTTCTCAAATATGGGTAAATCTTTTCCGCTATGTCCATCAACATAGCCTATCTTCCCATGAATCATGAATACAAGATTCCACCACAGAGGATGATACCAACTCTCTTCCCCCATTAATTTATAATAGTTTATAATCCCACCAATAGATCCGCCTGCATATTCTCCATATAGATATTGCCTTGAACCCTTTTGTGGATTAAAATAATCATCTCTTGTATCCCTTGTTACAGAAGGGGCAATACTGCTTGTTGTTCTGTCCCCCTCCTGTGAAAAGAGGAAGGATGATGCAATTCCCCTATTACTTATAGAGATATTAACAATCTCATACCTATAGGAAATATTCCCCCATGTATATTCACCCAGTGATTTACCGAGCCTAACACTGCTGCCATTGTTTTTTGATAAATAGCTATAATAATTTCGCTCTGTATTAAATAAACTTAAGCCTGCCAGGAGTTCCTTGTCAAAAAGCCGCGGTTCTGTAAATTCTATCTCATAGTCCTTGCGAAGACTTGATAATTGAGCGTTCAATGCAAGCCTGTATCCCTTTCCAAAAAGATTGCTCTGCGATATTTGAGCAAATAATATAGCATTTTCAACTGAACTATATCCAGCACCTGCACTTAAGCTCCCCGTTGACCTCTCAGTTACCTTTACATCAAGGTCAACCATATCTTCTTCTCTTCTGCTCTTCTGTTCAAAATTGACCTCGTCAAAGAAACCAAGATTATTTATTCTCTCCCTGCTCCTCCTTATCTTGGCACTGTCAAAGAGGCTTCCCTCCTGAAGCCTGAATTCCCTGCGGATTACATTATCCCTTGTTTTTTCATTGCCGAATATATTTATCTTTCCTATATAAACCTTTCTCCCTTTATCAATCTTAATATCTATATCTACCCTTTTAAGATTCTCATCGGTTTTTATATTCGGAATTACATCGGCAAAGGCATAACCCTTCTGGGAATACATGTCTGTCATTGTGAAAATATCACGACTGAGCTGAGACCTATTAAATATGTCATTCTCTTTTAGGTTGAATACTCCCCTCAGCTCTTTTTCTGAATATACATCATCCCCTTCTATCTGAACACTGCCGACACGATACTGTTCTCCTTCATTTAAAAATATGGTTATGTAAATCCTTCTCAGTTCTTTATCAATCTCTACCCGCGGATCTTCTACCTTTACCTTTATGAAGCCGTTGTCGTGATATAAGGATTCAAGTTTAAGGATATCAGTTTTTAATATCTCCTTCTTGTATGTTCCCGAACTTGTAAACCATGAGAATAGTCCCTTTTCATGAGTATCTACCTGTTTTTTAAGTGCTCTCTCATCAAAATATTTATTACCAACAAATATAATATCTGTTACATATACCTTTTTTCCCTCGTTTATCTTGAATTCTATGTCAACCTGATTATTCTCTATACTCTTTGTTGAGACATCTACAGAGGCAAAATAAAATCCCTTTTCCTGATAAAGCTTCTTTATTGAGTCAATGTCCTTTTGCACAAAGTGGCTTTTAAAATGAATGCCTTTTTTAAGCGAAAGCTTCTTTTTTATTTCAAAAATTTCTATCTCTTTAAACCCCTTTATCTTCACATCTTTGATAAAGGGCTTTTCTTTTACGAGATATGAAACAGTTAATCCCGAAGCATCCTCCTCAATATCAACATTTATATCATCAAAGTATCCGAGGTTATATATCCTTTTTATATCGTTTCTTACCTTTGAAGGAGAATACAGTTCCCCCTCTTTAAGACTTATGTAATACCTGATTGTTGATTCATGAACCCTCTCATTTCCTTTTATTGTTATGTGAACTATAGGATTGGCAAGGTTAATAGCACCAGTTTCAAAATCAGCTGCCTCTAACCCTCCAGAATATAGCAGGCAGTAAGCAGTAAGCAGTAAGCAGAATACAGCAGGCAGTAAGTAGTAAATGGTTTTTCCGCCTGTTGAATACTGCTTACTGTTTACTTTCTCCTGACTCATGACTCCTGTTAGCAAGTACCGACAGGGTCCTTTTTCCCTACGAAGACAAGAACATCATTCTGAAGTCTTACATGAAGGACACCTGTATTCTTAAATCTGCCGAGGAGCAGTTCTTCTGAGAGTGGGTCATTGATATGCTTTTGAATTGTCCTCTTCAAATGCCTTGCACCGTATGTCGCATTGTATCCTTCCTTTGCAAGCCATTCCTTTGTATCATTATCAAGCTGAAGCGTAATACCCTCTTCTATCAGGCGGGTGTTCAGGTCATTGATGAGGATATCTACAATCTGGAGTATATCCTCTTTTTCAAGCTGGTGGAAAATGACAGTATCATCAATCCTGTTTAAAAACTCAGGGCTGAATGTCTTTTTAAGCTCTGACTTGATAGTATCCTTATATTTTTTAAACGAACCACCATCGTCTTCCCTCTGGAAACCCATGGATAGCCCTTTATCTAAAAATCTCGCATGGAGATTTGATGTCATTATAAGTATGGCATTCCTGAAATCAACTGCCCTTCCATAGCTGTCTGTAAGCCTTCCATCATCCATTATCTGGAGGAGCATATTGAATATATCTGGATGAGCCTTTTCTATTTCGTCAAGCAGGACAACCGAATATGGCTTTCTTCTAACCTTCTCAGTAAGCTGTCCACCTTCTTCATAGCCCACATAGCCGGGGGGGGAACCTGTAAGTTTAGATACATTAAACTTTTCCATATACTCCGACATGTCAAGCCTTATGATAGCCCTTCTGTCACCAAACAGATATTCTGCCAGCACGCAGGCAAGTTCTGTCTTGCCGACACCGGTAGGGCCAAGGAAGAGAAATGAACCCATTGGTCTCTTTATATCTTTCAGCCCAGCCCTTGAGCGTCTTATCGCCTTGCTTATAGCACTTATTGCCTCTTTCTGTCCTATTATCTTTTTTGATAGCTCTGCATCCATCTCCTGAAGTCTCTGTGATTCCTCTTTCTCAATTCTTGACAGAGGTATGCCTGTCATCCTTGATACTACATAGGTAATGTCATCTTCTGTTACCTCAGGCATTGCACCTTTCTGCGAGGCTTCCCACTCTATTTTCATCAATTCCAATTTGTTCTTCAGACCCTCCTCTTTATCCCGCAGTTTAACTGCCTTCTCAAACTCCTGTGCCTCAATCCTTTTCCTTTTCTCTCTTGCGACATCATCAATCTCTCTCTGCAATTCTCTTACCTCTGGCGGATATGTAACCCTTTTCAGCCTTACTCTTGAGCCTGCCTCATCTATAACGTCTATTGCCTTATCAGGTAAGAATCTGTCACTTATATACCTATCGGACAATTTAACAGATGCATTAATTGCACCTTCTGTTATTCTCACCTTATGATGGAGTTCATACTCATCCTTTAACCCTTTTATAATCTGTATTGCCTCCTCTACGGACGGCGGGTTTACAATTATCGGCTGGAATCTCCTTTCCAACGCACCATTCTTTTCAATATATTTTCTATATTCATCCAGCGTAGTTGCACCTATACACTGTATCTCGCCTCTGGAGAGGGCTGGTTTTAACATATTTGAAGCATCCACTGATCCTTCTGCCGCACCTGCACCTATCAGTGTATGGATTTCATCTACAAATAGGATGATATTTTTAGGATGCTGGGTTATCTCTTTCATTACAGCTTTCATCCTTGCCTCAAACTGTCCCCTGTATTTTGTTCCGGCAATCAGTGCACCAAGATCAAGCGATATTAATTTTTTGTCATATAGAGTCTGAGGAACCTCTCTATCTACAATCCTCTGTGCAAGTCCCTCTACAATAGCTGTTTTGCCAACACCGGGCTCACCAATGAGGACAGGATTATTTTTTGTGCGGC
This sequence comes from Nitrospinae bacterium RIFCSPLOWO2_12_39_16, assembly GCA_001805005.1. GTDB lineage: Bacteria > Nitrospinota > Nitrospinia > UBA9942 > UBA9942 > UBA9942. Next base: position 4,632 of record MHDO01000028.1, read on the forward strand.
GAGAGAGTATCTGAATTACCCTCTCTATCTCATTGGTCCTGCCGATTACAGGGTCAAGTCTCCTTTTGATTGCCAACTCAGTAAGGTCTCTGCCGAATTCATCTAATGCAGGTGTCTTGCTTGTATCTTTTGCCTCTGATGCAGGCTCTCTCAGTAGATTTATAGTCTGCTCCTTTATATCTGAATACTGTAATCCGAAGCTGCTCAATATCCTGTAGGCAACGCCATCCTTCTCCTTTATCAATCCTATAAGAAGATGCTCAGTGCCGATATAACTATGCCCCATTGCCCTTGCTTCTTCTACTGCATATTCCAGCACCTTTTTTGCACGAGAAGTAAAGGGTATATCCCCGACGACAAGCGTATTTGAGCTCAAAGGAAGGTTTCTTTCAATCTCAGGCTTCAGATGTTTTATGTCCACTCCCAGTCTCTGGAGGACAAGAATCGCTATACCTCCGCCGTCTTTAATTATGCCAAGGAGTATATGCTCAGTTCCAAGGTATTCATGCTGACACCTCTCTGCCTCTTCCCTTGCAAGGATTATTACCCTTCTCGCCCTTTCAGTAAATTTCTTAAACATATTCATCCTCCCTCTTTTACACTATCATTCCATCTGCCAATTTTATCACTCTCATCATTTTTTTTACAAGGGTGTCATTATGGGTGACTATTACAAATGTCTGCCCTTTTTCTCTATTCATTCTAAAAAAGAGCTCATATATATCCTCGCTTGTCTTGCTGTCAAGGTTCCCTGTAGGCTCATCTGCAAGTATGAGGTCAGGATCATTCATGAGCGCCCTTGCAATTGCCACCCTCTGCTGCTCGCCGCCTGACAATTTACCTGGTCTATGATTGATTCTATCCTTTAATCCTACTTCTGTCAAAATTCTTTTAGCTTCTATTGCAGCCTCATCTTTTCTTTTTTTATTTATAATGGCAGGGAGCATAACATTTTCTATTGCAGTGAATTCTGGCAAAAGATTATTGAACTGAAATACAAAGCCAATCCTCTTATTGCGAAATCCTGCCAACTGTGTTTTGTTCATTTTAAATATTTCTTGATTATTAAACACCACAGACCCCTCTGTTGGCTTATCTAATGCACCGATTACATGAAGGAGTGTGCTTTTTCCTGCACCTGACGCACCTACTACGCCGAGCATCTCACCTTTTGCTATGCTGAAATTGAGACCCTTTAAGACCTCAAGAGAATCATCTCCTGACTTAAAGGATTTTTTTAGTTCTTTGACCAGCACTAATTCTTCCACTTTTCACTCATATCTAAGTGCCTCCACAGGGTCAAGGCGGGAGGCATTCCATGATGGATATATAGTTGCAAGAAAACTTATGACAATTGCCGATAAAGATATATATAAGAAATCAATAGGATTCATCTTTACCGGGAGCGTATCAAGCTGATAGACATCACTTGGGAGTTTTATGAAGTGATAAGTATCAAGGAGTTCACATAAGACATATCCACCGATACATCCAATAATAGTGCCTGCTATTCCGATAATCAATCCCTCCATTATAAAGATTTTCATTATACTATTGTCTGTAGCGCCCATGGATTTGAGGATTGCAATGTCTCTCCCCTTTTCCATAACCATCATTATAAGGGTACCGATTATATTGAATGCGGCAACTATTATTATTAATGTAAGTATAACAAACATGCCAAACTTTTCAAGTTTGAGCGCCGAGAAGAGATTCTTATTCATCTCCATCCAATCCCTTGTCCAGTATGGGAAGCCGAGCATACTGTGAATTTTATCTGCCACACTGTCTGCAAGATAAATATCATCCACCTTTATCTCAATACCTGTCACAGTTTCACCCATACTGAAAAACCTCTGTGCCGCAGGTATTGATATAAGGGCAAGGCTTGAATCATATTCATACATCCCTGTATCAAATATGCCAACCACCCTGAACTTTTCTACCTTTGGGGTGGTCCCCATTGGGGTTGCCCTCCCGAATGGAGAAACCACATCAATAGTATCGCCAAGAAATACAGCAAGATTTCTTGCAAGGTCTTTACCAATTACAATACCCTCTATAAGTTCGGAGTTTGGAGTTTGGAGTTCGGAGCTCTGGGGGGTCTTTAATAATTTTAACCCGCCCTCTTTTACCCTCTTTGATAGGTCAGTAACCTTCGCCTCCAAATCAGGGTCAATACCGCGGATTGCAACTCCTGAGACGCTGCTGTGAGATGTCAGCATTACCTGATTGAAAATAAAAGGAGATGCAGATACAACATGGGGAACACCTTCTATCTTCTTAATAATCTCTCCATATTTTGTCATTGCACCCTCATTACTCAAGACAACTACATGGGAGTTCGTCCCAAGAATCTTATTCCTCAAGTCTTCCTGCATACCTCCCATAACAGAGATGACTACAATAAGTGCAGTAACGCCAACAGCCACACCCCCGATGGAAATCCATGTGATAAGGGATATAAAAGCCTGCTTCCTCTTTGCCTTCAAATAACGGAGACTAATAAAAATTTCGTAGGACATATAAAAGATAGTTACAAGTTCATAAAGTAACTTTATGAACTTTATAACTTAACTCACTCCTTCCTCATTTGAGGAAATAAAATCACATCTCTGATTGAGGGGGAATTCGTAAAGAGCATTATGAGTCTGTCTATGCCAATCCCCTCTCCAGCCGTCGGGGGCATTCCATACTCTAATGCCCTCACAAAATCATCATCCATCATGTGTGCCTCTTCATCCCCAGCACCCCTCTGTGAAACTTGCTCCTCAAACCTCTCTCTCTGGTCTATAGGGTCGTTTAACTCTGTATAGGCATTTGCCATCTCCCTTTTTGCTATATAGAGTTCAAACCTTTCTACAAGTTCAGGGTTATCCCTTTTCTTTTTTGAAAGAGGGGATAAATCAAGGGGATAATCTGTTATAAATGTCGGCTGTATAAGTTTTGGCTCTACAGTATAATCAAATATTTTCTGCCATATCTTACCCTTTGTATCCGATTTTGTAATTGGCGTATCAAGGTCTCTTGCAAATTTTAATGCCTTTTCTTCATCATCCAATATATCAGGACTTACACCTCCCAATTCAATTATTGAATCCTTAAATGAATACCTCTTCCACGGCGGTGTCAAATCTATCTTTTCACTGCCATACTCTATAACAGATGTCCCCAGCACCTCTTTTGATAAAAAGGAGAACATCTCCTCAGTCAGGCTTATTAAATCATTGTAATCCGCATAAGCCATATAAAACTCAAGCATAGTAAATTCAGGGTTGTGCTGTGTTGATATACCTTCATTTCTGAAATTCCTGTTTATCTCATAGACTCTCTCAAGCCCTCCAACCACAAGCCTCTTTAGATATAGCTCAGGTGCGATGCGTAAAAATAAATCCATACCGAGTGCATTATGATGGGTCTTAAACGGTTTTGCAGTAGCACCACCCGGGATGGACTGCATCATAGGTGTCTCAACCTCAAGAAAGCCTTTATTATTAAGAAAGTCCCTCATCTTCTGGACAATAAGCGTTCTCTTGATAAAGACCTCCCTGACTTCGGGATTGACAATCAAATCCACATACCTCTGTCTATATCTGATTTCAACATCCTTTAGTCCATGCCATTTTTCAGGGAGGGGCCTCAATGATTTTGTTAGGAGGGTAATACCTTTTGCATGGATGGTTAATTCATTTGTCCTTGTTCGGAAAACCTTGCCTGTTATGCCGATTATATCGCCAATATCATATTTAAGGAATGTATCATATACACCATCACCCAACTCATCTTTTCTTATATATATCTGTAGTCTGCCTGACGAATCCTGAACATGACAGAAGGTGGTCTTTCCATGCTCCCTCCTTGTCATTATCCTGCCTGCAATGATAACCTCGTCATTAAGTTTCTCTAATTCTTCTTTTGGGAGGGCTCCGTATTTTTGTGAAACAAAACCTATAGAGTGGGTTATCCTAAATCTGTCAATATAAGGGTCAGTGCCTGAATTTCTTAATTCCTGAAGCTTTGCCCTCCTCAACTGCATCTGCTCTGAAATGTCTTCCAAGTGGTCTCCTTAATAATTTTTATCTATCTTCTTCTCTGTGTCCTCTGTGGTTAAATTAAATTTTTGTTCAGCCTTGTATTTGTTGTAACAGACATAGCATATCTTTCCCTTTTCAGTCTTCATCTTCATATGCTCTTCCTTGGCGCCAAGATAAAATCTGAAATCCGAAATCATACCCAAAATCCGATTTAGGATTTTAGGTAAATTGCCAAGTCGCCTGAAAGACAAGACTGGCAGGTAATTTTGCGACGCAACTGTAATGACCTGACAGGAACAAATGGGCGCTCATAATAGGGATAGAAAAATACAAAAAGACAGTCCCTGTCCAATATGCAGAAAAAGATGCAAATCTGATGAAGGAGTATCTGACAAAATTCATTGGAGTTCCGGAGGAGAATACAATATCAGATACTCCGTTTCCCATGCTAAATTATTCTTGAAAATTACCATGTAGTATGTAATTTTCAAACTAATGAAGATAAGACGCGCACAGTTAATTGAAAAGACCCTTTAAGCCATAAAGCGGTTTCCTGTTACACTGTTTGTTGGACCGAGACAGTGCGGAAAGACGATGCTTGCCAGAGAAATATTCGGCATGAAGGAAGGGAGTTATTTTGACCTTGAGGATACTGAAACGCCGTTAAGGCCGGAAATAGCGCAGCTTGTTCTGAAAGACCAGCGCAGTTTAGTAGTGATAGATGAGTTTCAGCGCCGCTCTTGGAATTAAGACAGGATTTAGAGAAGCATCATCTTCTAAAATAGGGATACCATTAATCTAACCACCTGACCTCCTCTTAACAAAGGGGGACTAACCCTTATCAAGACAGGGTTTAATAATCTTGTAAACATATTCCGGTGAAATAACTTTCAGACAAACATTATCGGTGCATGGTGTTTTTCTATGGTTTGCGGCGCTCACGCATGGAGAACATGCGAGACCAGCATAGATTGCCTTAGAATTCCCAAGAGAGCCGTAAAGCTTTGGGGTCTCAGGCCCATAGATAACGAAAGATGGCAGATCCAAAACCGCAGAAAAATGTCCGGGTCCTGAATCATTGGTTACCATGCAGTGTGAAACGGAATAAAGTAATGGCAGTTCGTGAAACTTGGACTCGCCGGCAAAATTATAACATCTCTCGTTTTTTACAGAGAGGCGGAGTTTTTCTGCCTCTTCCCTTTCTCCGGCAGAACCTGTGATTAACACAACTGTATCAGGATAGTCATTTAAAATATATTGAATAAGTAATGAGAAATTTTCAGGCATCCATCGCCGTTGTATGAGCATTTCACTGGCATTGGGATTAATCAAGACAATCCTCTTTTTATCTCTGTTGAAAAGCTGGCACAGAGTCTCAATTTTTTCAATCATCTGTATTTTCTGTTTATGGTCAACGGTCACTTTATCCAGCCGAATTTCTTCATCAGTAATGAGGGTCTTGGAATAGGGGATTTCTCTATTATTGGAAAGCAGGGCATTGATGAGAGAAATAAAGTTTTTTGCAATATGAATATGAGGATTATACGATACCCTGTGTGTTAAAAAATCTCCGCGATATAAACCTTCGTTATGGTATCCATAAAATCCCACGCGATTAATTGCACCAGACAGGATTGTCAGTAGGGCAGTAAATCTGGAAAATAATTCAAGGTCAATAACAGTATCTATATTTCTATCCCTTGCCCATATCAAAAAACGCAAGGTATCAAAGGTAAGGGAGAAGAAAGAATCTTCACTGATGGTAAAGATATTTTCTTCTTTGACGGTATTGAGTAGGTTCAGGCTGGGTTTATTCCTTTTGAAAATTAAAAAGAATAGTTCACTACCAGTCAAACTTCTCTGCAACTTTTTCATTGCAGGGTCAACAAGGATGGCACTCCCCATTTCTGAAAGTTCAATAAAGAGAATGTTTTTTGGCTGAGCAGTTTCTTTTGTGTGAAAAATAAAAATGGTTTTAAAAAAAATGGAAAAGAAAAGGCACAAAGGAACGCCCATGTAAAAATCTATTTTTCTCATTAAATCTACTTTCATAATTTCCCTTTAATTTATCCTTAAGTATTCATTCTCTATTGTTATATTATTTAAAACCACCCTACATGGCGTGATGTCTTGTTTGAACACATAAACATTATTCAGCAACATGTTCAGAATAAAGGAAGGTATAGGCAGAGAGAGCATAGTAAGTCCATCAACCTTTATTCCAATATTATTTTCAGGGGTTACAATCGGCCTGAATTTCATCTGTAGATTTGCATAACGATTCAGGTCGGCTGAAAGGTGTATTATATTTTTATTAAAATGGATATCTATATTTTTGATACCCTTTGCCTCTTTTTCCAAAAATTTTCTTAAATCCTCTGCATATATCTTCCCTGATGGGATAACCTCTTTCAGGCTGATTACTTCTATCTTTCCCTCTTTTAATTTATAGAGATTTACAGTTATATCCTGAAATGTAAATTTTATATCATTAACAATCATTCCTGCATCTTTATGCTTATAATCACCTATCATTGCCTTTTTTGCAAGAATTGTTATCTCTTTGAACCTACCCCTCAGAGTTTCTTCATCTTCATAAGGAGCTATCTGAATCTCTAGTACATCATGGTTTTTGACAAATTGGAGGAGAATTGTTTCAAGCCTCTCTTTTATCATATTGATAATATCCTTTGCGATTACCTCTGACAGGGGAATTATATCCCTTTTATAGAGTGTTGCCGTAGAGCCATCAGGAAGTTTAAATTCTCTGAACTTGCTAAAGATATTTGTAAATTCAGGTGGGGGTGTCTCAATATATTTCGTTAATGTATGAGCCTTTTCTCTGAAAAGAGGTCCAACATTTCCAGTCTTTGTAACAATGTAGTCTGTGAACTCAGGAAAGTTTGTATGCCAGCTAAAATGTATATTATTGTATTTGTTAAAATATTTATAGTATTCAAATGTTGCCTTCGCAAATGTCGGATAGTCCGGTATTATCCTCACCATATTTTTAATGTTGTAGAAGCTGTTTTCAGAGAGGATTACCTTCTCAATCTCATCAACCTTCCAGTTTTCCCTTGCCGGTGGGTTGCTTTGTGAGAGGATGATATTCAATGATCCAAGGGAGATTCGTTCAGCAGGAAGGAGCCTCAATCCGTAGAGAGATGAAAAATATTGCAGAAAAATAAAAATTATAATAATGACTGAAATGCTGTCTTTTGCAATACCTGATTTTATATCCTTTATCCAGAAAGTGGAAAATATGGCAACTGCCGGAAGATAGTGCATTGAGTAGCGTGAATCCTTATTGGCAATGGCTGTTACTATAATGTAGGACCCTATAAACCACCAGAAGATGCTTATATCTCTATTATCTCTGTATTTATAGATATATAATGCAAAGCTAATGATAAACAGAATATAAAGGGGTGAAGATACCTGCTCATTTATTGCCTTCAGATAATATATGAAATTTTCTATATTTAGACCGTGGGGATCTCCTTCAATAACTGCGCTGTCTTTGATGCTGATACCTGCATTGAGGAGTATGTTTCCCATATTTGAAATATACCAGGGGGAGAAAATAGTAATTGAAATAATTGAGGCAGCAGCAAGATTCTTTATTTGATTTCTGACTTCTGACTTCTGACTTCTGACTTCTTTTAAAATCATATATATCTTATAAATGAGGGCAGGGAATACAAAAAAAAGAAAATTCCAGCGGGTTAGCATACCTATTCCCGCCGCGATACCGAATGCTATGGAATATCTTCTCTCTTTAAAGGTATTCGATTTGAGAAGGAAGTATATGGTAAGGGTGACT